>JBLHMA010000027.1:0-24044 GCA_047621545.1 Cognaticolwellia sp. | reverse complement strand
GGCACTGAGGCACTGAGACACTGAGGCACTGAGACACTGAGGCACTGAGACACTGAGGCACTGAGACACTGAGGCACTGAGGCACTGAGCCGCTGAGCGGCTCAGTGCCTCAGCGGCTCAGCGGCTGAGCCGCTCAGCCGCTGAGGATGAAAGCGCTGAAGCGCCTAATTCGCACCCAACAAGCCAAGGATTGCCCCAAAAGCTTGCACCTCACCCTCCACCGTGCTCCTAGACCAGCATGCTGATTCTGCTTTCCCTGCTCGCCGCCTCCCCAACCTTCGCCAAGAGCGCGCCTGCCGCGAGAGCAGCGACCCAAGAGGCGCCCCTCCAGGACTGGAAGGCGATGCTGGAAGCCAACGTGCCAGCGGTGGTCAGCATCAAGGTGGTCGGCACCCGCTCCTTTGACACCGAGTCCGCAGGAAGCAGTGTTGGGACTGGCTTTGTGGTCGATGCTGAGCGCGGCATTCTGCTCACCAACCGCCACATGGTGCACGCAGGCCCGGTGGTCGCCGAGGCGGTATTCCTGAACAATGAAGAGGTGCCTCTTCAGGCTTTGTACCGCGACCCGGTACACGACTTTGGGTTCTACAAGTTCGACCCCGAGGACCTGAAGTTCATGGACCTGGTCGAGCTGCCCCTTCATCCCGAAGAGGCTGCGGTTGGCATGGAGATCCGAGTGGTCGGCAACGACGCTGGGGAGAAGATCGTCATCCTGGACGGCACCTTGGCCCGACTGGACCGAGGCGCTCCTGGCTACGGCGGCAACACCTACAACGACTTCAACACCTTCTACTTGCAGGCTGGCTCTTCGACCTCGGGCGGCAGCTCCGGCTCCCCCGTACTAAACAGCCAAGGCCATGTCATCGGCCTGAACGCTGGGGGAAGCCGACGGGCCGCCAGCAGCTACTACCTGCCCTTGGACCGGGTGGTGCGCGCACTTGAGCTGCTCCAGAGAGAGGAGCCCGTCACGCGAGGCACCCTGCAGACCGTGTTCACCTACACCCCCTACGACGAGCTGCGCCGCCTGGGCTTGGGCGAAGAAGACGAGGCGAGCCTACGGAAGACCTTCCCCAAGGGGGAGGGCGCTCTGGTGGTCAAGGAGACCGTACCGAACGGACCGGCCTGGGACAAGCTGCAGCCTGGCGACATACTCCTCGCGGTCGAGGGCAATGCGCTCAACGCTTTCGTCCCCTTGGAGACCGCCCTGGATGACTGGGTGGGGGGTAAGATCCACCTCACCATTAGCCGCGATGGCGTGGTCCAGCAGGTGCTGATCACGGTCCAGGACCTGCACAGCATCACCCCCAACGCTTTCCTCAGCTTTGGCGGCGGCATCCTGCACCCCCTCAGCTACCAGCAGGCACGGAACCACGCGCTACCTGTAGAAGGTCTCTATGTGGCCAGCCCCGGCTACTCCCTGGGCATGGCCGGCGTCCCCGATGGCGCCATTATCGTCGCCATCGACGGCGTAGAGGTGCCCACCCTGCAAGCTGCACAGACCCAGTTGGCCCGCTACGCAGACGGCGAGCGCGTCCCCGTGCGCTTCTTCTCCATCGGAGATCCCCGCGCTACCCAAATCGCCGTGATGCGAGTGGACCGGACCTGGACACAGATGCAGATCTGTGTGCGCGACGACACCACGGGACTCTGGCCCTGCACCGCCGGACCGGCAGCCCCCGAGCCCGCCCCCCAGGCTCCTCAGACTGTGGATCTGGCCGTCGCCGGCCCCAAGCCTGTTCGCAAGCTGGCGTCTTCCTTGGTCAAGGTGAACGCAGATCTACCCCTGCGGGTCGAAGGAGCCGGAGGCTCCAGCTTCTACGGCGCCGGGCTGGTGGTCGACGCCGAGCGTGGCTGGGTGCTCTGCGACCGAGACACCGTACCCGTGCTGTTGGGGGATGTGAGCATCACCTTCGCCAGCACTCTGCGCGTGCCCGCCAAGGTGGTCTTCGTGCACCCCGTACAGAACATCGCCATCATTAAATATGACCCCGCCCTGCTGGGCGATACCCCCATAGAGTCCGCTGTGCTGCGCCCTACAGAGCTGCAGACCGGCGACCAGGTCTGGCAGGTGGGCGTGACCGCCGCCGGCAAAATCGTGGGCCTGCCCACTACCGTAGGCCGCGTCGACCCTCTGCGCCCTGAGAGCGCAGGTGTCCCACAGTTCCGCGCATCCAACGTGGAGACCGTGGACATCACCGACGCCATCTCCACCGTCGGCGGCGTTCTGTGCGACAAGAAGGGCCGTGTGATCACCACCTGGAGCAGCTTCACCTCGGCCAGCAGCGGCGATGCCGGCAGCTACATGACGGGCATCCCCGTCTCCGAAGTCCAGCGCACCCTGGACGCCTTGCGCTCCGGTCAGGCTCCCCGTGGCCTGGGTGCCCAGCTCACCACCATCTCCGTCTCAGACGCCACCGAACGCGGTCTGCCTGCGGGAATGGCCACCGACTTGGCTGCCTTGGACCCCGAGCGCCGCCAGGTCCTCTACGTGGCCCGTGTTGTGGCCGGCACTCCAGCCGCCCTGGTTTTGGAATCAGGTGATCTCCTAGTGGCCGTGGATGGAGAGCTCGTCACCCGCTTCGCGCCCGTCGAAGAGGCCGTTCAGCGCGCCCAAGTGCAGATCACCGTCGTCCGCGATGGCCGGGTCAAGGACGTGGCCGTGCCCACTGTAGACCTGGGCAACTACTCCGTAGACGATGTGCTCATTTGGAACGGTCTGGTGCTGCACGCACCCCACTGGGAGCTCATGGCCCAGCGCGGTCTGGAGCCCGAGGGCGTCTATGTGGGTCTGTACTACTACGGCTCTCCAGCCCAGCGCTACAACATCCGCGCGACCAACCGAATCGTGGCCGTCAACGGCGAGCCCACCCCAACGCTGGACGCCTTCTTGGCGGTGGTCAAAGACCTGGAGCAGGGGGCCAGCATCAAGATCACGATGAAGGACCTGGAAGACCAAATCGTTGTACGCACCATGAAGGTCGACAAGGTCTACTGGGGCTCGGCCCGCTTTCAGTATGACGATGGGGAATGGGTTCGGGAGTAGTCACTGCTCTTGGCAGGAATGCCTCCTCTCTCTGAACTCCAGTACCTCCCCATCTTGGGCGGCGAGCGTCTCCAGGGCCAGGTTTCCGGTCTCGAGCGCCCGAATCCTCCCCGTCAGCGTAGCTCAGGCTGGCGATGTATACGGCCTCGTGGTCGTGATCAACGGTTCCAATCAATCCAATCCGGTCTTGGGCGTCGTATCCCAACTAGCCAGCTCTCTTCGCTCCAGGCATCCGAGCCTCCGACCAACAGCCCATCTAAGTACTCAAAGGGCGCTTCAGCAGGCTGCTGAACTTCGGCCGACGACACGGTGCTGGTGCAGCCCTAAATGATAGATTCAGGGGCATTCGTAGGCTCCGTTTGATGCGGCGCCACTCTGCCGGTTCAAGGCCTCGATTGCGTTGGTGGTGTAGATTGCCTTGCGGATGGGCTTGGCGAAGGCGAAGAAGGGGCTGACGCAGTGCCAGTTTCCTCTCCAAGACTTGGTGATGGAAGGGTACTGATCTCCCCAAGCCCCCTCGAAGGCCTCCAGGTTCTTCAACGCCTGCAACCGCTTTGCGGTTGCCCCAGGACACGAAACGCATCGAGTTCCGGACCATGTGCACGATGCAGGTCTGAACAACGGTCTGGGGGAAGACAGCCTCGATGGCCTCTGGGAAGCCCTTCAGGCCGTCACAGCAGGCAATCAGAATGTCATCCAGACCGCGGTTCTTCAGCTCGGTGATGACATGCAGCCAGAACTTCGCGCCCTCACTGCCGGACATCCACAGGCCGAGAACCTCCTTTTTTCCATCCATGTTGACGCCCAGGGCGATGTAGACGGTTCGGTTCTGAACCAGTCCGTCGGTCTTCACTTTGACCACCAAGCCATCCAGGTAGACGATGGGGTACATCGGGTCCAGCTTCCGCGAACGCCAGTCCTCGATGTCTTCCAGGACCGCGTCTGTGACGCGTGAAACGGGGCTGGAGGAGACCTCGGCACCGTAGGCCTCAAGGAAGAAGTCTTGGATTTCTCGCGTGCTCATACCGCGTCCGTAGAGCTGCAGAATGCGCTCGTTGAACTCACCAACACGCGCTGATGCTTCTTGACCATCTTGGGCTCGAAGCTCCCATCCCGGTCTCGGGGCACCTCGACCACCCATCACACACCGTCTCCGGTGTTCGTCGTTCAACGGGCAGCGGAGAGGACTCTTCCTACTCCTGCAAAAACCCGCTGCACGCCAAAACCACCAACAAAATCGGTATCTCCCCCTCCTCTCCTACCCTGAACTCTACTCCTTTTTCCGCCGCTTGTCCCGCTTCTCCAAGCGTTCCTGCTTGCGGTCCTGGCGCTCATCGCGGCGCTCTTCGCGCTCATCGCCCCACAGCTCCATGCGGTCCAATAAGCTGGGGTCAGCCAGCTCAGCTTCGACCAAGGCGGTGGGGTCAACGATCTCCTCACCCTCCTCGACCTGCGCCTCGCCCTCGTCCACCAGGTGAAAGTCCAGACGCACGGGCTCTCCGCGGCGCTCAACCTGAACCCACAGGACCTTGCGGTTGCGCAGCCCCATGAATGCAGTGACGGCCTCGCTGTAGGACTGGATCTCGCGGCCGTTGACCGCCTCGATGATGTCGCCGCTCTTGAATCCAACCTGGTCCAGGATGGAGCCACACTTGATCCGCCCCAGCTTAAAGCCGCGGCGCTCGCCGTCGTCGTCCTTGGCCCACCAGGTCGCGGCCAACTTCTCAGCCTCCTTTGGGTGCTCGGCGTAGTAGGCGATGGCCTGGTCTTCGATCCGGTACGCCGTCTCGCTGACCATGAAGATATCGACGCGGTCCGGCTCGCACTCCCTAGACGTGGTCTTGGGGGCCTTGCGCGGAGCGCGGGTGCGACGCACGTGCTCGGTGTTGTCCCCGCTTCCGTCACTTGTGCCAGCCGGTCTGCCAGGCACCAAGCTACCGGGGCCGCGCACCATGCCCGGGAAAGGCACGGCGTTCACACGCTGCGCAGGGCTCTGAGCATCACCGGCGTCGGCCGAGGCGTCCTGGGGATCTCGGTCCACGGGAAGCTCGGGGTCCGACGGGGTCTTCAGGGCATCGACGAGCTCCGGTGTCTCGGAAACGTCCGGCTCAATGAGAGAGGCAGACTCCTCGTCTTCCACCATGGGAACCAGCTCCAAGGGCTCAGCCTGCAGGGGCATGACGATCGTTACCACCCGCTCCGAGGCCAAAGCCACGCTGACCTGGGGCAGGTCCACTTCCGGGGTCAACATGCCCAACTGCCACGGCGCCACAAAACCAAAAGCGACTACGCCTAGGCTAAACAGAGCTTGTAGGGGACGTTTTGCGGCCATGACGGGTTTGACTCTCGGGGCAGTGGGTCGCTGTGTTCGACGCTACACCTGTCCCCATTATTCGTCATGGAGACGGGGGGGGTAAGAGAGATTTCACAGAAGACGGCAGATCCAGGTCTCCATCTACTGACTGCAACGCATCGCGCGCTGCAGCTCGGAGCTGGCCCGATGTAAATGGCTTTCTGAGGACTGGCACCCCTAAGCCCCCCTGGTCCAAGTCATGACCTGTGATCAACAACACGGGCAGCCCGGGGTGATTCTCCTGCACATGCGAGAGCAGGGCCCGTCCGCCCCCATCCGGCATATTGAGATCAGAGATGACCAGGTCGGGTACCTGCTTCCACAGGGCTCTGCGGGCGAGACTCGGGTCTTCAGCCTCGACGACTCTGTAGCCCGAGATCTCCATAATCTGGCGTATTAGGCCGCGAACCTGATGATCGTCTTCGACCAAGAGAACGAGGGGCATCTTGCCGCTCTGCGCCGGGGCAACCTGCGCCTGGACTCTCCGAAAACGAAGGATGACCTGGGTGCCTTGGCCAGGCCCGCCCTGGATCTCAACGCTGCCACCCAGGCCCCCCATCACGTCGCGAACCATGCCCAGCCCTAGACCTGAGCCGTGCTCCGTCGACTTGGTTGTGAAGAAGGGTTCGAAGATGCGCTCGCGGATCTCGGCGGACATACCGGGGCCGTTGTCGGACACGGTGACGGAGACTGCGGGGCTTGCTCCAAGGGTGCTGCGTTGGGTCGAGACCCAGATCTCCCCATCTCCATCCAGGGCGTCGTAGGCGTTGATGATCAGGTTGAAGAGCATCTGCTGCAGCTGGTTTGGCTCGCAGATCGCCTCCGCGCTAGCCGACAGAGTCGTGCGCAGCTTCACACCTGACCCCAGGATCCCCTTGAGCAGGCGCACGCTCTGAGAGACAGAGCGGTCCATGTCCAAGGGCCCAACCTTCTCAGGAACCTGCCGCCCGACCGCGAGCAGCTTGCGGGTGAGCTGGTCGCCCTGAGTAGCCGCCTCGAGAATCGCGCCAAGCTCGGGTCCCGGGTGATCCTCATTCAAGATCGCGGCATTGGCGAGGATGACGGTCAGCAGGTTGTTGAAGTCGTGAGAGATTCCGGCGGACAATCGGCCAAGGGTCTCGAGCTTCTGGGCCGCACGCAGCTTCTTCTCGAGAAGGATCTGCTCGCCAATGTCGAGCATGGCTCCAGCGACATAGCGCTCACCGCCTGCGAGCTCCTCCAGGGAGGACACAAAGGAGGTGTGCAGCACCTGGTTCTGAATCTGAAGCCGTACACTGCAACGCAAGGGAACGCCCAGCTCGGACTCAAGACCGGCCAAGAGCGGCATGAGCCGTCGATCTTCGGCAAAGACCAGGGCCTGCAGTTCGCTGACAGGAATGGGTTGGTCAGCAGGCAGCTTGAGATGGCGGTAGAAGGCCGCCGAGCCGTGCAATAGCCCGGTCTCAGGCCAGAATTCAAAGGCGCCGGCAGCAGCCGCCAGCTGGGTTTTCGCGAGCAACACCCGGTTTCGTTCCGCCACCTGCTCTCTCTGCACCGTCTCGCTTCGATCCTGAAGGGTGCCAACTTGGTACAGCACCTCGCCGTCCGGTCCGACCACCGCAGAGCCATGTCCCCGCACGTGGCGGGTGCGACCATCGGCTCCGACGATGCGGTACTCCATCGGCGGTGAACGCTGGGTCTCGGCCGCACGCGCGACCATTCGCATCACGCGCTCAATGTCCTGCGGGTGAACTTGGCCGAAGAAACCCTCCATGCTCGGCTCAACGGTCTGTGGTGCGTACCCCATCAGGCGGTACATATTGTCCGACCAGAATAGTTCGTTTGTGCAGGTGTCCCAAGTCCACCATCCCATCTCGGCGACTTGCTCGGCTTCCTTGAAGAGCGCAACCTGACGTTCGAGAAGTTCACGGCTCATTGTACAAGAGCCTCCAGTCCCTCATCTTTGCATAGGATCTCCGGGAGGTGCGGGAAGAGGATCCGCCGGTATTACAGGATTTGGCTGACCAGCGGGCCCTGGTGCCGGGATGAGCCCCAACTGGGCAACGCGGATCTGGGCGATTTCTAGGGCCTGGGGCAGCGCCGGCTCCAGGAGCACCAGGTAGATCAGAAGCTCTCGACGCAGATCGGCGAACCAGGGCCGACCGGGGTCGCGATCCTGGGCCTCCACCCACAAGCCGGCCAAGTCCCACTGGTCCTGTTCTGCGTCAAAGCTGCCCCGGGTCAGAGTCGCGTAGTCCCCAGGCGTGAACAGCGTGCCGACCAGAGCGTTGAAGTCCCCCGGGTTGGCGTAGGGATCCAGGCGGTGCCGCAGGAAGATCAGGGCATCGGATAGGTGGGCTTCCTGCTCCACTGTCAGGCTGCGGAGCAAAGATTGCTCCGCGGCGATGACCTCTTGTATGGCCTGGAGGCGCAAAGCCAGCAGCTCGCGCTCCAGCTCTTTGTGCCGGCGCTGCTCGACCAGGGGCTGGCCGGCTAGCAGCATCGCTGGGTCGTTCAGGTCGGTGCCCGCACGCAGTTGGGCCTCGATCGCGGCATAGGCTGCTGTGATCTGCGGCTCACGCAAGGCCACAGCGGCGGACATCTCCTGGTCCACGCGCAGGCGCTGCTCGTCGGCCCGAACCCGAGCCTCGTCGATCATGGCCAGCTGGGTGCCATCGAAGGCCATCCAGTCCAACCAAATGGCGATCCGCACCACCTGCTGGGCCTGCTGCTGATCGGGCAGGAAGCTGTAGTCGTAGAGCAGCTGCACCATGGGCGGATGCACAGCCTGCTCCAACGCGGCATTGGCCTGGGCGACCGATACCTGGGTGGGCAGAGCTTGGGGTTCGGTGGCGCACGCCAGGGTCAGCCAAAGAAGCATGGGGGGATGCTACCGCAGGGGGCCCGACAAGCTGCGCGAGCGGCGGGGTAGACTCGCGTCCCAATGTCACAGCTCGGTCCATTCCTGCTGCAAGAGCGGCTCGCCGACGGCGGGATGGCCCAGCTCTGGCGCGCGCAGGCGACGCACAGCGGAACGCCGGTGGCCATCAAGGTGCTCTCCGAGACCACCACCGAGCGAGAACGCACCGCTCTAGCCCGTGAAGTGCGCGCTGTGGCCGCCTTGAACCACCCAAACATCGTGCGCGTCTTGGACAGCGGGCAGGTCCCCTCCGGCCACCCTCTGCTCCCCGGCGGTGCCCCCTATCTGGCGATGGAGCTGGCCCGCGGCGGCAGCCTGGCACAGCGGGTGGGGCAGATTCCATGGCCGCGGTTGCAGGGCATGCTGGCGGACATTCTGGCGGGCCTGGCGCACGCACATGCCCGCGGAGTGGTTCACCTGGACATCAAACCCGGGAACGTCCTGCTCAGCCAGACGGCCCAAGCCATCCTGGCCGACTTTGGACTGGCCCACGCCCTGGGCAGCGCTGTCGGGCGGCACGCGATCGAGGGCACGCCGGCCTACATGGCGCCCGAGCAGCTGATGGGCAACTGGCGGGCCTACGGGCCATGGACCGATCTCTATGCCGTGGGCGCCCTGGCCTGGGAGCTGTGCACTAGCAAGCCACCCTTCCTGGCCAGTGACCCTGCCCTTCTGCGACAGGCCCACCTAAACCAAGATCCCCCAAACTTTCGCGCGATTCTGGATGTTCCTACAGACCTGGAGCCCTGGCTGCGGCGCATGCTGATCAAGAGCCCAGCGGAGCGCTTCACCTACGCCGCAGACGCCCTGGACGCTCTGCTGCGTCTGGGCCCCCACCAGCAGCCACAGGTCTGGGCGGCGGCCAACGAGACCTGGGCGCCCGGGATGCCTGCGCTCTCTCACGTGGGCCCGGCCAAGCGCACTCCAGCGCCTTTCCCAGCGGGTCCAATGACCTCACATGAGCCAACGCTGGTTCGGGGGTTGGGCTTAGGACTCTTCGCCCATCGCCGGGTCCCCATGGTGGGCCGAGAGGATCAGCAAACCCTTCTGTGGGATGGCCTGCGGCGGGTGCACCTGCACCGTAAGATCCACGGAGTGCTCGTGGAGGGCACGGCCGGTGTCGGCAAGTCTCACCTGACCCGCTGGATCGAGGAGCAAGCGCACGCCAGCGGCAGCGCGGTTGTGCTCCGGGCAAGCCACAACCCCATCGGTGCGGCGAACGAGGGCATCCCGGGGGCATTGGCGCGACACTTCTCGGTGGTCGGATTGAAGGAGCCCGAGCACCAGATCGCTCAGGCTCTGGCGGCCATCGGCAGCAATCCCTACGAGTCCAAAGCCCTGGCCCAGTGGATCCAACCCGAGCAGGCCCGCCAGCTCCCCCTAAAGACTCGTGTCGGCATCCTTGCCCGCCTCCTGGGACTGCAAGACCGACCCATCCTGCTGGTACTCGAAGACATCCAGTGGAGCGAAGAGGCGGTGCCCATCGTCCTGGGTCTGCTCGAGCGCTTGGAGGACCTGCCGGTGTTCCTGGTCATGACCTTGCGGCGAGAGGAACTCAGTCCTCTTCTGGAGGCGCAGCTGGACCGCCTGCTACATTCCCCTCGTTTCCGCGCACAAGAGATCGCGCCCATGAGCGCAGATCAGACCGAAGACCTGATCGACGGCATGCTGCTCTTGGACCCCGCCTTGCGCCAGGATCTCGCTCGGCGCTGCAAGGGCAACCCTCTCATGGCGGTGCAGGCCCTGGGCAGCCTGGTGGAGCAACAGGCGCTGGTGCTGGGCCCAGGCGGATTTGCCCTACGCGACCCGAGCCAGAACAGCATCCCCGACGACCTGCCCAGTCTCTGGGAGCAACGCCTGCCTGTGTTAGGGAAGCAAGAGCGCTTGGCTCTAGAGCTGGCTGCCACGCTTGGACACCAGGTCTCGGACGCCGAGTGGGAGGCGGTGTCTCCCCCCCAGGTCAGGCTCTCCGCGCTCAAAGACGCCCTGCTGGAGCGCGAGCTGGCACGTCCCTGGCCTGGAGGCTGGCAGTTCGTACACAGCCTGCTGCCCGAGACCCTGCTCAAAGAGGCCCAACAAGCAGGCCGAGCCGCAGACCACCACCGGCGTTGTGCGGCCTACCTAGGGGCGCAGAGCGAGGACTTGCGGCGGGCCAAGCACCTGCTGGCGGCCGGCGACCTGTCCCTGGCAGCCCAGACCTTGGCGATGGCCAGCGCCCAGGCACGATTCGGCACCGATCCCTCCCGCAGCTTGGCCATCCTGACCCTGTTGGAGGAGACCCTGACAGGCTTGCCCGAGGAGAGCCTTCAGAGCGAGCGCATCCAGTGCGCCATGTCCCGTGCCGCTCTGCGCCGTCACTTGGGTGAGTTTGAGGAGGCTGTCCAGCTGCTCAACACGGCCCAGACCCAGGCCCGCGCCCTACCCAGTCCGAGCTTGGTGGCCAACGCTCTGAGCCGCAAGGGGGAGTGCTACCGGCAGCAAGGGCAGATCAAAGCCGCCCAGCGTGCCTTTGAGCAAGCCCGAGCCCTGTGCGAGGCCGAGGACCTAAAAGAGCTGGAAATGGAGGCTCTGTTTGGCCTCTCGGATGTGGCGCGCCAGCAGCGCAACTGGGCCCTGGCCGTTGCGCTGCTGGAGCGGGCCGCGGCCATGTGGGTGAACCTGCCGGATTCAATGCACGGTCGCAGCTCACGAGACCGCTCCAGCATCCTGCGCAGCCTGTCCGCGGTTCACAGGGCACGGGGGGACTTGGAGCAAGCCCAGCAGGTGCTCTCGCAGGCCTTGGACTTGGCCCGCGAAACCGGACTGGGCATCTCGCTGGCCAACGCGCTCAACGACATGGGAGAGCAGGCACGCCTCTCCGGACGCTTGGCAGACGCACGGATGCTCTACGAAGAGGCGGCGGAGATGACCGACGCTATGGGCTCCTACGGCGGCGTGTACCCGAGGCTGAACCTGGGTCTGCTGGGCATCAGCCTGGGCGACTTGGGCTTGGCCCGCCAGTCTTGTGAGGTGGCCCTGCGGGACTCTGAGCGCTTTGCCCTGCCACAGCTCATACCGGGCATCCTGGTGTGCTTGGCTTGGTGCTCCGCCAAACAACAGGACTGGCCCATGGTCGAGGAGCGCCTGAGCTTGGCTGCAGCAGGCTTCTCTCAACACGGCGACCTGGATCCGGACAACGCTTGGCCCGCCTTGCACTGCGGGACCCTGTGCGCTGCGGCGGGCCAGACAACGCTGGCCCGGGCTGCGGCTGAACTAGCCCAGCGCCAGTACGCTGGCCTGGACGACGCAACAGGCCTGGCCCGAGCAGAAAAGCTGCTGGCGGCCCTGTGAGGCTGCGGGCGACATTCACCAAGCTGGCGCCCCACTTGGCCATCGCCTTGGCCTTGGCCTTGCTCTTGACCTGGCCGGCTGTGCTGGACTTACGGGGCAGCATGCTGGGCCATCCCGGCAACGACACCTGGAACCACGCCTGGGGTTTTTGGTGGGTGGCCGACTCCCTGGGCCAAGGCCAGCTACCGCTCCACACCGATCTGCTAGACCATCCCCAGGGCGGCGCACTCTTCTTCATCGACAGCTTCAACGCGCTGTGGACTTGGCCCATCCAAGTCTTGGCTGGGGTGCCGGCCGCCCTGAATTTGGCCGTGATCTTCGCCTTCTTCTGCAACGGTATCGGCGCTTGGGCCCTGGGCCGTCGGGTGCTCGACGACGAATGGCTCGCATGGGTACCCGGGGTGATCTTCGCGGCCTCCGCCCACCTGTTGGGACAGGCCTACAACGGGATCACCGAGACCTTGAACGCGGGCTTTCTGCCCCTGTACCTGCTCCTGCTCCTGCGCATGCTGGACCGTCCCAGTCTTGCCCGGGCGGCGGCCATGGGTGCGGCTCTCGCGCTCTGCTCAGTGGCCAACTTCTACTACGGGCTCTTCGGAATCGTGCTCTCGGTGGTTGTGGTGCTTCACCGTGCGATCTCCGAGCCCCTGCGCACCGGCTGGAAGGGGTTTGCGCTGGCCCTGGGTGGCAGCGTGCTCCTGTACGCGGTGCTGGTGCTCCCGGTGCTCGCCGTGCTCAGTCAGTCCATGGACGCCGCGGACGCTCTGGTGGACCGCGATCCCGCATTCGTGTGGGCCAGCCTGGTCAACCACAACATCACAGACGTGGTCTCTATGTTCCGGCCGGGCAAGCACTACAGCCCGGATCTCAAAGCCCAGTACGGCGAGGACCTGCTCATCGTCACCTACCTGGGCTGGGTGAGCCTGGCCTTGGCTGCGGGGGGCTTGGTAGCGGCTCGGCCAAAACGAAGCCTGGGCCTGTGGATTGCCCTGGCCGTGGTCTTTTTGCTCTTCGCCCTGGGCCCCTACCTGCACGTGGGCGGCGAATACCTGACCTGGAAGGGCCGCCGAATCCCCTTGCCCTTCCTGGCGTTTTTCCAGGCTTTTCCTCTCTTTTCACGCATCTCCCACCCCTTCCGCTTTGTGGTGCCTGCCACCCTGGGTTTGGGGATGCTCGCCGGTCTTGGCGCACAGGCCCTGTCCCGCCGCTGGCCCGCTCTCCCGCGGCCGGCAATCGCCGGGATCTTGGGGGCCCTGGTCCTATCCGAGGTCACCTTGGCCTCGCCGGCGGTCTGGCCCCTTCCACGTTGCGATGCGCGCATTCCCAGCGCCTACACCCAGGTCTCACAAGGGGCCATACTCGACCTCCCCATCACCGTTCCCAACCTGGAGCGTGCGGTCTACACCTGGTACCAAACCGAGCATGGCCAGCCAGTGCCCTATGGTTTGAATGAGCCGGTGCCCGAGACCCTGGCGGACAACCCACTGACCGAACTCATGGTGCGCATCGAGTCGGCCTATGTGCTCAGCTTGCCGCCGATGCTGCCGGAGCTGGAGCTGGTCGCCGGAGCCCGGCGCCTGCAAGCGGAAGGCTACGGACGCGTGGTCGTGCACGAAGAGCTGTACCTGAGCCCCAAGCTGGAGATGGTCAGCGCGGTTTTGGAGGGCCTCTTCGGGCCCCCCCACCGGGAGGGGGGGATGGCCGTGTACCAGGTCCAGCCCCCCGCTGACGGCAGCGCAGCACACGCTGACGGCGCTCCGATTCGGTGAAGGGAAAGGGCGCAGCACAGGCCAGCTTGGCGACCTGACCATCCTTGGCGTAGAGCGCACCATCGGGCAGCGGCAGCTCCGCGCAAGGGCGCGATCCCAAGGGATCCGTGCGCAGCGCGTAAACAGCGCTCGGCCCCTGCTGGTGCAACTGCTCCCACTCAGCGGGCATCACGCCTGCCGGCGCTATCCAGAGGGTCCGCCAGAGGGGGCCTGGGCGCTCGAGCACCGCGCATTCGGGCCGCTCCTCGGCCACCCGCGGCCACCCCAAGAAGAGATTGGGTTCGTTGTCTACGCCACCCAACATCCATTCTCCGGGCAGCTCGGCCATCCACTGGGTCAATCCCTGGGTCTGTCCGGCATGGTGTGCGGCGCCCATCAAACGGTTCGCGATGGCTGGGGCATCGCGCATCGACCAGCCAAAGCCCAGCAGGGAGAGCATGGCCATCGCCACACCCGCAGCGGGTCTCCATCCTCGAAGCACCGGGAAGCCACAAGCGATTCCCAGCACGCCAACCGGCAACAGAAGCGCGCTGTGCCGCTGGTTGGACCACACCAGCAAGATCACGGCCGCCGGCAGCAGTGCCAACAGTCCGGCCCCGCCCACGCCGTCTCGGCGGGCCAGGGCACCAAAGCCCAAGGCTCCGAGCACCAGGATCCAGAGGCTGTCCGCGTGGCGTCCAAAGAGGTGGCTGAAGTTGAAGAGAAAGACCGGCAGGGCCCGTCCTTGGGTCCAGAGTCGCTGGCCCTCCCCTTGGGCGCCCCGCAGCTCTGAGTAGAAGTGCGGGGTCGGGCCTTGGCCGGCACCCAAGGGGCTCTCCAGCAGAGGCTGAGCGATGCGCTCGGGCAAGGCCAGCAGCCCGCCCCCTTGCACCAGAGCTGTGAGCGCCAGAGCCCCCAGCACAAGCAACGCTAGGGCCCAGAGGGGCTTGCGCCGGACCAAGAAGTACAGCGGCAGCCCCGCGACAATCACCTGGCCGTGCTCTCGAGTGAGCGCCAAGAGCAGCAGGCACACCAGCCATTGGGCCAGAGCGGCGTGGCTCTGACTGCGCTCCCAGCGCATGCCGAGCCAAGCGGCAAGCACCAGGAGCAAGGCAGCCAAGGCGTCGGGCTGGAGCTGGAAGAAGAACACCACCACGTCGGGCAACACACTCGCCGCCACGGCAGCACTCAGAGCCGTCCAGCGCCCCGCACCCAGGTCCCGGCTGGCCCCATGCACCACCAACGGGAGAGCTGCGGCACACACGACCGAGACCAAGCTGCCTATGCGCCAGACAGGCAGGCCGCTGAGCTTGGCGACCGCTGCAACCAGAAATGGAAAGACCGGGGCGATTTGAGGCAGCTCGCCTACGAGAAGGCCCATAGCTGAGAGGCCCCACATCGCGGCGTCCGAGCCCAAGGGGAGGGCCAACTCCAGCCCGAGGCGCACCCCCAAGATCAGCCCCAACAACAGCACATAGACGACGAGATTCAGCCACCCAGCCCCTCTGGACCCTTGGCCCGACATGTCCTTGTCTGCTTCGCTCACGTCCCTTCACTTTCTAGGCGAGCACAGTACACCGGTTGACCGGAGTGGTGCCCATGCGCTTGGATCCGCTCCTTGCAGCTCCCTCCCCAAGTCAAGCGCACCACAATCCTCGCCCTGGAGGTTCTGGGCGCAACTCTGCTCTACCTGCTCGCCGCGAGTGCCATGACCTGGCCCGCCGTGCTGCACCTGGACCAGGTCATCATCGGCGGCGGCGAGCTTGGCGGCTGGCTCTGGCGCTACGGCTGGCACTTCACCGAAGCCCAAGCGGTGGTGGACGATGCCCAGATGGGCCTGGGCGAGAAGGGCCTGACCTTCCTCTCCCTGGGTCGCTATCCCGAGACCGGCAACATCCTGGATGTCCTGCTGATCTCCTGGCCCCTCTCCAAGATCGTCGCGCTGCCCGCCCACTACAACCTGAAGGTCTTCGCCATCCTGATTGGCAACGGCCTGTGTGGCTATGCCCTGGCCAGAAGCCTGACCTGGTCGCGCTCCGCAGCGCTGGTCGGCGGTCTAGTGGCGGTGATCAACCCCTTGAGCCTGCAAGACATCCATGGCTCCGGCCTGCGCCAAGTGCTCATTTGGTGGGTGCTGCTCTTCCCCATCGCCCTGGACCGGGCCGAGCGCAGCACCAAGGTCTCTCACGGGCTGCTCGCCGGCCTGTTGCTGGGTCTGTGCGGTGCTTGGTACTGGTTCTACGGTCTGTTTGCCGGCATGGCATTTGGCATCTACGGGCTGGACCTGCTCTGGCGACACCGTGGACGCATGACCCAGATGCGCCGACACCTGCCCTGGCTTGGCGCCCTGATAGTCAGCGCCTTTGTCGTTGGCGGATTCTTCTTTCTGCCCTACGCACTGGGGGAGAGCGGCGCCAGCGCAGGCGGCGCACAGAAGCTGCCAGAGCTAAGCTTTTTCCTTCGTTTTCCGAGCTACGACACCATCGCCGACGTGGCCCTGCGGCCCAGCACCTACGAGGAGAACGTGCTGTCCTCGCTGAACCGAACAATCGCCAGCTCCTGGTCCGCGGACGGCCTGTTCAACCCCAGCCATCCGCGCTCCTGGCCAATCGTGCTCTTCTTCGGCGGCCTAATCCCAGCCCTTACGCTCAAGCCCGGTCTGTACCCCCGCAGCCGCTTCTGGGCGGTGGTCTTCTTGGTGTTCTGGGTCGGGACTCTGGGTCCCTTCCTGAAATGGGGCGGCACCCTGGACAGCACCCAAGTGGTGACTCTGGGAGACCAGTTCGTGGTGCGCTTGCCATGGACCGGCATGTTTCGCTGGATCCCCGGCATGAGCCGCATGTTTGCTCCCTACCGAATGGGCTCTCTGGCGGTCGTCGCAGCGGTTCCTCTGGTCGCGATGGGCCTGTCCAGGATCCCCATTCGAGGGCTGCGGATGGGGGTCTGCAGCCTGGCCATCGTGGCGACTTTCGCCCAGGTGCTCTACCGCTTCGAGGTCGGCCCTGTGCCCGAAGACGCCTTGGCTCCAACCATGTGGCGCGCCCCCATCTCGGTCTCCGCGCTCTCCACCCCAGAGTGGTACCAAGAGCTGCCACAAGCCCAGGCCGGCATCATCGAGTTGCCCCTCGAGCAGCAGCAGGACCTGCTCTACTACTACCAGCTTGAGCACGGCCGAAAGGTCTACAAGAGCTGGGCGACCACCCCCGCAATTCCGCCCGTCTTTCGAGAGGAAGGGGGAGGAGAAGCCGGTGAGTGGATGCGCTACCTGGCTCGGCCGGATCCCGAAGGCGTTCTACAGACCCAACTCTTGGAGATCTCCCGCAAGCCCGAGGCCATCTCAGTGATGGACATCAACCCAGCAGAGCTCCAGAAGCTTGCGGTAACGGGCAATTACCGGCACTTGGTGGTGCACGAGCGCGGCTACTACCTGCTGGATCCCCAGCGCGGCGCCCTGCTCTATCGAGACGTGGTGCGACAGCTGGCCCTGCTCTTGGAGCAAGAGCCCACCGAGCACGTTGAGCTGCAATGGTTCGACTACCCGGGCAACGCGTACACGGTTCCAAACGGACCGGTCTATGTGCCCTGGTCCAGCCAGGAGGTGAACCTGCCGGACCGGGAGATGCCCAACCGCTACTTCATGGCGGTCTTCGACCTAAGCCCCTTGATCGAGTCCTGGGACGGCCCCAGCGCCGAAGAGCTGCTGGAGGAGAACGCCGCATCCACTGGGGGCCCTGTGCACCAGGAGATGCCGCCGGGGGCCCCCTGACTTGACTTAGAGGCTCAGAGCGCGGTCTGATCGCTCTTAGGTCCAATCTTTGGGAGGACTCTGCCCTTGTTGCTTGCGCTGATCCTTGGCCCCAGTCTGACCGGCTGCATCGCCATCAAGCCCACCGTGGCGCTCGTCCAGACCCACCAAGCCGTGAAAGCGGCCGAGCTGGCTGGAGCCGAAGAAAAGGCACCCTACGAGTGGACCATGGCCACCGAGCACCAGCGCAAGGCGCGCGAGGAGTGGGGCGGCTCTGAGTTCGAGGAGTGCGAGACCCTTGCCAAGGCGGCGTACCAGTACGCCCTCCAGGCTGAAGAGCTCGCCAAGTACGGCGAGAGTGACGTGGACGTGGAGCGTCGGGACATGCTCGACGAAGTAGACAAGGATCTGGACGGGATCGAAGACCAATGAGCCTGCTCTTGCTCCTGGCCGGCTGCGTAAATGTAGACGTGCTCCAGAAGGACTTCCGCGAGACCGAAAAGGTCATCCAAGCCGCTGGCAACCTGGGCGCACGCGAGTGCACTCCAGTCGAGATGGCCATGGCCGAGTCTCACATCGGCTTCACCTTGGTGGAGTTTGACGAGGGCGACGTGCGCCGCGCACGCGAGCACCTCGACGTGGCCATGACCAACGGGCGCATCGCACTGGACACGGCCCCCTCCTGCATTCCTGTGGACAGCGACGGAGACGGCATCCTGGACACCCAGGACCTCTGCGTGGACGAGCCCGAAGACTTTGACGGAAACGAAGACGGCGACGGCTGCCCGGATCTCACCGGTGACAGCGACGGCGATGGCTTGGACGACGACAACGACGACTGCCCGGCCCAGGCCGAGGACCAAGATGGGTTCCAGGACAGCGATGGCTGCCCGGATCCCGACAACGACCAAGACGGCGTGCTCGATGCCGCTGATCAGTGTGCTGCACAGGCCGAGGATCTGGACGGATTCCAGGACATGGATGGCTGTCCCGACCGGGACAACGACCAAGACGGCGTACCCGACACCACCGACCCCTGCCCCATGGTGGCCGGGCCCAACAACGGCTGTCCCGTGGCCGACAAAGACGGCGACACCTTCGAAGACGCCGTGGACGCTTGCCCAACCCAGGCTGGCGTGGCGCCGGATGGCTGCCCCGTCGCGGACTTTGACAAGGACGGTCTGGCCGACTCAGAAGACCAGTGCCCCGGCGCAGCTGGCCCCAGGCCAACGGGCTGCCCAGACTCGGACATGGACGGGGTCTTTGACCCCCAGGATCAGTGCCCCACCACGCCCGGAATCGCGCCCCACGGCTGCCCCGACAGCGACGGTGATGGCGTGGTCGACCAGGTCGACAAGTGCCCTTCTGAGCCCGAGAACATCAACCAATACTTGGACAGCGACGGCTGCCCCGACGCACCGCCGCAGAAGGTGAAGATCACCGGCCGGCAGATCGTGATCGAGGAGAGCATCCAGTTCGAGACGGGCAAGGCGGTCATCCGCAAGGAGTCCTACGACATCATCGACCAGGTGGTCATCGTGATGAAGGACTACCCGCAGATCGAGGTTCGCATCGAGGGCCACACCGACTCCGATGGCGGCGACACGGCTAACGAACGCCTGTCCAAGGCCCGCGCCGACGCCGTCTTTGAGTACATGGTCTCCCACGGCGTAGAAGGCAGCCGTTTGCGCACCGAAGGCTTTGGCGAGGCCCGCCCAATCGACACCAACCGGACCTCGGCTGGCAAGACCGCCAACCGCCGCGTGGAGTTCCACATCGTCTCGGGCTTGGACGACTGATAGAGCTGGACGTCTCTCGGCTCCTGCCGAGAGGCGCCGATTCGGCAGACAGGCCGCTCGCTTCAGCGAAGGCCGGCGCCCGAAACGCAGTCTATTTCTGTCGGCGCCGGAGCCAGCTTGCGGGTCGGCGAAAGCCCACAGGCTTGCCTGTGGGTCGCAGGGGCACGACAGAAACGCAGCCTAGGCTGCGCGGCGACCCAAGCGCCTAAGCATGGAGACCACCTGAATGCGCTTCTCCAGCTGCTTGAGAGCCCCGTAGACGGTCTCCTGGGTCTGCCCCCGGACTGGGGCCGAGTAGTGGACCTCTACGCCGTGTAGCGACAAACACTGGCGCAGAATGCGAACGAAGGTGGCGACCCGGTCATGCACCTGAGCTGGGGTGATCGGCCCCAAGGGCGGCGGCGCAGCACTGAAGGGTTCCTCAATGAGCACACAGAGCGCCTCCTGTAGCTCTGTCGCCAGCTCCAACACATCTTGAGGCATGCGCCCTGGAGCCTTGACGCAGGCCAAGGGACCCAGTGCAGAGGCCAAACCCGGCATGTGCACGACGACCCAAGCACGCAGACACTCGTTGAGGTCCAAGACCTCTCGGTACACATCGCTTGGGCTGATCCGGTCGGAGTCCTTGAAGCGCTCGGAGAGGATCGCCAAGTCCTCGGCGATCTCCTCCACAGCTTGAGCCCCGCTCTGGCTCCGCTCGGCTTGCTCGGCGCACTGCACCGCGCTGGACTGAATGGCGCCCAGATGCCGATATAGCTCAACGCGGGGCCCATGGTCGCCCGATAGCCCATCTCGCACTGAAGCGATCAAGCCATCCTGCTTCTCCATCACGACCTGGAGCGCCTCGGCGTTGCTCTTACCGAGCTTCGCACAGCTGCTGACGTGGTCCATCGCGCCCTGGCACTGCGGGGCCTGCATCAACACTTGCTCGGCGACCTGCTCGATGCGCCGCGCGATGATTTCAGTGCGGGCAGCCAGAGTTCCGACCTCGTTGGCCACAATCGCAAAGGAGTGGCCATGCTCGCCGGCTCGGGCGGCTTCTATCCGCGCATTGATAGACAGCATGCGGGTCTGGACCATGATTTCGTCGACCCCCTCGGCCAAGCTACGCATCTGAGCCACCTGCGTAGAGACAGCCTGCAGCAGCTCTATGGCGTGGGTGCTACTCCGCGAGATCGCCTCGCTTCGGTCCATGGCCAAAGCGACCCGCTCGCCAACCTGGGTGCTTAGCTGACCCATCTGCTCCAGCGCCTGATCCACCCGCTCGATCCACTGCTCGAAGATCTGCCTCCCTAGAACCGCGCTGTCACGGGTGTTGCTGGCCACCGACTGCAGGGCATGAGCGGCGGCCAAGCCAGAACCCGCTTGACGGCTCAAGGCGTTGGACAAGGAGTCAGAGGCTCCTTGTGCGCTGTCCACAAAGCGGGAGAGGTGGGAGGAGCGGCTGCGGTCTTCGAGCCGGATGACCTGTCCATCGGGGACTGGAATGGCCTGAAATGCCCAAGTCTCCATGCCCAAGGCCAAAGTACCCGTTCCTGCAACCAGGTCAGAATGCAGCGCCTGCAGGGGCGCACCCAGGAGCTCTGTGGATTGACCGAGCCAAGCGGATAGCCGCCGGCAGAAACGCTCCATGGCCGGGTTCATGGCCACGATCAGGCCCTGGGCATCCAACGCCAACCATGGGGTCGGCCACGCACGCAAGAGCTCAGCGCTGTTCGACTGCATCCAGGAAATGGCGACCTCCAGGTAGACCCATCGGATCCCAAGGGACTGTATGAAGCGCAGCCTTGCTCCGATGGATGGCCCAAGGAGTTCCCATGCAGTGGATACGCGTCGCGCTGAGCCCCGGCGTGGTCTCGCGGGCGGTCAAAGTGGCCCTGGTCGTGGGCAGCATCTTGAGCCTGGTCAACCAGGGCAGCGTGCTGCTGCACGGAGACTTGGCGGACTTTGACGCGATGCAAGGCCTACTGAGCTTTGTGGTGCCCTACTTCGTGGCAACCTACGGCGCGACCAGCGCGTTGATCTCCATCTCCGCCCAACTCGAGCCTAAGTCCAAGGCGGAACCTCTGAGCAAAGCGGCCTGACTCAGACCACCTTCTCGGCGCTCGCCCGGCGGTAGAAGTTGTCCCAGTCCAAGATGCGCACCCGCCACACGCGAGTCTCTCCGGCGCGCAAGGCGCCGACGGCATCGGTCTCTGCGAGGGGACAGCGAATGCCGAGTTCGCAAGGGCCAACACTGCCGATCACGGTCTGACCGTCTCGGTACGGCTCCTCCATTCCCAACCCACGGCTGCGCTCGCTTTCCTTGACCGTCAGCCGAACTTCGATGACCTGCCCTTTTAGGGCCTCGAGCAACTCGGAGCGCTCTCGGTAGCCCAGGTCCTTGGCTGAGAGGCGCACCAAGCGGGGATCCACGTCAGCGCCAGATGCGGGAATCTCCGCCGTGGGCGCGGCGACTGGCTCTGAGGAGGGAGACGCCGGCGCTGGCGTGGGCCTAGGA
Organism: Cognaticolwellia sp.; assembly: GCA_047621545.1. GTDB lineage: Bacteria > Myxococcota_A > UBA796 > UBA796 > CAJQPC01 > CAJQPC01. The sequence goes on along the minus strand of JBLHMA010000027.1, from coordinate 2,627 downwards.
GCAGATGTGGGCTTGGCAGACGGCTCGGCTTGGGCCTGCATGTCGCTCAGGTCCCAGCGCTTCTTAGTAGGCGTTGGCGCAGGAGAGGCCACCGGAACCTGCTCGGGAGCACGCTTCCGCTTTGGTGCATCCGGCTCAAAGAAAAGATCCGGGCTGCCCAGCTTCTTGACGGCGTCCCCGCTCAAGGGAATCAGGTGATCCACCAACGCGTCCAGGTTCCGCTGCAGCAGCGCAGTCGTGCCCATGTGACCCAAGACCAGGATCACACCGCCCTCGCTGTCGGTCAGACGTGCTTGAGAGCCCTGTCGCACAAAGCGCATCACAGCTTGGCCAACCCCGGCCTGCTGGAACCACTTCTGCACCTCGACCTCGCTCTGACCCTTGATGAGCAGAGCGTCGTCCAGGCGCTTGTCTCCGATCTGGATGTCCTGACCCCCGAAGAACTTTCCGATCTTGCTGCCCAGGCCTTCCTTGGAGACGTTGAGTCCAAGAGGCAGGGGCTTGAGGGGCTGAGCTTTGAAGCGTGTGTAGGTGGTCTTGTGCTTGCCGGAGCCGTGGATCTCCTGGTCCACGACCACTTCAAAGCCACGGTATTGACCCATCAGTCTGGGGATACCCCACTTTCCAGATGCGAAGCACTCCAGGCCCAAGGTAGCGGCGCTGTCTCGGTAGAGCTGCTGGCGTTTCTTGGCCGAGTTGAGCCCGAACCAAATGATCATCCCAAAAAATCCAACGAACAACAGCGGGAACATCGCTTCCATGACCTACCTGACCTGATCTCCGGGAGACTGCCCGGTCAGCTCGCTACCCAGACTTTCAGACAGTGCGCGGGTGTTCACCTGCACGGTGTCCGAAAAGCCCAGCACCGCGGCGATTACCGCCACGCTAACTACGCTGATCAGTAGCATGTATTCCACTGTCGATTGGCCGCGTCGCTTCACGTCAGCAGTCTACACCGGAGTTCGTCCTTCGCCTTCCTCGGCGCCCAGATCTGCCCAGCAGATGGCCCATCAGACCACCTTCTCGGCTCTGGACCACACCGCCCTCGATCTCGCTGAGACGTGCTTGCGTGCCCTGTTCCATAAAGCGCATCACGGCTTGGCCAACCCCGGCCCGCTGGAACCAGCTCTTGAACCTCCATCCCGCTCTGACTCTCGATGGCTAGCACCCTCGTTCAGGCGCTGGTCTGGGATCTGGACATCCTGGCCGTCCGCTCGCTGCCAAGACTCTCCAACCGACCACGCGCATTCCCCGGCCCAGTACCCCAAAAAGGAAAAGAAGCGCTGAGAGTCTAAAAGGGAGACCGTCCCTGGCCATCCTCGGCGTCCCGATCCGCCCGGCGCAGGGCCTCGTCCAACAGACCGATCAGGACGTTTAGATCCCGCTCAAAGCCGGACCGAGTCAGAGTCTGCTCGGCCACGTCGACCACAGTGAACTGCACACTAGGTTCCAACTCGCGCACCCACACCCGAACGGGGTAGCCGTCGATCTCCCCCACCAACTCAGGCAGTCCGTTGACCCCACCGCCAACGATCTTGAGCCCCCTCTTGCGGGCCAGTACCCTCCAAGCTTGCTTGCGGCGGTAGCGGTACCAGAGCCCCATCGAGACGCTGGCGCCGGCCGCCACCACGATGGAGCTCAGGATCTCCAAGGATTACTCCTCGCCCAGCTTCTTCCCGGTGGTCTCGATCTTGTTGGTGTCACCCGTCTGCAAGCCCGCCGCGCGCGAGGCCCCGCCGTCCCCGTCGGTCATGGTGTAGGTGCCCAGCAACCAGGAGAGAACCATCGGCTCGGCCTGTGGCTCCTTGTTGAGCATCTTTGTTCCGTGGCCGGCAGCCTCGTAGATGACCAAGGAGTGAACACCTCTGGCCTTGGAATCCAAAACCAACCCACTCTTGGCCGAGTATCGGTCGTCCTTGGAGACCACGATCAGCAAGGGACGCTCGCCATACTTGGTCAGGGCATCCTCTGAGGTAACGCCCTTATAGTCCAGCCCTGGAGAGAGCAGAACCACAGACGTGATGCTCGTATCTTCAGCGGCCACTTGGAGGGCGAGGTTGGCGCCGATGGAGGCTCCAACGATCTGAATGTCGGCAAAGCCCTTGGACTTGAGATGGGCCACTGCAGCCTGCACATCCTGTTTCATACCGGCAAAGTCCTGGGGACTCAGGTCCGGTCGGCCAGCGTCCTCCGGCAGGTTGGCGCCGTGCTTGCGCAGGTCAATCGCCAGAGTGCTCAGGCCACTGGTATTCAGCTTGTCAGAGACAAAACGCCAATCCTTGGCGCTGCGACCCAGCATGTGGACCAGGACCACGGCGCTCTCGCCGTTGACCTTGTTGTACTCGGCGTGGAGCTTGGTTCCATCCGCGGCCTTGAGGGTGATGCCCTCGGCAGCAGCGGGACTGGCAAAGGCCAGCACCATGGCAAAGAGCGCGAGCAGGCGGGACAGAAGCTTCATGGGGAAAACACTCCGAGAGATGGGGGAGCCTACGACCGTCAACGCGCTGGCCGCAAGGGGGGGCGAAAGCTTCCCGGGCGTATCGGTGCCTACTCGCCAGATTCAAGACCAACTAAGACCTCAGACCCGCCAGAGGCCCCTCCTAATCCAAAGGCGGTGCCAACAGGGC
>JBLHMA010000026.1:0-25031 GCA_047621545.1 Cognaticolwellia sp. | reverse complement strand
GTCGACGGCGGTCTTAAAGCCTGCAAAGGACTCCGCGCTCCCACATCCGCTGGGGGGCGGGCCAGCGATGGCATGGAAGACCACGTTGTCAGGGTCGTCCTTGTAGCCCTGGGCGGTGGTGACACCAACGGTACCGGCGGTGGTGCTCTGCTCTTGGTCGCGGTTCAAGGCGACCAGGTTGAGCTTGGAGTCCTCCCAGTCGTCGTCCTCGAAGAGCCAGTCCCCGTTCTCGCGAAGCGCAGCGAGCAAGGTGTCGTAGGAGCCGTCGTTGTCCCCTGCGTTGGCGCCAGCGGTAATCATGGCCAGAGTCTCCGCGGTAGCCTCGGCCGCCGTGTAGGACTCGTCGATGTAGTCGACATTGCCGGTACCCAAGCCGTCTCGGTTCCAGATAAAGGCCACCCGGAAGGGGCTCGCGTTGTCCAAAAGGGTCTGGTAGAAGACCGGCAGGCTGTCCTCGAGCTGCTGAGAGTAGGTTCCGTAGTTGCCGTCGATCACGCACTCGTTGGCATGAAAGACAAAGGTGGAGCGGGAACGCTCTCCTACGGTCCAAGTCAGCGTGTTGGCGCCGTCCACTTGGCCAAATCCCGAGATGTTGCTGGTCTGCTGCCCGTCGTTGCTCTCGACGGTGAGCGCGCTGGTCTCGGTGCTGTTCTCCTGGGGCGAGTAGTGCACCGTCACTTCTTGAGAGGCGAACGGGGCGATGGTCCAGGGCAAGGGGTCCGGGTGCTGATCCATGACGTAGGACTTGTCGCCAGTCAGCGCGAGGGAGTCCACAACCAAGTCGATGTTTCCGGTGTTGCTCAGAGTCAAAGAGAACTCCGAGGCGCAGCCGACGGGGATCTCACCAAAGTCGTAGCTCGTGGCGCTCAGGGAGAGCTGGGGCCCCTTGCTGGAGAGCGTGGCCGGCACGATGAAGATGTCTGGCTCGGTGGGGTTCTCGGCGAGCTGTAGGGTGATTTCACCGCTCAAGTCACCGGTGGCCGTGGGTACCCAGGTCACAGGGAGCGCCATGGTGTTGCCAGGCTGAATGATGGGGCCTGGCGCTTGGCCTACCTCCATTCCCATGCCTTCGGTGTACTCCATGTCGATGAACAACACAGGAACATTGCCCGTGTTCTGGATGCGCAGCTCGCGCTCCACGCGCACGTCCACAGGTTGATCGCCAAAGATCAGCTGGTCCGCTGTGATCACATAGGCAAACGCCCGATCTTCCTGAACCTGGGTCTCCCCAGTGTCCAGCTCGGTCTCGATGCAGCCCAAAAGTACAGTCCAAATCACTTCACACTCCTGTCACAGCTCAACGCAGTCTTGTCCACAAGGCGCAAAAGCACAAGACCCCGACCAACAAAGAGCTACACTCTGGGCCTGACCTTGCCTGCGAGACCCTTCCCGATGCTGCTCCTGTTCCCATTTTTGTTCGCCTGCACCAACCCGGAGGCAGTGGATTCCCAGGACTCCTCTCCCGAATTGGACGACACTGGGGACACTGGGGACACCCAAGACACCGACACAGACACCGGAGAGCCCGATGCATGCGCCGAGCCCAAGGTCACGTTTATAGGGGAAGGTGGTGCCTCCCAAGACCTGACCGAGTTCTTTAGCAGCGGCCAGTACTTCACCCTAGCAGAATCTGGCACGGTCGAGGTCTGTCCTGGCGAGTGGTTCGCCCGGGTGTTGATCCGCGCGAACGTAGAGGTCGTAGGTTTAGGAACGGATCGCGGGGAGACGATTCTGTCCGGCGGAGAGCAGGGCACCATTCTGGACATCTCCGGACCGGATGTGACGGTAAAGGTGAGCAACCTCACCCTAGACCGCGGGGCGGGCTTTGACCCCAACCACAACTCCGGCGGCGGCGGAATCTATTGCGCTCAACAAGGGGTAATCAACGTGGAGAACGTGGACTTTACCCGCCACTTTGCCAACGACGGTTCGGCCCTGTACGCCCGCGAATGTACCTTGAACGTCAGCGACAGTCTGTTCTCAAACAACGTCTCCGAAGACGACGGCGGAGCGGTCACCCTCTGGAACAGCACCGGCAGCTTCACCGATGTACAGATCAGCGGAAACACCTCCCTAGACGGGGGCGGCGTGGCGCTGTTCAACAGCACGCTTACCGGGACGCGACTGACCGTCGCCGACAACGTGGCCACCAGCTTTGCGGCGGGCATGTGGGTCTACGAGAGCACCGTCGCACTCACAGACTCTGCCTTCACCGGCAACAGCAACTCGGGCGCGGCCTATGGCGGCGGACTGCTGGTCTACGGGAGCGCGGAGCTGACACGCGTGCGCTTCGCAGGCAACACCTCACCCCTCGGCGGTGGGCTGTTCGTCTACGTGAACGCGAACGTAAGCGGCACGGACTGTATCTTCGAGAGCAACACGCCCCAGGACATCTTCGCCCACGACAGCACCGGCACGGACGGCAAGGGCGGCATCTCCTACACAGGCAGCAGCAGCACCAACTTTGCCTGCGCCGCCAACGCCTGCGTGCTGGAATAGGCATGGGGTTGTTCTGGCTGCTGGCCTGCGCCCCCAGGGTGCAGCTCGAGAGCCCTGCGTCCATGCAGATGGGGGCCGGAGAGCTGGTGATTCGTGGCACCCCGTTGGAGAGGGCTCAGGCCCCCACAGCAGATCTGGTGTTGTTCTACGGCGGCGAGATCGGCGGTTCCCTGGGCACCTGTGGGTGTCCGGACCGGCCAAGAGGGTCCCTGGCGCGTATGGCCAGCTACATCCAGGCCTCTCGAGCAGTGCACCCCACTCAGCGTGACCTGGTGCTCATGGGCGGGGACTGGCTGATGAACCCCGTCTCGCCAAACGGCTCTCCTTCCCCTCAGGCACCCGTGGCCAACGCCTACGTGGCCCGGGCCTTTGAGACCTTGGGCGTGGACGCAGCCAACGTCGGCTACAGCGACTTACCCGGTGTGCTGGCCCTGGATGCCCTGCCCGAGTGGGCCGTATCGACCAACACCGAGGGGCTGATCAGCACCCAAGTCTTGGAGGTAGATGGGGTCCGGGTTGGCGTGGTGGCCATCACACGGTTTGGGATTCAGCCTGTACCTGGGCACCGCATCATGGACCCCTATGCGCCCGCAGCCGCCGCAATCCGCCAGCTGAGCCAGAGCACGGATGTTCAAGTCCTGATGTCCTATGGCTCAAGTGACGTCGCCGCCCAGCTCGCCCGAGGGCTACCCGAGCTCGATGTAGTTATCGACGCCGACATGCACCGTGGGTTTTTCGAGCCGGACACCGTCGGCGACGCCATCTGGGTGCGCTCGCACTACCAGACCATGCGCTTGGGTGAGCTGCGCCTGAGCCTGGACGCGGGGCAAGTGGGGCTGATCGTGGACCGCAAGATCGATCTGGATCCCACCTTGCCAGACGACCCAGAGATCGCGGCGCTGGCTGCTGAAGCACAGGACGCAATGGCCCAAGCTCTAAAGAGGGCTACGAAGGAAGATGCAACGCAGCCCTATGTGTTGAATCCAGAGTGACGGCTGAATCTCGAGTGACGGTTCAGTCTCCCGTGACGGTTCAGTCTCAAATGACCTTGGAGAAGCCCTGTGCCCCTGTTCTTGCTCTTGACTGCCTGTAGTGGACTCCAGGACGCTAGCGCGGTGGCGCTAGACGCCGAGACCCCCGTGGCCCCCGCAGCTTCGCACCCGACCACTGAACCGGCCGTGGCAGTCGCCGCAGCGGTCGACTGGGTGACCTTGGACAAAGACGCCGGGGAGCTGGACGCGCAGCTGGCAACCTATGCAGCCCAAGCCCACGCCGACGGCAAGATACCCGTGGCCTATCTAGGCGCCCGATGGTGCGGCCCCTGCAAAGCCTTCAAGATGCAGAAGGGTGATCCTTCCATCGTCCAGGCACTGGATGGCGTGCGGATCATCGAACTGGACGTAGACCAGTTTGTGGCAGGTTTAGAGCCCGCCGGGGTTCAAGTTGTGGCCATCCCCCATTGGTTCGTCTTGGATGCACAGGGCGATCCAATCAACGGCGGAATGAGCGGCGACAAGTGGACCGATCTAAGCCCAGCGAGCATGGCTCCCAGCTTGGCGAGCCTGAAACAGCCTCCTGCAACTTTGTAAGGAACCCGTCTGGAAGGCCGTCAGGAGCACCAAAGACCAGGAGCTAAGCTATGTCGTGGCGATACAGAAAGACTGAACCGCCTCCATGTCCGAGATAAATCGAAAACGCGTCCGCACCCTTAGATTGCTGTGCACGACTTGGTTTCGGGACCAGTCGGGGGTCGCACGCTCTGAAGCTGTCCAGGGCAAGGGCATTGTGGTCAAGGGCTTCGCGCGGGACCTGAACAGCCTGCGATTTTTAGACAGAGGGCTGATGGCGGGGGACTTGAGCTTCACAGAAGCCGAGGTCTACGGCGACGCCGAGCGGCGCTCGATGGTCGGCACGCTCTGGAAACAGGGCCAAGCCCTCTCCAGCCCAGAGGCTGTCGCCAAGGCCTCTCACGCCATCTTGGTCATTCAGGCCAACCAGTCCTTCTTCGAGTACTTGACCCTCTCCAAGCCCATGATCAAGCTGCTGCGCGGCGATCACCAGCCTTGGGAGTCTCTGGGCTTTATCCTGGAAAAAAACGGACTTGCGATGGACAGCATCTCGCGAGAGCTTGGCTGTCTTGTGGCCATGGGCATGGTGCGGCTGCGTGCGCCTGGGCGCAACGCGCCTCCCCCAAAGAGCAAAGCAGCCAAGCGGCTGCGTCAAGGCGACCCAGCGGACCGCGCGCTGCGCGCACAGATGCAAAGGGTGATGCTGCAACGCCGCTTGGAGCGCGAGTGGACCCAGCTCCAAGGCCAAGACGACTTTACGCTGCTCGGTGTGCCCTCGGACGGGGACCCGGAGCAGATGCAGGTCGCAGCAAAGCGCATGACGAAGCGCTACCAGCAGTTGAGCCAGAAACGCGGACTCACCCTCTCTGGACGCGAACTGGCCACCAAGATTCGTGAGCGGGTCGACGCGGCCGCCGAGCGCTTGGCCAAAGGCAAAGCCCATACGGCAGCCCACAAGCTGCTGGAGTCCCCCGAGCAAGCCTTCGAAGAGGGCAAACGCTTGGCCAAGGCCAAAGACTGGGCCAACGCGGTCACCTGCTTGGCGACTGCAAAAAGGACGCTGGAAGACCCCGATGTCGTTGCCTGGCTAGGCTTCGCCCACTTCCACGATCTACGGCACTCCCGCAAAGAGCGCGAAGCCAAGGGCCGCGAGATGCTGATGCTCGCGGAGAGCTTCGGCGCCCCCAGCGCGAGCAGGCTGCGCGTTCAGCTTAGGCCGGAGGGAGCTCGTTCAAAGTGAACCAGTAGTAGACCAAGCTCTCTACCGTGTGCACCAGCTCCTCGAAGAGCACTGGCTTGATGAGGAAGCTGTTCACGCCCAGCTCGTAGGCCCGCCGTACATCGTCCTGGCTCCAGCTTGTGGTCATCACCACCACGGGCATGGGGCGCAGCTTGGGGTCGGCCCGAATCTGGGCCAGCAGCTCGAACCCCCGGACCCGCGGCATGTGCAAGTCCAAGACCATTAGGTCTGGTCGAGTCTCCTGAACGCGCAGCCAGGCCAGCGCGGTGTCGCCGTCGCCAGCGGTGTGTACGCTCCCATCAAAACCTGCCTCATCCAGGGCTTCCCGCAGGAGTTCCTGATCGTCTGGATCATCATCTACGATCAACAGGGTCTGCCGAAAGGCACTCACATTCACTCGCAACAAGGCCACACAAGCCTACACCAGATAGGGTGGCGCGGGCACCGCCACAGTGCCCAAAAGGAGCTGCCCATGGATCTGGAACGCCGCGTCGAGGAGCTGGAGACCCGCTACGCCTTTCAAGAGGAAAACCTCCGTCAGCTGGACGAGGTGGTCCAAGAGTGCGCGCGCATGATCGACATGCTCCGGCATGAGAACCGCGAGCTTCGGGCACAGCTGGCACAACGACCAGAAGACACCCCGAACAAGATCGAGGACGAGGTCCCCCCGCACTACTAGCGGAGCCACTTGCGTTAGGGTGGCGGCTATGTCCAAAACCGTCTTGATCACCGGCGCTGCAGGGTTCATCGGCTACCATTTGGCCGAGCGCCTGCTCGCTCAGGGCCGCTCCGTCGTAGGGATAGACAACCTGGACCCCTACTACTCGGTGGCGCTCAAACGAGCCCGCCTAGCGCAGCTCAGCCGACACCCCAACTGGCGATTCATACAGTCGGACGTGGTGGACTCCGCTGGGGAGCTCTTCCAGGAAGTCGGTCCATCCCAGGTGGTGCACCTGGCGGCCCAGGCCGGCATTCGCCACTCCCTCCAGGACCCCCAAGCCTTCGTGCGGGACAACCTGGTGGGCTTCTTCTCCGTCCTGGATGCTGCAAAGACCAGCGGAATCGAACACCTGGTCTACGCCAGCTCCAGCTCCGTATACGGCGCCGACCCGCTGCCCTTTCGCGAGGACGCCCGCGCGGACTCCCCTCTAAACCTGTACGCCGCCACCAAACGCAGCAACGAGCTGATGGCGCACGCGTACGGCACCCTGAACGGCTTTGCCTGCACCGGACTGCGCTTGTTCACCGTCTACGGTCCTTGGGGACGCCCCGACATGGCCCTGTTCAAGTTTACGAGGAAGATCCTGGCCGGCGAGACCCTTCCCGTGTTCGGCCATGGCCAGATGGAGCGCGACTTTACCTACGTCTCGGACGTGGTCGAGGCCATCATGGCCGTGCTCGCCCACCCCAACGGTGTCCAGGTCTACAACGTGGGCGGCAACCAGCCCGTGGGTCTGATGGAGCTCATCGCGACCCTGGAGAGAGCCCTGGGCCGCAAGGCGGAGCTGGAGTTGCTGCCCATGCAGCCCGGAGATGCGCCGGCCACTCGGGCCGACGCACAGGCGCTCTTTCGTGCCACTGGCCACAAGCCTTCCGTAGGGCTGGAAGAAGGCGTGCAGCGCTTCGTGGACTGGTACCGGGACTACTACAAGGCCTAGCCGCCTCAAGCACGAGATCGGAGCCACACTTCGGGCCCGGTTTGGAGCCAGACTCAGAGCCGGGTCTGGAGCCAGGCTTAGAGCTTGGCGTCGCTCAGGCGCAGGGCGATGCCCCGGACGTAGCTGGGGTCCAACCGCAGGTTGTTCACGATGGCGGCGTACTCGCCAACATCCAACCAGACGCCGTTTGTGCTCGCATCAATGTGAACGCCCTTGTAGTCGATGATGTCCATGTCCTGTCCATCCACCGGACACTGAAGCACGCGCTCGCGGTCCACAGACGGCGCTACGGGCTTGCGGAACAGGTCGCTCCAACCAAAGCCGCTCTGATCCCGTCGCTCTGCCTCGGTCAACAGGTACAGCTCCTTCTTGTCCAACCACATTCCGGCTGGGCTCACGTCGATGGTGATGCCGTGCAGCTCCACCTGGTCCATCTCGGCACCACTGACAGGGCAGTTCCTCATGACTCCAACTCCTATTCTAATAGCCTTTAGAGGCTGTTTAAGTACTTGTCGATGCGCCGGTTCAGGGCACGTATGGCTGGCGAGGCGAGCACAGGCAGCGTCTCCTCCGTAAACCCAGCGGCAGGCGGCTCCAGAGCCCCCAGCGCCATGCCTACCGCGGCGTCTACCGCTATGTCTCCACGATACCAGTCCTCAAAGTCCTCGGCGCCAGAACCAGAGCAGCGCACCTGATCATCCACCACCTCGAAGCTGAGAGCTCCGAAGTGCTGCGGCGCACGTTGTTGGAGCACCTGGGCCAAGGCCTCGCGCCCCGGCAGGCGGTGGGGCCAAGGTCCCTTGGGAGCGCGAAGAATGGCCCGGCGAAAAGCCATATCGATGCTCGGCGTAGGACCCGCAGTGGGAGCCGCTGCGGGAGCCGCTGCGGGAGCCGCTGCCGGATCGGCACTGCCTGGATCGGGATTCATCAACAAGGTTGTCTGAGCGTCCAGGTTCTTAGGCTGATCGATGGGTACATCATCGTCAGGCTCCTCCACGGCTCCACGGCTCAGGGAGAGGGGGTCCGGGCTCTCCTGGCTGGCGACAGCCAAGGCGGCCTCGATCTCGGCCATCGCGTCATCCGCTGTGGGCTCAGACCCGACAGGCACAGGCACTGGCAGGGCACTCGCCGGCACTAAGATCACCGAACACTGGGCCACCAGGGTCGGAGAGAGCTCGGCCAAGTCCTCGACCAGCAGCACGATGACGTTGTTGCTCTCCCGGAGCCATGGGGCTGTCGCCCAAGTCTCCAGCGCGGGACCCTTCAGACCCGTCTGAACGCTCTGTCTCTTTCGGGCGTGGGCCAAGCGCTGGGTCTGGGTAAGGATCCAGCCCTGGCTAGCGCCGGGGGTGTCCAGAGCCAGCCAGATCAAACCCAAAGCCTTTTCCGGACTGGCTGGCTGCAGCGACTCGGTGATGCCGTCCAAGACCATTCTGGCGCCCAAGTGACGCGAAAATCGTCCCCGATCCTCAATGCCGGGGAAACGCAGGCGAGGCTTGGGCTCGAGGGTCGCGGTCTCCCACTCCAGCACGCCGACCATGTCCCGGCTCCGCTCCAAGAAATGCCGCAGCAGCTGGGGGCAGTCCACGGACTCTCCCCCATAGGACCAGCGTCCGCTGCGCACGGCGCCATGTAGAACAAAGACGCTGGCTTGCTCGGCCAAGTAGCGCTCCTTGAGGGTCTCGATCCACTGGGGCCAGGTCATTTTTTCTCCGGCATGGGGGTCTTGTAGCTGCCTACGATGGGGGTGCCGTCCTGCCCGTCTGGGCGCACTGGCGTGAGGCTCAGCTCACAGTCGCGGGCACCTTGGGGATGGGGAGACTGGACCTTCCAGAGCGGCGAGAGGCGGAAGCCCTGCTTGGGGCCCGTGTGGACCAGGCTGTAGGTCTTGGTGTGATCCACGTCCAGCTCGGTTCCGGCGGGAGTGGTCACAGCGCAGTTCAGGTCAAAGCGGACTTTCCAGTCCTCGCCCACTCGGGGAACGTCCAGCTCAGCCTGGAGGATGTGGGGGCCCAGGGCCAACTCACCCGGGTTGGCACCCAGGAAGTTCTCGCAGGTCTGGGCGCCTTGACACAGACCAAAGCCTTGCTCCCCGCGCGGTTGAATTCCTGCCCGAAGCGCCTGCAGATCCTTGTCCAAGACCTTTAGCTCCCAGTCTTCTAAGGACCCATCTTTCCGAGGTCCGTCTTTCGCGGGGGAGGCAGCCGCTGGCACCGCGGGGCAAGGCGCGCAGTTCACCTGCACGTCTTCGTCGTCGGTGATGCACGCTGCGAGCAAAAATAGGAGCAAGGGATCCCTCCAGAGAGCCGCCGGGTCAGGCGAAGTTCGCTTGGCTACCCTCCCGTATTTCGGCGGAGCGTAGACGCCATGAGAACACCGGACCTTTCAGGGCCCCACGGCGCGGGCTACCCTGGGTTCGGAGGTGCGCGTGTCGCTCTTGTTGATGATCGCTCTGGCCGCTGGACCAACTTGGGCCCAAGAAGCCGAGCCCAGCTCTGGGGAAGCGCCCAGCTCTGAAGAGGCGCCGACCTCCGAGACCGAAAGCGACACAGCACCGGTGTCCTCCGGTTGGGAGACCGAAGCAGCAAGCGAAGCAGCAAGCGAAGCAGCAAGCGAAGCAGCAAGCGAAGCAGCGGCCCCTGCCGTGGAGTCGGAGATGCAGCCAGCCTTAGAGCCGGTCGTAGAGGCAGCGCCTGTTCCGGCCGAAGAGGAGCTGTACAAGAGCTACCAGGAAGGGTTCCTGGATGGCCAGATGGCCGCCTCGGAAGTGGCTGGTCAATACGGCCTCCACGGCTTGGCTGGACTGGGCGCTGGCCTGGCATGCGGCCCCTGTGGTTGCGTCGTCCCAGCTGCGGATGTGCTGATCAATCCGGCCGTTCCCGCCGGCGTGTGGCGCTCTCAGAACAGCGAGTACCAGCAGGGCTACATCGAAGGCTACCAGCGCAGCATTCAGCGTAAGCGTGTGATCTACAGCGCCGCAGGCGTAGGCCTAGGCACCGTGGTTGGCGTGGGCGCAGGCTTAGCAGTCGGTGCCTTTGCGCTCTGAGATCCCTTGGACCCTTCGCGCTCCGAGCACCAGACACGCAGCGACTAACTGGCCATTCTTAGCTTCTGGGCAACCTGGCTTTGGATGGCGGAAGCGCTTCGCTGTGCCTGCTCGGCGCTGACAAGACCCCGGTCCAGGGCACTCAGAAGAAGCTGAAAGGGCCTGCTCAGAACCTGCCCATAGGAGAGTTCTCGGCAGACCTGGGCCAGGCCCGCGACATCCTGCTCTGGGGTGCCTTGGGCTGCGGCACCGGTCAGGACCAAGGTGATCTCGGGACGACGGCTGAGCAGCACCCGCCCTGGGTTCACCGAGCCCAAGGCCAAACCGCGGCGGTGGCAAGCCGCCAGGGCACCAGCGAGCTGCTCCAGAGCGCCCAACAAAACATACTCACAAACTGCAAAATGCAGCGCGGCGACTGGCACTCCGGAGACCCGCTCCAAGAGCGACTGACTCACGCCTGCGCGCTCGCTCCAACCTACTTCAAGCACCCGGGCCAGGCTTGGGTGACGCACCTCGGAGAGTCGGCGCTGACGTGCGCGTAACCCAGGGCCCTGGCTGACTAAACACGCCTGCTCTACTACCAGCACCGGACGTTGATTCTGCACGCCTGACCACAGCACACTAGGGCCTTGTTCCCAAAGAATGATCTTGGCCTGAACAAACACGAGACACCTCGTTTCCCCTTACGGATCGACCTGCCCACTCTCTGAGCCCTGCGGCAACGGCCCACCCCGTGTAGCCTTGGATTCTGTGCCACTTCACTTCGCCCTGACCTGCTTCAAGACCGTCTTTGATGTGGAGGTCCTCTCTGAGACCGCTTCCCTGCACGGTTTGGAGCGTGCCCTGCAGCGCTTCGAGGTCAAACCAAAGCTGAAGAACAAGAGCAAAGACCAAGCGAAAAAGGCCCTGCGCCTCTGGTCGCCAGCTTGGTATCGCGGCACCCGCCGTGGGCGGAAAGGCGTCGCCCACTTATCCTGCTTGGTACTGGATTTTGATGGTGGAATATCCCCGAATCATGCCAGCGAGTTGTGGGGGGAACACCACCACATTTTGCACAGCACCTGGAGCCACCGACCCGAGCACCCCAAGTTCCGCCTCTGCATACCCCTTGCCCGACCGGTCCTGAGCGCGGACTGGGCCAAGATCTGGGAATGGGCACAGGCGCGCTGCGGAGGTCGGGCCGATTCAGCAACCAAGTCTCCCGGTAGCACCTTTGCGCTACCAGCGGTCAAGGCCCAAGACCAGCGCGTGCTAGGCTGGGTGCAAGAGGGCTCCCTGCTGGATCCCATCACTATAGGCTTGATCGCACAGCAGGCCCCTGCAGCGCCGACCCGCGCTCCGGCCGTCGATTCGCCATTCCAGCTCGGCGGAGACCCCAATCGCCGATACCTTCGCACCCACGAGCGCCGCAATGCACCCGACTGGGACGAAGACTCCGCATTCCAAGGCCTGTTTTGAACACTCTGAGCCGAAGCGAGTTGATGTGGGGACTTCAGTGTTCACTGCGCCTCTGGCGTGCCAAGCGAGAGCCCCGCAAGCCCCATGTCATGGACCCTCACAGCCCGGCCAGCCAGATCCACGTGCATGCGCGCCAGATGTTTCCCGATGGCGTTCGGATACCGCAGGCCCTGCCCTGGGAGGAGGCCTTGCGCCAGAGCGCCCATGCCATGAGCCATTCACGGGTTGTCTTTCGCCCAGCCATTGAGTTCGAGGAGCTGCGCATCCGCCCTGACCTGCTCCTGCGCCTGCCCAAGGGCGGCTGGCGACTGGGACGGGTCAAGGCGTCGACCAAGCTGCGCCCGATCCACCTGCAAGAGCTCGCCATCGAGCACTTTGTGATGACCCAAGCCGGCATCGCCCCTGCCCAAGTGGGCGTGCTCTGCATCAACCGCCGGTATCGAATGGACAAGGACGAGCCCCTGCTTCGCTTTGTGGACCGCACCGAAAAGGTCGCGGAGCTCTCGGCGGCTCTGTCTGCCCAGCTGAGTCCGCTGCGGTCCATCGTGCTGCAGGAAGCGCCCCCCATTGAGCCCACGGGGCGACGCTGCCGCTGGCCCCGGCTCTGCCCCTACTTGAGAGACTGCCAGCCCGAGATCCCAATGGATTTTCCGACGGGCGACAGTCCCCAGGCGCGCCTATTCCGACGGGCCAAGGAGAACGGAAGCCTGTGCGTCTTGCCAGGCCTGCAAGAGAAGCTGGAACATAACGGAGCGACGTCCTACCTGGACTTTGAGGCGATCGCGCCAGCAATCCCCACCCTGCCAGGACTAAGACCCTTCACCACTCTGCCGGTCCAGTTCTCGGTTCACCACAAGCAGCAAGACGGAACAATGAGCAGCCACGCCTACTTGCACAGGGACAGCACCGACCCGCGCCCACCCTTGGCTGCGGCGCTCCTGGAGGCCTTGGACGGGGACAACCCGATCTACGTCTGGGGCGAGTTCGAGGGCAAGGTGATCGGCAAGTTGGCGTCTGCCTGCCCCACACTCGAGGACCCTCTACGGACCCTGCGCAAGCGCATCGTGGACCTGCAATCCTTGTCACGCGCCTACGCCTATCACCCAGCATTTGGCGGTTCCTGGTCCATCAAACGGGTGCTGCCAGCTCTGGTCCCAGGCCAGGACTACGGAGACCTGTCGGTCAACGACGGTGCTCAGGCGGTGCTCGTGTGGACCCGAATGCAACACCCTGACACCCCACCCGATCAGGCACAGGTCCTGGCCGAACAGCTACTCGCCTACTGCGGAATGGACACCTTGGCTTTGGTGCACATCCGCGACGCCCTGCTTCACCGTGCTAGGTTGGGTGCGGAGACTTGGGAATGAGCCACATCTTGCTGCTCTTGGGCTGCTTTCAGTCCTGGACCGTGACCAGCGACTGCACCCCCGTCGAGCTCTTTCTGGACGAGGACGGCGACGGCTTTGGGAGCGAGAGCCAGACCGCCTGTCCGGGAGAACACCCCGTCCGCTACTCCGCAGACCAGGGCCAGGACTGCGATGACACCGATGCCCTGGTCAACCCAGGGGAGACGGAGATCTGCGACGGACTGGACAACAACTGCGATGGCAGCGTCGACGAGGGCGTGTTCATCGACTTTTACGTGGACGCGGACGCGGACGGATTTGGCAGCGGCGAGCCGACGGGTGCCTGCGCCGACGCGCCACCCTTCGACTCGGCGGCGACCGTCGGAGGAGACTGCGAGGACAGCGACGCCGAGGTGTACCCAGGGGCAGACGAGGCCTGCGACGGCTTGGACAACGACTGCGATGACAGTGTGGACGAGGACCCGGTCAGCGGCCCCACTTGGTACGACGACACCGACGACGATAGCTACGGAGATCCTGGAACGGCGGTAGTCGCCTGCACCCAGCCCAGCGGGACGGTGTCCGACGGCACCGACTGCGACGATTCCCAGACCCAGGTCTACCCCGGCGCCCTGGAGATCTGCGGCGACGGCATCCTGAACGACTGCAACGGCTCAGCGGACTGCCGCTTCTCAGGCAGCGAGTTCCTTACCAACTGGGACTTGGCCTTTGACACAGTCGTGGGTGAAGGACTGGGCAGCAGCCTGAACACCGGAGATCTGAGCGGCGACGGCGTAGCAGACCTGTCTGCCGCAACAAGCCCAGACTCGAGCCTAGGTGCGGTCTTGGTGGCCTTCGATCTACCCAGCACCGCAAACCAAACCCTCTTCTACCACCAGGTGAACAACGCTGGATTTGGCGCCCACGACCTGGGCGACATGACCGGAGACGGGCAAGCGGACTTGGCGGTTGCAGCAGAGGACTACGGGGTGGCCTACCTCTTCGAGGGGCCCTTGGATCCCTCGGACAGCTACGTCCCCCAGAACCAAGCGCAAGGCACCCTAAACTTCCCCTCCCAGGACACCGGGCAAGCGCGCATCCTGATCTTGGGCGACATCGACGGCGACGGCCAGCCAGAGATGGCTCTGAGCCAAGGCAGTGATCAGATCGTGACACTGTTCAGCGGCGTGTGGCAAGAAGATGACTACGAGGCGGAGCACATCCTCGCGAATCTGTTGAGCGAAGAGAGCAACTTTGGCTTGGCCCTTGAGA
This sequence comes from Cognaticolwellia sp., assembly GCA_047621545.1. Lineage (GTDB taxonomy): Bacteria > Myxococcota_A > UBA796 > UBA796 > CAJQPC01 > CAJQPC01. The sequence goes on along the minus strand of JBLHMA010000026.1, from coordinate 10,944 downwards.
CCAGCGACATCGACGGCGATGGTCTGCCCGAGCTCAGCGTGTTGAACCGGAAGATCGCGCACATCGTGAACACCACACAGATCTCCACAGGGGTGCTCCTAGAGGACTGCTCCAGCAACTTGCAGTCACCAGGTCGCTTTGTGGACATGGGCCAAGCTGGAGACGCCACCGGCTCGGGTGCCCAGGCCCTCTGGGTGAGCACCGCGTCTGACGAGATCGGCCTGTGGAGTGGGGAGCGCAGCTGGAGTGACCTGGCCGTGCGGCTAAACTTGACCAGCGGCTACCAGCTACAAGGCCCGGTCTCCGGTGGCCAAGACATGGACGGCGACGGCAACCTGGACTTGGCCTTCTCCGTGACCGATACTTTTGGAGAGAGCGGCGTGTGTCTGACCTACGGCCCCTTACTAGAAGGGGTGCTCACGCCGGACTACTGCGCCACGGAGAAGGGCAGCCCCGACGCGGGCATGGACGTGCTGCTGACCACAGACCTGAACGGAGACGGCGTGCCGGACCTGGCCACCGGGGACCCCAGCGCAGACGGTGGGAACGGCTCCTACTACCTGCTGTTCGGGCAGAGCATCTAGCATTTCAGGCACAGCATTTCAGGCACAGCATTTGAGGCACAGCATCTGAGCAAGTCCCCACAAAAAAGACGCCGGTTTATCAACCGCGACGGCTCCGTCACACCCATTCCCGGTGCCGCCGAGCCCGGTGGAATGCGGGACCTGTACCACATATTTCTAAAGGTGCATTGGTCCACCTTTCTGGCCCTGCTGGCCGCCGGCTACTTCTCCCTGAACACGATGTTTGCCTGCCTGTACATGCTGGCCGGCCCAGAGGGCATCCCTGGGGTCAAGAACTTTGCCCAGGCCTTCAACTTTAGCATCCAGACCTTCGCAACCATTGGCTACGGGGTGCTCTCCCCGGTCAGTACCTTCGCCAACTTTGTGGTCGCCATAGAGAGCTTCACCGGCATCGTCTCCGTGGCCCTGGCGACGGGCATGATCTTTGCGCGCTTCTCTCAGTCCGAGGCGCGGGTGCTCTTCTCCGAGAAGGCGGTCATCAACACCATCGACGGCCACCCTCAGCTGCGATTCCGCGTGCGAAACCAACGAGGGAACCGGGTTATCGGCGCAACGATAAAACTGGTGCTCATGCGTCGCGAGATCCTGCCGGACGGCAGTGTATTCAACCGCTTCATCGATCTGAAGGTGGCACGGGACCAGACCCCACTGTTCATGCTCAGCTGGGTGATCATGCACCCCATCGACGAAGACAGCCCCTTCTATGGGGTCATGCCGGAAGAGCTGGCCGAGTGGACCGCCGAGCTTGTGGTCACCCTGACCGGTCTGGACAGCACCACCAACCAACTCATCAGCGCCCAGGGCAGCTACCAGCCCGAGGACATCGTCTTTGGGCACCGCATGGAGGACGTCTTCCAACCCGGGGAGGATGGACAGCCCACCTTGCACTGGCACCATTTTCACACCCTTCGGGAGCTGCCCGAAGAGCACGGCATGCCCGAGTGGGCCCGCTCAAGAGAGCTGAGCACCAAAGCCAATGACGAAGAGCAGGACGCCAAGTAGCGCCAACAGCGCGCTGCCAATCAGGTTCAGCGCACCGGAGACCTGCGCCATCACGCCTGTGGTCTCTGTGGTCCCCGAATAGCGGTGGACCTGGGTGAGACGCTTGGTCTTGAGCGGCACCAGTCCCTTCTCTATGAAGAGAAATCCCCCGGCGCTGGCCAGGAAGAGCCCAAAGAGCGGCAGCCCCACGTCAAAACCCACCAACAGCCCTCCGGCGACCGTGAGCCCCAGGGTCACTAGGCTGCCGAATGCAAAGGCGCGCGCCGCGTTGTCCAGACGCCCATCAGGGGTCACCGCGTCGTTTGCCGGCGGAAGGGAGTCGTAGTGTGGATCCTTACGCCGCAGCACCCGGGGCCGGTCCCCAAAGCGCGCTCTGTCGAGGGCCTCTCTGAACTCCTTGACCGAAGGCGAGGCCACTGGAATCCCCAAGGCGATCTGACCGCTCTTCACCATCAACCAGCCGCCGCGCGTGCTGACCTGGGTGTCCGGGCCGAGAGACACAACCTGCTTGTCCTCGTTTGGCCACTGGGTGGTCAGCCGCCCCCCTTCCAACACCACGTCCAAGCGCGGGCCAGCGTGTGACCGGCGCAAGGCTTGCCCCAACACCAACCCTCCGACTCCCATAGCGAACAAGCCAATGAGGTTGGACCAGAGGACTGGACCCATCCCAACAAACAGGAGGGGCGCCTGCATCAAAGCCCCCACCGCTACCGCTGCCCCCGAGCCCAGCAACGCCCGACGAAGCAGCGGTTTCAGGTGCTCGGCCTGACAGGTGAACTCCATCTATTCCAGGTAACCGGCCGCTCTTAAAGCGTCCTGCAAGCCCGGATCCATCTCCCCTGTCTGTCGGGCCGCGCTGGTCTTGGCGGCCTGAACCCGCTCCAAGACCTGTGCGCTTGGCGCTGCGGGTGTAGGCGCCTGCTCCAAGGGGTCCGCAGTCAGATCTACCGTCATGCTCTCCCCGGCGATCCAGTGCTCTTTGCCCTGTCCCTCCCAGACCGCCACACTCATCTCGGTGCCCAGAACACCCCCGGACTGCTCCGTCCAGAGGGGGTCGGGAAAGGCCACTGCACGAACGGCGCGCTCGGCTGGCGCCTGGCCCAAAATAAGCTCGCGGGCGGCCAGCATGGACATCGGTCCCTCCGGGAGTGCCGGGCTGCCTGCGCTGTCCCAGACCAACAGCGGCACCCGGTTGTTCTCCTCGTAGAGGTAGCGGCCGTGGCGCAGGATGCCGTGCTCTCCCAGGAACTCGCCGTGGTCGGAGGTGATGACGACTCGCAGACCGGCCTGGTCCCAGTTGTGGGCGCGCAGGGTGTTGAGAACGGCCGCCAGAGTGGCGTCCGATTGGTGCAGTGCCCGGTCGTAGCGGTCGGTGACTTCTTGGCGGAGTTGCTCGGCTTCCAGCTCTGGCATGCGGCCCATGACATAGCGCTGCCAGGGACCGTCCGGCAGCACCACGCCGTCGTCGTCCACCTCGAAGTAGGCCAGGGTTCCCGGATAGCTCGGCACCCAGTCCAGCTCCTTGGCCGGGTACCAAGGGTCGTGCGCGTCGGCGATGTTCACGAACAGAAACAGGGGCTGATCCGCGTCGGCTTGGCGCAGGGAATCGGTGACTTGTTGTACCAATCCTTCGCCGTTCCAAGGGCCAAAACCGGGGGCCACGCGCCAGTCTTGGAAGCCCCTTCCAAGGCCGGAGGCCTGGGCCAGAACAGGATTCCCGCTCACGCCACGGGTCTGGTAGCCCTGGGCCACAAGGTCTTCGGCCAGGAGCGGAATCTCCCCGTCTAAGGGCTGAATCGCCAGAGCGCGCAGCAGGGCTTGGTCCCCAACAAAGTGAGCCCCATGCTCGGGGACTTCCAAGCCGGAGAAGAGGGAAGCATGAGAGGGAAAGGTCCAAGAACCGGGCGCGTAGGTCTGACAGTGCATGGCCGCACCGTCTTGGATCAGACGCTCCAGCGTCGGCGAGGTCGGTCTCTCGTAGCCGCAGGCGCTCAGGTGGTCGGCCCGCACGGTGTCCAGCACGATGAGCACCAGGGTGGGCTGGGTGGGCTGGGCCTGGTGCAGTCCCGTCTGGATGAGATCTCGGGACGCCAACAGACCCGCCCCGAGCACCGCAATCCCAAAGAGCTTGGCCAGCTTCTTCTCGCGCGCGTTCATACTTCCCACCTCATGCGCTCAGACTCACGCACGGAGGTCCTCGAACTGAGGGAGCACCTCGAAGGGATGAACCTCCAGGGCTTCGTGGATCAGCTCGATGCGTGACTTGTGCAGGCTGCCTCCCAAGCGCGAGGCCACCCGCAGGTATCCGATCTTGTGCGGGTCCAAGCCCATCACACGGGCAGCGGTTGCATCCACAGCCGGCAGGTTGTCCCCCATCAACACCAGGCCTACCTGCTTGGCGGTGCCCATGATGGGGCCGTCGCCCTCCATGCCCACGATGCCGTCTACAATGCCAAAGCCAGGGGCCAGGCCCTGCCAGATGTCCACGATGGACTGCTCAATACCGGCGTAGTGCAGTGGATTCTTGGGCCAGCCGTAGACCGACCCAGGGACCGTGCCGAAGAGGTTCTTCATGGTCAGGGTGCAGCCCACCCAGTGGTGGGTCTTGAGCTTGGCGACGCTCACCAAGAGATCGGCGCCCACCGCCGTGCTGGCCAGCTGCATGGAGCCCAACCCGGTGAAGTTCCGCAAGAACTGCACCTTGGTGGGGGTGTCGATGTTCAGGTCTACGAAGGGACAGCCCACATCCTTGAGCAGCGCCTTTAGGCCGGAGCGCTCCAAGAGCAGCTCGGTGTCCCGGTGGTGCCCGGGTCCTTCTGCGACCACCACCTCTCCCGCGCCAAGACGCAGAAAGGCCTCGGCGGCCGAAGCGATCAGCGTCGCGTCGGTGTTGATGGGCCGCCCAGGGTGCACCTCCACCAGGTTGGGCTTGAGCACCACGCGGCCGCCCTTCGCGCGGGCAATGACCTGGGGATAATCCGAGATTCCCCTGAACAGGATGTCGCTCAGATCCTGATCGTAGCCGGCGGCCTTGAGGACGCTGACCTGAGCCTTGGGCTGCCCCAGGATGGCGCGGCCCTTTTGGATGCCCAAGGCGCCCAGAGAGCCGGCAGCCAGGCCTCCAGCCAGGACTTGAAGCAGGCGGCGACGATCCAGATCAGCCATGGGGCACCTCCGGTGGTGCATCAACTGGTGTGTCAGATGGTGCATCAAACTCTGAGTCAAACGCTGAATCAAAAAGCGGGGAGCTGCCTTCTTCGGCAGCGCGCAGCGCCAGGATGGCCAGCGCATTTCGGTCCATGCGGGTGGAGAACAGCCCGTCGGACTCTTGGCGCTCCAAGAGCAGCCTGACCTCGACTGTGGGATCCCGTCCGTGACGCAGGCGGGCCAGGATCGCAAAGGACAGGTTCATCACGCTGGGCGCAGAACGCACTCCTTCCGCAAACTTGAGCGCCTTGTCCACGGAGTCCCCGGGCGGCAGAGCCATCGCGCACAAGCCGGCTGCGTAGAGGTAGCCGGGCAGCTCGGCCCCCAAGACATCGGGGTTGCCGGAGTTCCAGCCCCCATCGCTGCACTGGCGGTCCACCAGCAGGCGCAGGCCTTCTGCGCAGCGCGGGTTCCCATCCAGACCCTGGCGGCGCAGAGAGAGCACGGCCCATGCGGTGGGCTCGACCCAGGAGAAGGTGCCGTCGACCCAAGCCCAGCCCAGGATGCTGGCATCGTAGGTGCCCGCACTCAGGCCGCCGGGGTCGCCCTTGAGTGTCAGGAGCGGGGCGATGGCCGCTTGGGCGCGATCCGGGAAGCGCAAAGAGAGGCAGGAGGGGGCCATGAGCACCGACCAGCCCAGCTCTTCCTGGTCCAGCCAGGCCGGGTCCCCTTCAGCACCGGCAGCCAGGGCCAGCAGGGTGGCCTCGCCAACGGGAGACTGCCCAGCCAGATACCCCCAGCCACCGCGTGGGTGTCGGGAGGCGTTGAGCTGATCCAAGGTTCGCTGCCACATTCCCCACAGTGTATGCCGGCAGCCCCCGTTGTACCCTCGACTCCGTGGAGACCCTCAGCGACTACAGCGGCCTGACCCCCTTGCCTGGCCGACACCGCAGCCGCTTGGCTCGGGCACGTCGCAACCAGGACGGGCTGACAGTGGTGCTCAAGCAGGCCGCACCCGGTGGCGCCCCCCGTTTGGAGCGTGAGGCACGTCTGCTAAGGGAGTGTGCCGGGCCAGGACTGGTGCGGATCCTGGACTTTGACCCCGACCGCATGGTGCTGGTGCTGGAGGACTTGGGGGATCGCTCCCTGGGCGAGATGCTGACCCAAGCCCCCCTCCCCTTGGCTCAAGCCATCGTGCTGATTCTACGCCTGTCTGAGGCCACTGCGCGCTTGCACCAGCGCGGCGTGCTCCATCTGGATCTGAACCCTAGAAACATCGTCTTGGCGGCCCAGGGTGAGTGGCCCACCCTGCTGGACTTGGGCAGCGCACGGCACGCAACGGACCTAAATGCCCACACACACCAGGCAGCGGCAGCGTGGTGCGCGCCCGAACAGCTGGACAGCAGCAGCCGGACTGCGGACGAGCGCGCGGATGTCTACAGCTTGGCCCTGCTTCTCTGGGCGCTGCTCTCTGGTACACCGCCCTTTCCTACAGGACGAGACGCCGATTTAGCGCCTCCGCCTCTGTGCAGCCTGCAGCCGACCCTGCCTGCGGCCCTGGACCGGCTGCTGAGGCGTTGTCTGGACCCCCAGCCAGAGGCCAGGCCGGAGAGCGCGCGCGTCTTGCAAGCGGAGCTCGCCAAGCTGCTGCCCCAGCCCTCTGGACCTAGAATCAAAGGCCTATATGGACAAGAGAACGCCTACACTGTGGCTGCAAAGGCCCTGGCGGAGGCGGACCGAGGCGGGTGCGCTGCGCTGAACATCCAGGGGCAGGCCGGCTCCGGCAAGAGCAGCTTGATCCAATCCCTTCTAGAGCTTCCCGCCGGCCGTCGGGCGCTCTGGGCCCGAGGACAGGGACAGACACAGGTGGGCGAGAGCCCCTATTCGACTTGGGTTCAAGCCCTTCGCGGCGCCTTGAAACAGATCGGCACGCTCCCGGAGCGAGAGCAAGAGATCCTACGTGATCGGATGAAGCAGGCCCTAGGTGATGACGGCGGCATGCTGCGTGGCCTCCTTCCCGAGGTCGAGAACTTCGTAGGGCCCCAGCCCCAGAACCGCCCCAGCGCGCCGACGGAGATCGAGCGGGTGCTCAATCTGCTGGTGCGCCGTCTGCTCACCGCCTTGGCCCGTCCCGGCGCCCCGCTGATTCTGGTCCTGGACGATGCGCACTGGCTGGACCCCGCGTCCAGCCGCCTGTTGGAGGTCATGGCACAGGGCGGACCCATCCCGGGTCTCATGCTGGTTTTGGCCTGGCGACCAGAAGCGCTCACCACCGGACACCCACTGCCGTTGACCCTCCAGTCGGTGCAGGCACTGGGGCCCAGTCTTGTCGTGATGGCGCCCTTGGGGAGGACAGATCTCCTGGACCTGTGCAGGGAGAGCCTGGGCTTGGACCTGGGTTCTGCCCGAGCGCTGGCTGAGCTGCTCCTGAGCACCAGCCAAGGCATCCCAGCCCGCTTACGGCGCAGCCTGCACCACCTTCACCGGCGGAAACTGCTGCGCTACGAGGCCCTTCAAGGAGCCTGGACCTGGGACCTGAGCCGGCCTGAGATGCTGAACCTGAGCACGGATCCCCAGGCCTTGCTCGCCGAAGACCTGGCCTTGTTGGCGCCCGAGGCGCGGCTGGCTCTGAGTGAGCTGGCGGTGCTCGGGCAACAAGGAGAGCTGCCCCAGGCCCAAGCCTTGCTCCCTTCCCTGGGCCAAGACGCACAAGAGCGCTTGGCTCCGGCTGTGGCCGCCGGGCTGCTAACCATAGAGCAGCAGCGCTGGCGCCTCTCCGACCCAGAAGTGCAGGAGGCTGCCAAGGCCGCACTGCTTCCCGAGCAGCGCCAAGCGCTACACCGGGCCATCGCCCAGGCATATCTGGAGGGAGGAGAGAGCCGACGCTTCTTCGCAGGAGTGGACCACCTGAACCTGAGCGCGGGATCCGCAGAATCGGAGGCGGCGCGCACCCACCGTGCCGAGCTCAACGTGGACGCCGCCCAGCGGTCCCGCCTGGGTTCAGCCTTCGCCGCTTCGCTGGCCTACACCATCCAAGCCCTCTCAGCGGCGCCACGCACTTGGGACCGCGAGCGAAAGCTAGCCCTGCACCGAGATGCGGCTTCTGCAGCCCACCTCGGCGGTGACCAGGTCCGGGCCGAGCAGCTCCTGAGCCGGGCGCTCAAGCACGCACGCTCTCCAATAGAGGTGGCCTCGCTGACGGAGATCCAGGTCGCCACCCTGCTCAGCAGCGCCCAATACGACAAGGCCAAGGAGCGGGCATTGGCTGGCTTGGCTGGCTTTGACCTGTCCCCAGACCAGCCCCACCGCCACCCCACCCCACCCCAGCTCGAGCGCCTGCCAGGCCAGGTCCCCAGCCAGGGCTTGATCTCAATCGGTCGAAACGCTCTCCTCGCTCGAACCCTCCTACTCGGGGCAGCCTGCGACCCGGCGCTGGCCGACTGGGCGGCTGCCGTCCTGGCAAAGCTCTCCAGGCTGGAAGGGCCCACGGCCCACAGCGCCTTGGCGGTGGCCTGGATCGGGCTGAAGATCGGCCGCACCCGAGCCCCGCATCTGGCCGCACGCCTGGCCCAGACCGCTGAGAAGGTGCTCGCACTCTTCCATGACCCCGAGTGGGAGGCCCTGACCCGGGCCTTCATCGCCGCTCGCATCCACGCCCAGGTTCTCCCGCCAGATCAGGTCCTGGAGCACATCGAAGTGGCCCACCGCCTCTGCCAGGAATCAGCTCAGCGCCATGCCGAGGTCGAGCTGGGCATACCCCGGGCTTGGCTGGCCCTTCGCGCTGGACACGCGCTGCCGCTGATCGAGCGCCGCTGTGAGAACGACCTGGCCCTGGCCAGACGCATCCGAAACCGGGCGGCGATGGACCGGCTGACCTTGCTGCGACAGCTCTGCCGCGCCCTGCAGGGAAAGACCCGGCCCGGCCGCTTGGACGAGCTCGGCTTTGAGGAAGCCGAGCTTCTGGCCAGCGAACACACTGACGCTCAGACCCGCGGCATGATGGACACCGCCTCTCTCTGGCTGGCCGTGCTGGACGACAAGGCCCTGAGCGCACGCATCCGCGCGGACTCCGCGAGTGAGGCTTGGGACTGGCTGGGCGCCAACGCTTGCACCCCCCTGGTGCGCTGCCTACGGGGCATCGCTCGTCTGATGGGCCGACCTGGCACCAAGAGCCAAGGCGCCGCTGCGGGGGACCAGATCTGGCTGGAAGCCGCCGGCTTTCCTGTCCAAGCCGGGCTGCTGCGCGCCGAGCTGCTGCGGGTGCGCGGTGCGGAGCTGGAAGCCATCGCTGCCTTTGACCGCGCTCTGCTCGACGCGGAGTCCTGCGGTCCCGCACTGCTCGCCCTGGCCGGCGCCCGAGCGGCGGCTTTCCACAGTGGATCCGGACGCACCCGAATCGCCAGCTCCTACGAGAGCGGCCGCAGCGAGGCTCTGCTGCGCTGGAGCGGCCAGCAACGCCCAGCCACTCAGGCGCTGAAGAACCACGGGCTGCAACAGGCCTTTAACTCGGAGGGCGCTGCGCTGATGGAGCTGCTCGCGGTCCAGGAGGCCAGCGCCCTGGAGCAGAGTCAGCTCATCGCCAACCTGCGCGCACGCCTGGCGCAACAGGCCCAGGACCTGCAGCAGCAGCGCACCAGCGACCAGCGCTATCGGGACCTGTTCGGAGCCGCACCGGACCCCATCCTTCTCACCGACGCCGCCGGACGGGTCAGCGACGCCAACCAACAGGCGCGCCTCTGGCTGGGACGCAGCGACTTGGTCGGACATCCCCTCGCCGACCTGCTCGGCGACCCCCGCCTGCTGGACCACGCCAACAGCCTGCTGCGCAACGAGGGCCGCTTAGAGGCGCTGCGCTTGGCGCTGCCCAACGGCGAGAGCCGCTCGGTGAGCGCTACCTGGCACTGGAGCGACGATCTGTCCTCGGGCACGACACAATGGGTGTTCCGGAACGTGCAGGCGCTGGTGGACGCAGCCGAAGAGCTCGAAGTGCGGGTACGAGAGAGAACCTCTCAGCTCTCCCGCTCGAACACGGAGCTGGAGTCGTCCAACGCCGAACTTCGCCAGTTCGCAACCCTGGCCAGCCACGACCTAAAGTCCCCCATTCGCACGGTCTCCAGCTACCTGAGCTTGCTGCGCAGCCGCCACAGCGCTGGACTCTCGGAGCGCGGGCAGGACATCTTGGCAAAAGCCCTGGACGGCTCGGTGCGCATGCACGAGCTCATCGACGACATGCTCAGCCTGTCCCAAGTGGGGCAAGACAAGCGCCCGTTTGCGAAGGTGGACTTGAACGCGGCGCTGGCCACAGCCCTGGAGAACCTGGACTCGGAGATCGAAGGCGCCCAGGCGCGCATCTCTGCTGCAGAGCTGCCCCTGGTGGCAGGCAACCAGCGGCGGCTCTCCCAGCTCTTCCAGAACCTGATCTCCAACGCCATCAAGTACGCCCGGCCAAGCCCTCCGCCGCAGATCCACATCACCGCCGAGCGCCGCGGGGGCATGCTGCAGGTGGAGGTGCAGGACAACGGCATCGGCATCTCCCCCGACGACCAACGCCTGGTCTTCGACATCTTCAAACGCCTGCACAACCGCCAAAAGTACAGCGGCAACGGCATTGGCCTGGCCATCTGCCGCAAGATCGTGGAGATGCACGGCGGAAACATCTGGCTCGAGCCCGTAAAGCAGGTCGAGAGCCTCGAGCAGCCCGGGACCTGCGTGAGCTTTACCCTGCCTTTGGCCGAGCCCGACTGAGCGCACCCGCCCCGCGCATCAGACGCTGGAGCTTTTGAGGGTCAGGCTGCGCGGCCACCTCTTCCAGGGCCTGGTTTAGGTCCACCAAACTCAGCTCCAGGTCAGTCTCCCAGTCCTCGCTGGAGGAGAACAAGCGGATGCTGTCCTGCTCTCCAGCAACCCGGGCCAGCTGCAACACCATGAGCATCTCCCCCCCGTCCAGAACCTCTACGACGGGCCAGGGATCCTCGAGCAGCTCGGCCAGCTCAGAGATGCGATCTGGAGCACAGGCCAGCAAGCCTAAGACCGGCCTTGAACCGGGCAGGTCTCGCAGCAGCTTGCAGAGCTCAGCGGGAGATCGCAGCTCCCTGAGCGCCCCAGATCCAGCCCGCACCTGGCCCTTGGCGTTGACCCGGGTGTCCACCGGGAGCACACCGTCTCCAGCCAAGGTACTCCACCCTTCACCCAGCCACGCCACGCGGGCACA
>JBLHMA010000025.1:0-26087 GCA_047621545.1 Cognaticolwellia sp. | reverse complement strand
GACACCGACGTGCCCACGGTCGCCACGAATCCATCGACGGCATTCAACAGGAGGACGACGCACCCAAACGACAGCTCGCAGACGAGGACGCACCAGGCACCGACGCATCGGTGCACCAGCGCGAGGCCCGCGCCTTGCTCCAGGAAGCCCTGGACCTGCTGGACGAAGAACAGCGTCAGATAATCGTGCTGCGGGACATCGAGGATTTATCGTACGAGGAGATCAGCGAGCTGCTGGACCTTCCCCGTGGAACCGTAAAGTCCCGGCTACACCGGGCCCGACATGAGCTGGCAAAAAAGCTCGGTCGACGCCTAAACCTAGCCGATGTGGTGTGAAACGAGCCAATGACTGAGCAAGAGACCACAACCCGCTTGAACGACTACCTGGACGGGGAACTAAGCCCGGCACAGGTGGCCTCGTTCGAGCACGCTCTCTCCAAGGATCCTGCTCTGCAGGCCGAGCTGGAGGGTGTCCAGGCGGCGCTAGAGATCCTGCGCGCTGAGGGTCCTCTCCAAGCTCCCGTCGGCTTTCACGAGCGTGTGATGGCCCAAACGGCGGTAGAGCCAATGCCCCAAGTGGGCTGGATGGACCGCGTACGCAGCTTCTTTCGTGAGCTGCCGATGGAGACCTTGGCCATGGCTGTGGCCGCCACCATCGTGTTGGTGCTGGTCGGCAACCTGCTCCCCGACCCCGAGGAGCCCGAGACGGAGCCCTCCGCAATGCAGCCGGCCGAGTCCGATCTGAGCACCACGGCTGGTCCACAAGACAAAAAGGACGCCGCCTCCAAGACCAATGAGCCCGCGTCACCTACCCAAGCCGAGAAAGAGCTCGATCCCATTCGTGAAATCGCCAACGGGTTGATCGTCGGCTCGGTCGAAGACAGCGCCGGCACCAAGTCCACCAAGGGCGCGGCCCGGGAAGAGGCCGACCTGGAAGGCGCGGACGTGGTGGCCATGCTGGACCTGGGTGCCAAGGCAGAGGAGCCGACAGGCAGCACATCGGGCGCCGAACCGGACTCCGAATCCACAGAAGTGCAGTCCATCGACTTGGAGGCCCAGCTCAACGCAGCGGTGGCCTACAGCGTGGTGGTCAAAGACAGCAGCAGCCTGCGCCAGATCGCCGCGTTGGCCGAGCGTCATGGCGGACGGGCCGTCAACGCCAGGACCGGCGCAGCCCTCAGCGACAGCGACCTGGACAGCGGCCGAGTCCAGGTACAGGTGCGCATTCCCCCCGCGCAGCTGGCGTCCTTCCACTCTGCCCTGAGCAGCGTGGGCGCAGCGCAGCGAACCAGCATGAACGACGCGAACCTGTACGGGCCGGACACCATCAGCCTGAACCTGGATGTACGCCTCAAGTAGGCGCCAGCGCTCGGCACCGAGCAGCGCAACTGGAACCAGGGGGTGTCGGAGAGTCGACAGGTCCTGTCCAAAAGTGGACACCCTTGAGCTCCTGGGCTGGACGGTGCGCGGCACAGCTCTTGGCACGGACCTTGCTCCTGAGTCCCCAAACGCCTGGGGACAACATGCATGGACAGCGCGAGCACTACACACTGAACGGACCACGCACCAGCAGCGAGCTGGAGCTGCTCTCTCTCATCATCGGCACAGCCTCGGGGCCCTACGGCACCCGGCGGATTGCCCTGGAGCTTCTCAAGCGCTTTGGCAGCGCCCAACAGATCGCCCAAGTGCCCGTACGCGCACTGACCCAAGTGCCTGGATTGGGCCCCGCCCGCGCAGTCCGTGTGCACGCCGCATGTGCACTCACCCTGCTACCCACACGGGATCCTGGACCGGAGCTGGTCACTTGCCCCCAGGACGCCGAGCGCTGGATCCGGCCCGCACTGAACGCGCAACGTCGGGAGCATCTCTATGCCCTGTACCTGTCCGTGAGCGGCCGCCCCTTAGCCCTGGAGGCACTGAGCACCGGCTCTGTCGACCGAACCCTGGTGGACCCAAGAGAGGTCTTCAGACCCGCCCTATTGCTTGGCGCGCGCTCTCTGGTCTTGGCCCACAACCACCCCTCTGGGGACCCCCGTCCCTCGCCCGAGGACAGAGCGGTCACCCGCCGGGTAAGCGAGCTGGGACACAGGCTGGGGGTGCAGCTCGCGGATCATCTAATCCTTGGAAGCAGCAGCTTTTGTTCCCTGGCCGAGATGGGTTTACTGCCCGCCTGGACGGGCAACGCCAGCGCCCTAACTGGAGAAGCGCGCGCATCTTCGGCCAATGCCGGGCATCTTGGGGTGTGAGATCCACACATCGGTGGTTACCAGAGGCCTGATGTTTCCCTACCTCTACGCACAAGAGACCGACGGCGATCCGCTCCTGTTTGGAACCTACGGATTGATGCTGGTCACCGCCTTCCTCCTGGCTGCCCTGATTTCGGGTGCCCGCATGCGCAAGGTCGGCATCAACCCCGACGTGGTCGTGCCGCTGATCGTGGTGACCATCGTCAGCTCAATCTTCGGCGCACGCCTGCTTCACTTCTTAGGCAGCCCCGGGGATCGGGCACGCTTCCTGGAGAACCCCCTGATCCTCCTGGACCTGACCCAGGGCGGAATGGCCGTAATGGGTGGCGTGACCGGCGCGATCATCTGCGGGTGGAGCTACCTGTACTTCAAGGGCATAAACCCCTGGAAGGTCGCCGACATCGCGGGTCCCAGTACGCTCTTGGGCCAGGCTATCGGCCGCATGGGCTGCTTCTTCGCAGGCTGCTGCCACGGCGAGCACGTCCCCGACGCCATCGTGGCCAGCACCCTGGCCAGCTTCCCTGGCGGCGACATCGTCTCCCTCCAGGACAAGCCCTACGTGGCCTACGAGTACCACCGCGCTGCCGGTCCACAGGACTTCGGTGCGTTCCCTGACATTCAGCAGGGCATGGGCGCGCTGTTCGACATGCCCTTGTACCCAGTGCAGACCTACGAGGCGATCGGTGCGCTGATCGGCTTTGGCCTGCTCAGCTTGGTCTGGCGCTACGGACGCAAGTTCGACGGCCAGATCATGGGTATGTACCTGATCTTCTACGCAGGCTTGCGCTACATGGTCGAGATGTTCCGCGGCGATGCGGTACGTGGAACGGCCTACCTGACCCAGTACATCGACGGGGGTTTGAGCACCTCCCAGGTGACCTCAATGGTCTTTGTGGGCGCAGCCGTTCTGTACATGGTGGTCTCCGGCCTCATCAACAAGGGCGTCAAGCCTGAAGAAGAGTACGCACCCGACTCCTCCATCGAGGACGAGCTGCTCAACGAGCTGGCATGAAGCTTCCGCCTTGCCGGACCCTTCGTTGAGAAGCGCCTGCCCCTACGCGCAGCCATCTTGAGTGCCAACGCACTGCTTCTTTCCGACCGGCGTCCCCGTGCTCATCAGCGGGGTGCTCGCGGACCCAAAGGGCGCCATGCACACGCAGAGGCTTGGCTGTTGGGGCGCATCGCACACGTGGACGCATCCGGCTGTACGAGCTGGGTCAGGAGCTTCAGGTCTCTACCGATCTCTTAAAGGCCTGGATCTACGAGGCCGTTTTAGACGGAAGCCTAGACTGCTTGTTCAACGGGAAGAGCGGAGAGATCACCAGCGCCACCGTGATCCACGCCTCCAACGACGCCTGCCCGTCCTGCCGTGCCGTGGGCCCAAATGTGCTGGGGCAAGGGGTACGACAGTGTTCACACTGCGACATCGAGCGCTTGGGACTGTAAACTGCATGTCATGAGCGCTCTTCTACTCGCACTGGCCTGTGGCGACCCCGTCGCAGCTCCCTTGCCAGACCGGGTCCAGGTCCAGGCCCAGAAGGATTTCGCCAGCTCAGCACCCGCCGTCACACCCAACGACCCAGCGCCTGTTGTGCGCTTTGTGGCCATGGGAGATGGCGGCGTGGGCAACGATACCCAGTACGCAGTGGCCAAGGCCGTCCAGCAGGTGTGCGCCGATCGCGGCTGCGACTTTGTGCTCTACCTCGGGGACAACTTCTACAACGACGGCGTCGCCAGCCTGGACGATGCCCAGTTCCAGACCAAGTTCGAGCAGCCCTACGCGGAGCTGGACCTGATCTTCCACGTCGTCCTAGGCAACCATGACTACGGCGAGCTCTCCATCGCAGAGACCAAGGCCGAGTTCGAGGTGGGCTACAGCGCTCGATCCACCAAGTGGAGCATGCCCGCGCGCCACTACACCTTCGTGCAGGAGCATGTGCAGTTCTACGCCTTGGACACCAACGAGGTCATGGTGTGGGACCGCCCAGAACAGAAGGCTTGGCTGGACGCACAGCGTGCCGCTTCAAGCGCACAGTGGCACATCGCCTTTGGGCACCACCCCTACCTCTCCAACGGCCAGCACGGCAACGCCGGCAGCTACGAAGGGAGCCCCTACATCCCCATTGCCAGCGGCGGGGCAGTCAAGGACTTTATGGACGCCTCGATCTGCGGCCAGATGCACTTGTATTTGAGCGGCCACGACCACAACCGTCAGTGGCTGAAAGAGAAGTGCGGGACCGTCTTTATCGTGAGCGGAGCGGCGGCCAAGATCAGCGGCCTAGTGGGTCGAGAGACCCCCACCCAGTTCGAAGACGACCGAAAGGCCGGCTTTTTGTGGGTAGAGATTGAAGGAAACACCTTACGCGGCGTGTTCTACGACCAGGAGGCTTCCGTTGACTACGAGAGCTCCTTCACCCGCGGGTTTTGATGCGCGCCTTTGTACGATTTGAGCTGCCGGACGGATCCCACTGCGAGCTGGGTCATGGCGATCTGGTTGGCAGACTGTGGTCTGCAGCCATGCAGCTGGACGATGCCCGCATCTCCGAGGCGCACGCCATGCTCTCGCTGCGTGGCGAGACCTTCAGACTGCTCGCCCTGCGCGGACGCTTCGCTGTGGGTGGCAAGCCAAGCACCAGCCTGATTCTCGCTCCCAACATGCAGGTCTTTCTGGCTCGGGAGCTCTCCATCCGCGTGGTGGACATTGAGCTGCCGACTCGGGTGATGGGGATTGAGGGACCTGGGCTGCCCAGACAGGTCCTCAACGGCGTGTGCTCCTTGGTCTGCCAGACCCGCAACGAGCTGGTGCCCAAGTACGAGGCCAACGCGGCCGCCCACATCTGGAGTGACGGCCAGCACTGGCAGCTCAAGATCCGAGAGACCGGCCAGAGTCTGGAGCTGACCGATGGGGTGTCCTTCACCCTGGGTGGCCAGAAATTCCAAGCAGTGGCCATTGACCTGGCCTCGGTCGGGAGGAATGTGACCCGCATGCTGGGCGGGGTCCAGGACAGACTGAGCATCGTGGCCCAGTACGACAGCGTGCACCTCACCCGAGCAGGCCAGGCCCCCATCGCTCTGAGCGGCTTGGGCGCGCGCCTAGTCAGCGAGCTGGTCGCCTTTGATGGCCCCGTCGCCTGGCAGATCCTGGCGCGTGAAATCTGGCCGGACGAGGAGGACTCCCACCTGTTGCGGCGACGCCTGGACGTAAACCTAGCTCGGCTGCGCAAGAAGCTGAGAGAGGCGAGTTTGCGTACAGACTTGGTGCGCGCCGACGGCCTGGGCCACCTGGAGCTCTTTCTGTACGAAGGCGACACGGTCGAGGACCGGACCTAATGGCCGGCGGAGACTCCTGGGTCCCCCAGGGCAGCGCACCGGCTGGCCAGAGCGGGGAGGCTTGGTCCGTCACGGAAGAGAGCACAACCCTGCCGCCGGTAGAGGACGAACGCTACGAGCGCCGGGGCCTGCTGGGCGAAGGCGGGATGGGCCAGGTCTTTGTGGCCCGCGACCGACGACTGCGGCGGGAGGTGGCCTTCAAGGTGGCCAAGGATCCCAAGCAGGCCCGCGCCATGACCCGAGAGGCCTGGGTCACCGCACAGCTGGAGCACCCGGGCATCGTGCCCGTGTACAACGCCGGTGAAACCGCTGACGGGCAGCTCTACTACACGATGCGCTTGGTGCGGGGACGGAGCCTGGAGCTCTCTCTTCAAGCATGCCAAGACGTCGCCGAGCGCCTGGAGCTACTGCCCCACTTCTTGGATGTGTGTCAGGCAATGGCCTACGCCCATTCCCTGGGCATCGTGCACAGAGACCTAAAGCCGGCCAACATCCTGCTGGGCGAGTTCGGAGAGACCCAAGTGGCCGACTGGGGATTGGCTCGTCCCATGCTGGATCCCGAGGGCCAGTGGGAAGAGGGGCCCTACCGGCCAGGCAGCGGAGTGCTGGGCACGCCTCGGTACATGGCCCCTGAGCAAGCCCGGGGTGAACGTGTAGATCCCCGCGCTGATGTTTGGGCCCTGGGCATGGTGCTGCTGGAGCTGGCCTCGGGCAGGGGACCCTTCGAGAGCACCTCCGGCGAGGACACTCTCAGTCGGCTGCGGGAAGGACGCTTGGCGGAGCTGGATCCTGTCCTGGACCCTCTGCCACAAGAGCTGCAAGCCATCGCACGCAAGGCGCTGCAGTTCCACCCCCAAGACCGCTACCCCAGCGCCCGAGAGCTGGCCCAAGACGTCTCCCGCTACCTGCGCGGGAGCCGAGTTCAGGCCCACGAATATAGCTCCGCGGAGCTGCTGCTGCGGCTGGTAAAGACCTGGCGGGCGCCCCTGGTCGTCGGCGCCATGGCTCTGGGCGTTCTGCTGATTTTGGCTCTTTTGTCCTCTCAGCGGATTGCACAGGAGCGCGACCTGGCCAGAGAGGCGCTCGCCCAGGGAGACCTGAACCTGAGCCAAGCGCTGGCCCAACAGGCTCAGAACGCTCAGGCTGCCCACGCCCGACCCGAAGCCGAGCTCTTGGCAGCTCACTCCCTGCGCTACGGCGAGAACGCCTTGGCCCGCGGTGTGTTGGCGTCCTACGCACGCAACAAGAGACCGACCCTCACCCGCGAGACTCCTCTACCGGCGGCCTGCCAACACACGATCGTCGAACTCAGCATGGATCGAACACGTCTGATCTGCGCCAGCGAGACCCAGATCAGTCTCTACGCGATGCCAGACTTGGAGCCCCTGTGGACGAACGACTTGGGCACACAGAAGGCCCATTGGACCCAAGACGAGCGAATCTTCGTTCTGGGACTGGACTACCAAGTTCACTACCTGGACTCCAGCGACGGACAGGTCACCGCCACCGTGGTCAGCCCGCCCTTCCAGCAGTCCTCGACACTGCCGGACGGCACCGTGATCGTTCAAGACGGAACCCGCACCTTTCCACTCACACCGGAGGCCCTCGCCGAGGTGGGGGACGCACGCATTTGGCCCCTTGATGCACACCACCTCTCCAGCCCGCTCTGCAAGCACGCCGTACCTGCCATTTTGGTCAAGGGTCGCCTCCTACAGCGCTGCTTCGACGGAACCCTGGCCTGGCTAAACTCCGACGGCAGCATGAGCGACGAAGTCCTCGGCGTCATACCCGAGGCGGCGCCCTTCCAGAGCTCCTCCGTTCAAGGGGACCGATTGCTCCTGGGCAGCATCAGCGGCCGGCTGACCATCGTCGATCTGAACACAGGAGAGCAGGTCGGGGTCTTGGATGGCTTGAACACCAGCGCCTCCCAACTCCGCGCCCTGCCAGGGAGCGACAGCTTGGCCTTGGTGCAAGGCGAGCGCGGCGGCACGCGGATCTGGAACACCCGCCAGAACACTTGGGAAGGCAGCCTGCCGGGGCGCCCGTTCACCATTACCCAGGGCCTGGAGGCCGGGGAGATGTATCTCTTCGACACCACGTTGCAGGTCTGGCAGATCCCAGTGACGTCCAACGCGATGACCCTCACGCATGAGAACGGGGTAACCGCCGTCAATGTCGATCCCCTGGGAACCTACGTGGCCGCAAGCGACGGAGGCGGTCACCTCTACCTGCGCGAGGCCATCAGCGGAAGGGAGACAGACCGCTTCGCACCCACACTGGTCGATCCCACCCGCACGACCGGAGTGAGCAAGGACCTCAGCTTTAGCATCGACGGCACGCAACTTGCTTTCACCACCATCCACGCAAACAATCCAGTGCGGAATCGGGGCCAGTGGGAGGAGGCAGGCTACTCGACGGTAAGCTACCGCCGGATCGGCGGACTAGGCAGTGGTTTTTGGGGCGCTGGATACGGAAGCGGGATTGTGCTCTTTGGCCCTGAGGGGCGCGAACAGGTCCCCGGACTTCCGAGCTGTTTTGAGGGCGAGAGCAACACAGACGCCAGCTACGTGGCCCTCATCTCTTTGGACCGCGAGATCTGGCTTCTCGATGCCAAGACCAAAACGCCGGAGCAACTCTTCTCCTTCGAGACCGCGATCTCAGTGGACACAGATACACAGGCAGAGAGCCTCTGGGTAGGCAACACACACAGCATCTGCCGGATGAACCCGGCCGGTGAAGCACAGGCGTGCGTTGAGCTGACTTCGTCGGTGGTTGAGCTCGTCCTGAGTCCAAACGAAGAGCTGATTGCTGCCGGCTTGGCCAGCGGGGACGTGCGGATCTACTCCGCCCAGGACCTACAGGAGATCGCGTTGCTGCGAGGCCACACCCACCGCACATCAACTTTGGACTGGTCCCCTGACAGCACGTGGCTGGTCTCCGGCAGCTGGGACAAAACGGTGCGCTACTGGGACCTGCGCCTGCAGTACACCCCGGCCGACGTACTTATCCAGGAGTTGGAGTCGGCCTGGAGCATGAGCCTGGAGCAGGCTCTCGAGAGAAACTGAGCGGAACCTCAAACCGAGCCGCTCAGACCTCGATGGTCACGATGCGCTTGACGAGGAAGGCACCCAGGATCTGAAGAAAGAGCATCACGGCGAGCATGGCCCAGCCCAGGCCGGTAGTCCAGAGCCGCTCGATGAGTTCCCCGTCCATCACGTAGAGCACCGCGCCCAGAACGAAGGGCATGATGACGATGATCACACCCTGGGAGATGCCTTGGGCGGTCAGGGTCTTGATGCGGCCCTGCACCTTGCGGCGCTCCTGGATGGTGAAGGAGATTGTGTCGAAGGTCTCGCTCAGGTTGCCACCGGACTGACGCAGAATGTTGATGGAGGTCACCATGATCTGCAGGTCCTCGGTCCCGATGCGGTCCTCGAGGTTGATCAGGGCGTCTTCCAGGGGCACACCCAAGCGCTGCTCGGACATGACCAAGCCGAACTCTTGGGAGACAGGGTTGGGCAGCTCCTCCCGCACCATGTCCATGCACTGCACCAAGCTCAGGCCGGACTTGAGTCCATTGGACATGAAGGTCAGGGCGTCCAGCATTTGGTCACTGAAGGTGTTGACCCGACGGTTCCAGACCATCGTCATGATCCAGCGCGGAATCCGGTAGCCCGCCAACACGAAGATCAAGGTCAGCAGGCCACGCAGCATATGGTACGGCGTGGTCCATGCTAAGCCCGCGGTGATCAAGAAGGCAGAGCCAACGCCCAACAACATGCCCAAGAGCATGCCCACCACGACCACCCGGCCGGAGATCTCCATGAACATCTTGTCGGCGGTTTGCACCATCCAGCTCACATAGCCGGAGGTGGTCTCCAGAAAGCGGGCCTCGATCCAGGGGCCGGCCATCCAGCCGACAGCACCCCAGGCGATGAGCAGCGGCAGCAGTGCCAACAGGCGCAGGCCCGTGAGCAGGTCGTACCAGCCTGGCAGCATCATCCATTCAGTCATCAGCGCCGCCCGCGAGGAGGTCGACCAGCAGGAGGCTTGGAGCCAGTACTGTCGCCCTGAGGACGGGCAAAGAGCCCCTTAGGGAGTTCAATTCCACGCGCCTGGAGGGTCTGCACAAAGCGCGGGACAAAGCCGGTGGCCATGTAGCGACCCAGGACCTTTCCGTCGGAGAAGCCCTCCTGCTTGTAGATGAAGATGTCCTGCAGGGTGATGACGTTGCCTTCCATACCCGTCACCTCGGAGATCTGGGTGATCTTTCGGGTCCCATCGCTGAGGCGGGACTGCTGCACGATGATGTGGATGGCACTGGACATCTGCTCGCGGATGGCCCGGCTGGGTAGATCCAAGCCGGCAAACATCACCAAAGTCTCCAGACGCGAAAGACAATCTCGCGGACTGTTGGAGTGGATAGTGGTCAGAGAGCCGTCGTGCCCGGTGTTCATGGCCTGGAGCATGTCAATGGCCTCGGCGCCGCGACACTCCCCAACCACGATGCGGTCGGGACGCATGCGCAAGGTGTTGCGAACCAGCTCCCGGATGCCGATCTCCCCTTCCCCTTCCACGTTGGCCGGGCGGGTCTCCAAGCGCACGACGTGGGGCTGCTTGAGCTGGAGTTCGGCGGAGTCCTCGACTGTGACGATGCGCTCATCGTTGGGGATAAAGCTGCTCATCACGTTGAGCAGCGTGGTCTTTCCGGAGCCGGTACCGCCGCTGATCAGGATGTTCATGTGTGCTTCGACACAAGCCCGCAGAAAGTCCGCCATCTCGGCCGTCAGAGAACCGAACTTGACCAAGTCCTTGACCTTGAAGGGGTCCTTGGCGAACTTTCGAATCGTGATGCTGGGCCCGTCGATGGCCAAGGGTGGGATGATCGCATTGACGCGAGACCCGTCTTTGAGCCGGGCGTCGACCATGGGCGATTTTTCGTCGATGCGGCGGCCGATAGGCTGAACGATGCGCTCGATGACCCCCAAGAGCTGCGCATCGTCGGTGAAGGTCGCCGTCGTCTTGGTCAGCTTGCCGTTCATCTCGACGAACACGTCGTTTCGGCCGTTGACCATGATCTCGGTGACCCGCTCGTCTTCCAGGAAGTCTTCCAGAGGCCCCAGTCCGACGGCCTCGTCCACAACCTCTTTGACGATGCGCTTGCGCTCCGTACGGTCGGTGATGCTGGCGCCCACCTGGTCCATCAAGGTCACCACCGTTTGGGTGATGCGCTCGCGCAGTGCCTCGTCTCGGTCCCCGCCATCCGCGGCCAGATCCCGCTCTAGGCTCTTAAGATCCACCGTCTCAACCATGCGCATGTGCAGCAGCATCTTGATTTGGGTGCGGGGGTCGATGTTCTCTACGCTCGCAGCCTTTCCGCCGCGCTTCTTCTGGTAGGCCGCCAGCTCTTGTTGAGCGTCTCCTGAGAGCGAGGCCCCTCTGCCGCCGCCAACAGTGGCCCCTTGAGGCCTGGCGAGCTGGGCCATGCGATCCAAGGCGCCCATCTCCACCAGCTTACGAACGAACTCGTCGTACACGCGGCTGAGGCGCTCTCTGGGCTGGCCCAACACGAAGGGGTTGGACTCCATCGCAGCTTTCAATGCAACGGCGGATTCATCCGGCAGGGTGACCATGACCTTTCGGCCCAACACCCGGGTCATCCTGTCGGGGCCAAGAGCGCCCTTGGCGGGCACCTTGTTGGCGATCACCTTGAGCAGCTCCGCTGGGAACTGGAGACGCTGTAGGGACTCCACCAATCGGCGGGTGTGGCGCAAGACCGACAGATCCGGCGTAGCGAGCACAAAGATGCCGGCGGCCTGCTCGAAGATCTTCAGGGAGCGGTCGTTGAGACCCACACCGCAGTCCACCACCATGTAATCGCACAACGGCGCTGCCAGACCCAAGAGCTCCTGGAGCTTTTCTAGGGTCAGCTCAGCGCTGCGCTCGGGGCTGGGAGCCAAAGGGATCACACCCATGCCGGCTGGGTGCGCCGAGATGTATTGGCGAAACTGGTCGGAGCTGAGCTGCTGGGTGTAGGGCGCGAAGTCAAGCGCGGAGCGCGCGGCCTGCTCTCCCTGCAGGGGCATGCCCAAGAGCGCCTGGCAGTCACCCACCGACTCCCCGTCCAGATCCAGCAGGAGCACCCGCGAGCGGGTCTCCTTGATCAAGGACAAAGCCAAGTTCACCGCGAAGGTGGTACGTCCAACGCCATCTCTGGCGCCCGTGACCGCGACGATGCGCGTAGACACGATGGGCCTCCTACTGCCGGACCTCGTCCAAGTTGAACTGGTCCTTGATCTCCTGGTTGGCCGCGCTGCTGGTCTCGTGGATCTGCGGGGTCAGGAACACCAAAAACTGGCTCTTGGACTTTTTGAATTCCTTGTTCCGGTACAGGCTGTACACGGCACCTTCCACGCCCTGGGTAGGCACGCGGTTGTAGTCCACCGAGTCATTGACCCGCTGCAGACCACCAATCACAATGCTCTCGCCGCTGCGGCAGAACTCCGAGGTGCTCAGGTTTGACTTGTTGACCGCCTGATAGCCGTTGGGTGCGATCTCACCGAGCGCGGTGACCTCGACCGCGATGTCCATGTCCACTTCGTTGCCCTGGGCGTATGGAGTCACATCCACGCGGATGCCGATGTCCCGGAACTCCACGCTGTTGAACAGCCCCTGAGAGATCAGGTAGGGGTACTCCGATCCGGCAAAGATGCTGGCAGTGTCGCCGCTCTTGACAGAAATCGTCGGGTTCTCCAACACACGGGCATATCCAGCGCTGCGGGCCTGCTCGATGCGGGGCAAGAGCGATCCTACCGTTGCCGTAGCGTAGCCACTGGTCTGACCCCAGGCGCCGTTGGCGTAGTCCCGTTGGAAGAACAGATCTGGGCCGGAAGCGGTCAGAGGAGTCCACTCCACACCCCAGGATTGGGTCAGGCTCTTGGCCAACTCCACGAAGTGCACCGTGATGACCAAGGTCTGGCTGCGGCCGGGGATTCGCTCCACTTCACGCATGTCCAGGACACTGACCACGTCGGGGCTGTAGGCCGTGGCGATGGCCTGAGCGCGGGCCAGCTCCGCCTGGGAGAATACGACGCCTTCCAGCAGGATCTGGTTGTTCACCACGCGCACCTTCACGCCGGGGCGCTCGATCTCCTGCTCAATGATGCCGGCCAGCAGCTTTTGAGCGACGGGAGACAGGGTGACCATGGACTCGACCATGGTCTCGCGGGCCGCCAGGTCCTCGATGCGGGCCTTTTCCTCATCCAGCGACACTTCGCCCTGAATGTAGACGCGGTCGTTGATGATCCGGATGGAGATTCCCTGGATGTCGTGCAGCAGGTTCTCCACGTTCTTCATCACGCGTGAGAGGTTGGCTGGGATGACCGTCACCTCAAACTCATCGCGCAGAACACCATCGATGTCGTAGACCAAGATGTTGGTCGTTCCCGAGCGCCGACCAGCAATCAGCAGCTGGTTGGAGTCCCGCAGGGGCACCACCTTGATGATGTCCGAGCCCGTAGCGATGTTTCCAAAGCGGTAGGGAACGTCGATAGCACTCTGGGTTTGAACCACGACCAGGACATCACGGAGGTTGTCCTCGTCAGCGAATCCTGGCTCAGACGAGGTCAGGATGCTCACAGCCCCGATGCTCAGGGACAAGGCCAACAGCGGCGCGAAAAGTCGCTTGGACATCAAAATCCTCCCGTGCGGATGACTTCCCAGCGGGCGCGGGTACGGGTGCGTACGCGTTGGGGAATGCCGAGGGTGTTGTGGATGGTGGCGTGCTCGAGCTCGAGCGCCTTTTCCTTCTCCCAGAGGGAGCGGAGGGTCAGGGTCAGAGCGCCGAGCTCCTGGGCCATCACGAGCTTCTGGGCTTCGTCGGGGTAGACCGCCAAGGTGACGGTGCGACCGCCACCCAATCCGCCAGGCTCGTAAACCTCTTCGTCGCCATCCATCGTGGTCACCGCTTGGGGCTGCCCAATGTCGTCTCCGACAGCCAGCACGTAGACGTTCTGGAAGAGCGTGACGGTGCGCACGTCCGCCTTGTCGCCATCGCCAAAGTCAAAGGTGCCCACGATGTCCACGTAGGTGCCCGGCTTGACGTGGCCGCCCACCGCGTTGAACTCGTCCACGGCGATGCTCACACCGCGCATTCGCGGGGGCACGTAGAAGGCCAATCCAGCCTCGTCCGGCTTGACCAGCTTGGTAGCGAGCACCTGCTCCCCTTCCAGGATGGGGTTGGAGCTGATCTGACCCAGCACCTCGTCCACATCGGCGACAGCCTGGGGCTGCCGCCACTTTCGGGGCACATCCACCACGTCAAACATGGTCTCGTCCAACTTGTAGTTGGCCGGGATGTCTCGATTCGCAACCAGCGTCGCCATCAGTTCGCTGTCAAAGAGAAGCCCTTGCTCCCGGTGGTGCACATAGCGGCACTGGACCAGAGTAAAGAGCAACGCAGTGATCAGCGCAGCGATGAAGGCTTTGGGGTTCTTCACGCCCACCTCATTAGATTTGCAGAGGATACCAGCCGAGGAGCCCTGGCGGGGTTGGGGGTCCCCAGGAAGGGCTCAGCGCTTGCCAGAAGAGGAGGCCGGTCGGGCGTCATCCAGCACGATGCGCATGTCCTGATCCATGGCGGTCACCCCGACGTCCAAGGGGCCGACGAGCACATACGCCGCCGCTGCGATGGCGACGGTCAGGACGGACATGGCCAGCATGGCCTCTACCGTGGACTGGCCGCGTCGATGAAACTGGCCGAGACGATGAAACTGTCCGCGTCGATGAAGTCGGATCACAAGGGTCCCCAAAAATTGAGCCAATCAGTGAAGCAAGCCAGGATCACGGCCACACCAATGACCGGGGCGTAGGCCACAACCGTGGTCTGCACAGCCTGGACCTCCTCTCCCCTGGCCCGGCCGATCCCGGCGCGCAGGGCGGGTAGCAGGTTTCCCAGGCGGCCCTTGTAGGCGAGCACGGCCAGGCCGAAGGGGATGCTGATGACGTACATCAACAAGCAGGCCCGAAAGTTGATGGCGGGTCCGAGCAACGCGCCGATGGCCATCATCAGCTTGGCGTCGCCCGCCCGCAGAGTGCGGCCCAGGGCAAAGGCCGGAAAGGTCATTCCAAAGCCGACCGCCAAGCCCACCACACCGAACCACGGCTGTCCCTGATAGATCCACCACGCAATGCCGACGGCCATTACTGGAAAGGTCAGCTTGTTGAAGATCTTTTGGTACTTCAAATCGGTGACAATGGCCGCGGTGAGCGTCAGCGCGACCAACACTTCGTTGGCCTGGAGCTGGTCCAAGAACTCAGACACAGCGCGTGCTCATGGGTAGGGCTTGACGACCACGTCACTGGCGTTCTGGAAGGTCAGGGAGACGCTGTCGGTCAGAATTAAAAAGCCGGTGGCCAGCCCGACGACGATCACGCTGATGCCGAGCAGGTACTCGACCACGGACTGTCCGCCGCGTCGCTCTCGCGTCAGGTGCTGTCTTGAAGAGAGCCGCATGGCAGTAGTTTAGCGGATCTGCACCGAGTAAACTGTGACCATGATCTTGTTGCTCTCAATGCCCCTGCTCGCCGGAACGCCCCAGCCCGGCGTCCCTCAGCCCTTCAGCGTGCACGCGGCGCACCGAGCTAAACCCCCGTCTATTGCATCCCTGACCCAAACCCAACACAGCCCGCCTCTGGCTCCGGACAGCGCCAGCGCCTGGGTCTACGGCTACTACGCAGCCTGGGCCGGCGAGCTGGAAGACCTGCAGTGGCAGCACCTGACCCACGTGGCCATCTTCGCGGTGGACCTGAACTCCGATGGCAGCCTGGACGATACGAAGGTCTGGAATGATCTGGCCCCCACGGCCATGGAGCTGGCCGCCCCTCACGGCGTGCACGTTCACCTGACGCTGACCTGTTTCGACGATCAGGTCATGACAAGCGTGCTGGCCAACCCAAGCACCCGGGCCGCCGCCGTCTCCAACCTGGGCGCGCTGGTCGACGCCCACGGGGCGCATGGTGTGAGCGTGGACTGCGAGGGCATGCCCAGCTCCTTGAAACCACACTTGGTCAGCTTCGTGGGCGAGCTCAAGGAGCGCGTAGGCGAGGTCACGGTCGCCACACCCGCAGTCGACTGGAGCGGGGCCTACGACTACGACGAGCTGGCAGCCAACTCCGATGCCCTGTTCATCATGGGCTACGGCTACCACTGGTCAGGCGGGGACCCCGGACCCGGTGCCCCCTTGGAGGGGGGCGGGGATTTCTCCAAGTACAGCCTGGCCTGGAGCGTGCAGGACTACCTGGACGCCGGCACGCCCCGGGACAAGATCATCCTGGGCCTGCCCCTCTACGGACGCGACTGGCCCAGCACCGACACCAGCATCCCCGGCACCGCCACCGACAACGGCAGCGCCGTGACCTACTCGGTGGCACAACGCGACTACCTCGGCATGGACGGCGGCTACGACGGGCTCGCCGAGGCGCCCTACTACTTCCCCACTTCGACCCGCCAAGCGTGGGTCGACAACCGAGACTCCCTGTACCCAAAGATGGCCTACGCCGTGGATCAGGAGCTGCTGGGCTTTGGGTTCTGGGCGCTGAACTACGAGGGCGGCGACCCAGACTTCTGGGCCAACGTGGCCTTGCTTGCGGTCGAGATCCAGGACCCCGTGGACAGCGTGGACTCCGGTGACACGAGCCCAGGACGGGGCAACGTGAGCGGTACTCCCCTCACTCCCTCTGGCTGCGGCTGTACAACGCAAAAACGCCCCGGAAGCACGGGGCTCCTCCCGGGCGCTCTGCTCTTGATCGTGGCGATCAGGAGACGCGGAAATCGGTCCTAAAAAGGCTCTTTTCTGGATCGCAGTCTAACGCGAGAGACTCAGGAGCCCCAGCTGCGACGCTCGTGCCGCTCAGCCATTGTCTTGCAGTCGATGCACTGAGTCGCGACGGGACGGGCCAGCAGGCGCTTGTAGCCGATTGGGCCACCGCACTCGCTGCACATGCCGTACTCACCCTCCGTGACGCGCCCCAAGGCCGCTTGGATCTTGTTGACCATCTTCCGCTCGCGATCCGCAAACCGCAGACGGTGTCCGCGCTCGGACTCATTGGCTGCCACATCGACTTGGTCGCCGTCGACATCCTGCTCTTCAGTGAGATCGCCGATGTTGTCGCGGGAGCGATCGATCAACAATTTTACCTGTTCGCGAAGGACACCGCGTAGATGCACAACTTCCTCTTCGCTCAGGTACTCATCGGCGGGTGGAAGGTCGCTAATATCGGAACTCATGGCACCTCCAGGGGCAAGGTGTCGAACATAGGTACGAACCCGGCAAACATCGCATATCCCGAAAGGGAGAAAGATTCGCCCTTGACGGAAAGGTTTCAAGTGGTCATTGTCCGCGGCCCCAGGGCCCGCCGCCCTGGCTTGGAGCACGTTCATGATTGCCGACGAGAAAATCCCCCTGCCCGACGACGAGTACTTGAGCCGAGAGGAGCTGATGCACCTCAACGGTGTACTCCAAGATCAGGCTGAGCTGCTCCTGACCGCCAACCGCCAGAACATTTCGCACCTGACCGACCAGCGCGAAGTGGACGCCGACGCAGTCGACCAAGCATCCAACGAATCGGACCGCGGGTTTTCCCTGCGCCTGGCGGATCGAGACCGCTTGATGCTCAAGAAGATCCAATCGGCCCAGTCCCGCATGTTCGAGGGCGAGTACGGCAGCTGCGAGGGATGCGGAGAGCCCATTGGCTACCACCGTCAGCTCGCGCGCCCCGTCGCCACCCAGTGCATCGACTGCAAGACTTCTGCAGAGCAGTCCGAGCGACGCAGCTGGCAAGCCTGATAAACTGCCTGTTGTGAGCTGTGCCAGGTTCACACTGCTCGGAGGAGCCACCATGTCCGCATTCCGTCTTCACCGCCCTTTGGGTGCGCTGGCGCTGTTCGCACTGACTGCTTGTTACAACGAGGCCGCTTACGAGGCCGACTACACCGAGGCGATGTGCGAGAAGACCTTCGAGTGCTACGACGACGCCCAGCAGGAGAACCTGCTCTGGGAAGACGAGTCGACCTGTGTGGCACAACGCGACGACCAGGACACCACCTCGGATGACTGCGACTTTGACGGCAACTCCGCTCAAGCATGCGTAGAGGACACCCAAGCCTTGAACTGCCAGGAGTTCTACGCTGGCCGATGGCCGTCTACCTGCGAGACCGTCTGCGGAGAGTAGACTGCATGCTCCCCCCAAGCGGATCCTGAGTGGCCCAGCCCCAACCCATCGAGCACTTCGGCAAGTATCAGATCTTGGAGCGCGTCGCCCAGGGCGGCATGGCCGAGATTTACAAAGCTCGCATGGAGGGGATTGGGGGGTTCAATAGACTCTTCGCGATCAAGCGAATCCTGCCAAACTTGTCCCAGAACAAGGAGTACATCGATCTCCTTGTGGACGAGGCCAAGGTAGCCGGGCTGCTAAGCCACGCGAACATCGTTCAGATCCTGGATCTCGGGGAAGTCTCGGGCCAGTACTACGTGGCCATGGAGTACGTGAACGGCCGAGATCTGGGCCGGGTCATCGCGCGCTGCAACAAGCGCGGCATAACCCTGCCAGTGCCCCACAGCGTGTTCGTCCTCATCGAGGTTCTCAAGGGTCTAGAGTACGCCCACAACCGCCAGATCATGCGCGGTAAGACCCCCATGCCACTGGACATCGTGCACCGGGACGTCTCGCCCTCCAACGTGCTGCTGTCCTTCCAAGGCGAAGTTAAGCTCACCGACTTTGGCATCGCCAAGGCGCGGGTCAAGGCTCTGGAAACCGTCTCCGGCGTGATCAAGGGCAAGTTCGACTACTTGAGTCCCGAGCAGGCGATGGGCCAGCAGTTGGACCCGCGCACCGATCTCTTCGCCGCCGGCGTGCTGCTCTACGAAATGCTCTGTGGGGTGCATCCCTTCCGGCAGGGGGGTGATCTAAAGACGATCGCCAAGATCAAGACCGGCGTGTACACCGCGCCCACGATCGCCAACCAGGACGTGCCTTACAGCCTGGAGTTGGTGCTGAACCGGGCCTTGGCCCTGGACCCGAACGAGCGCTACCAGTCGGCCACCGAGTTCAAAGAGGCGCTGACGAAGTTCTTCCACGACGCCGGTTTTATCTTTAGCCACAGCACTCTGGCCGCCTTCCTGAAGGGCCTGTTCCCGGAGTCCAGCGGCCGGCGCCGCGCAAAGGCCCTGGAGCTCAAGGACCAGCACACCCTGCCAATGCCGATCCCCAAGCAGCCGGGGCCCTCCGGGCAGGATTCCTCGGGGCCGAACTCTTCAGAGCAGGCTTCCTCCGCGCAGGATTCCTCTCGACAAGAGAGCTCTCCAGACGGACTGTCGACCCAGATCAACAAGAGCAAAAGCACGACCCTGGCCATCCCAAGGCCAGTACCGGGCGCCAAAGGAGATGCTGCACGGGTCAGCTTCGGGCCCCAACCCGACGACGAGGACAGCTTCATCAGCCTGGACTCCGTCAGCATGGCCAGCCTGACCTCGGAGCTTGAGGAAGCCACCGAGACCGCCGCCGAGGTCCTCCTGCCCAATCCAATGGATCAGGACCCAGACCCAAGTCGAAATTTCGGCCCCCTCTCTGACCCATTGGACGAGAGCACCCTGCTCCAGCCGAGCGCCAGTGCCCTGATGGACGCCGCACGCCGCACCGAGATCCGGCGGGCCTCCCCCGCCTGGGCCGACGACAATCCCACGATCATCCGTCCCAGCGGCCCAGCCCCAATCAGCCGTCAGGCCACAGAAGAGCTGCCCGAGTTGGAGCTGGACGAGCCCACCCGCAATGAGCCCGTGCCCAGGCAGCAGCAGCAGCTGCACCAGGCCCCAACGCGCCTGCAAGCTCCGCCTCCACAGCGCGGGCCACCACAGCGTGGGTCAGCTCCGCAGCCTCTGCCGCGTGCAAGCACTGCCGCTACAGCACCCGCGCCACGTATGGGCCGGCGCACCCAGGCCCTGGTCGCCATCTTCGGCATCGCCGGTGTGGCCATCGGCTTTTTGGGTGGCGTACTCACCGGCGTGTTCATCGACGCCTACAACTACCAGCCCCTGCCCAGCACTGCGCCTCTGAAAATGGAGCCCCGCCTGCTGGTCACCGTGCCCGACGGCGCCACGCTGCAAATGGACGGCCGCCCAGTGCCCCTGGCCGGCAGCGGCTCCACGCCCTTGACTCTTCGTGCCGGCGAGCCAGTCCAACTACGGGTTAGCTTGCCAGGACACACCACCATTGAACAGAGTGTCAGCCTCGATCACAACGAGGAGCGCGTTCTGGACTTTCAGCTGGCACAGATCAAGAAGACCAAGTGACTGAGACCCCTGCTCCCCGTATCGTCAGCCTGCCAATCGCCGCCCTAAAGGCTCTTCGTCCCAAGCAGTGGACCAAGAACGTCTTGCTCATGGCCGCGCTGGTCTTCTCCGTACAGTTCACCGAGCTGGAGAGCATCTTGCTGGCCATGTGGGGTTTCGGCGCATTCTGCCTGACCAGCTCCAGCGGCTACATCTTCAACGACCTGATGGATCGGGACGCAGACGCCCTGCATCCTGAAAAGAAGTTCCGTGCCATCGCCTCCGGCGCCCTGTCGGTCAAGGCCGCCTGGGTGCTGGGTAGTGTGTGTTTGGTGGTCGGCCTGGGCGCCGGGTTCTTACTGAACCCCTGGTTCGCGCTCATCGCCGGTGCATACTGGCTCAACACCATGTCCTACAGTGTCTGGGGCAAGCACCAGGTCATCCTGGACATCATGATGATCGCCGCCGGCTTTCTGTTGCGCGCAGTCGCCGGGGCCGTCGCCATCAACGTCCCCATCTCCCCATGGCTGCTTCTGTGCGCGGGCTTTCTGGCTTTGTTCCTAGGCTTTAACAAGCGTCGCGGCGAGCTCTTGTCCATCGGTGACGGCGGCCAGCGCAAGAGCCTAAAGCACTACAGCACAAACCTGCTGGAGGAGATCCAAGCGGTCACCTCCTCGGGCACCATCATCTCCTACGCGCTGTACACCGTGCTGGGCTCCCCCACGCCGTGGCTGCTGCTCACCTTTCCCCTACCTCTATACGCGGTCTTCCGCTACATGTACCTGGTGCAGCAAGGCCGGACCGGCGACCCCTCCAAGGTGCTGCTCACGGACAAGCCGATCTTGGTGATCTGTATCGTGTACGCCCTGTTGGCGATGGGCTTGTTGTTGTTCGCGCCGACAGGTGGCGGCAAGTTGTTTGGGCCGCTGTAAGTCCAGGAGCAGGTCTAAGAATAAACTTCGTACCGTGGGCCCTCCTCTCCCTCGCGGCGGCTGTGCTCTGGACCTCAGCACCCCCCACAAGGCGCTCCGCAGTGCTCGGCGCCGCCCTGTCGGTGTCCTGGCCGTCTTCGTCGCCGGAGGCGCCGGCATCGTGCTCTTGGAGCGGCCACCCATCCCTATGGACGTGATGTGCGAGGACTTCTTGTCTCCACTGGTCTTGCTACTCACGCCCTTGTGGACGATTCTCGCGGGCCTGTGTGCTTTCGGCATTCGGATTTTCTCAGACTGGGCGAGAAGCACGATGGCAACTTAGAGTTCGGAGTCCGCCAAGGTCCGGATCAGTCAATGAATCGGGCTTTTGGTCCGCCATGTAGACGATGGGTTGCACATTGCAACCCCAGTGTCTATGCTGAGTAAAAGGAGTCGCCATGTCCAGCGCAGTCAAGCTCTCCGACGAGCTCGTCGCCTCTGCTCGCAGTGAGAGTCAGGTTCAGTCCCGCTCTATGACCCAGCAGATCGAACACTGGGCTCGGATTGGACGGGCCGTTGAGCGAACCGGCGTCTTCTCCGGGCGCGTTCGGGCGGCGCTCCGTGCAGAGCTCGCCTACGACAGCCTCACCTCCGAGGAGCGCCACAGCTACCTGAGCGATCTGGAGCGTCAGACCCACCTTCCCCGTGGCGACCGAGAGTTGGCCAAGGCCCTAAAGGCCGGCGAGGTTTGAGCCCCCGACCTCCACTGCTGTGGATGGTGCTGGGACCCAACGGCGCAGGAAAGTCCACCTACTACCGACACCAGATTCAACCTAGGCTAAAAGCTGAATTCGTCAACGCCGACGACATTCAGCGACTCTCCGCGCCCAACAGTGGGGTGACCGGCTCCTATGCTGCCGCCGAACAGGCCCGGCAACGACGGCACATCCTGTTGGAGACAGGAGCAAGCTTCGTGACCGAGACCGTCGCCTCACATCCTTCAAAGCTGGACCTTCTCTCTCGGGCTCAAGGTCTAGGCTTCGAGGTCTGGGTCAGCTTCATCTTCTTGAAGAGCGCGGACCTGGCTGTCGCGCGCGTCGCACGACGTGTTTCGAAAGGTGGGCACCCGGTCCCCGAACACAAAGTACGGACCCGCTACGAGCGACTCCTGCCCATCGCCAAGCGTGCCATACAGATCGCAGACCGAGGCATGGTCCTGGACAACAGCGACAGCGACCAACCCTTGAAGAGCGTGCTCACTTACAGCCAAGGCATGCAAGTTTGGCGTACCAGCGTTCTCGACCCGTGCCTTGAGAGCCTCTTCAGCACTTAGAGCACCGGCCCTTAGAGCACCGGCCGCCCATCCGAATCCCACTCCAAGAAGGGATTCCAAGCCACCTCCCAGGCATGCCCCGCTGGGTCCACAAAGTACCCCCGGTGCCCGCCCCAGAACACATCGCTGGCGGGGACCGTGATGCGTCCGCCGGCCGCTTGGGCCTTCTCCAGCCAGAGCTGCACGTCTTCCTTGGCCCGCACGTTGTGGGCCAGAGCCACCCGGGCGGTGCCCGCATCGGCCGAGACCGACACCCCAGCATCCTTGGCCAGAGCGTCCACGCCATAGAGCGAGAGGATGACCCCATCCAGCCCAAAGAAGACCACGTTGTCGTTGCTCTTCTCCGACGCCACCAGTCCCATCGCCTCATAAAATGCACGTGCAACTTTTAGATTGGGACAGGCCAAGGTGATAAAAGTCGGTTGCACCTACAAGTCCTGTGCGATTCTCGGAGGGGGGCCTGCAGCGGGAACGTCCAACAGGGATTGAATGGAAGGTGCCGTCTGGAGCACCGTTGTCTGGCCATCGGCATCGACGTCGATGTAGCGCAGGATCAACCCAGTCTCCGCGACCGAGGCCAAGTCAGCCCCAAGCTCAAGCCCAGTCCCAAAATCCACCCGCTCGGTGAACGCGCAAGACCAGCGCTCCAGGACTGTGCAGGGCCCGCTCTCTTGAATGGGCACCACAACGACGCCGTGCACCGTCTCCAGCTCAATGCGGTCCTGCCCCAGAACCAAGTCTGAGTCGCGCACACGCACCCCCACCACGATGCGGTCGCCGCGGATTCGGCCCACCACTGCAAGAGAGGCATCACGCGGCCCGTCCCAGTGGTCGAGACCCGAGGAAACATAGCCAGCGCTGTCCACTGGCAAGGCCTTGGCCCCCCGCCACTCTTGAAAGCTGCCGTCGGCCACCGCGTCACCCTCTGCGAGCAACACCACCGAGACCACGCTGTAGGGAGCCAAGGCCACATCGGTGGCCTGGGAGATCGGCAGCATCTCTACAGAATGTAGGCTGGCCACGCCGCTCGCCAGAACCAAGGGCTGCTCGCGCAGGGGCAAGTTCAGCTGCACCTGACCGCCGGCCAGCTGAACGCCAAAGCCTTGGCCAGGACCCTGAGCCTGCACGGTTCCTGCTGGAAGCGCGGGGCCTGCGTCCTGACCATCTACGCGGCGCAAGCCGGCGGCGTAGAGGAGGCGCGGTGGGTGCTCGGGGTTGTCCAGCTGCACCACCACACTAAAAGGATGGCCATCTTGGCCGGTCGCGGAGATCGCAACGGCGGCCGGCAGTAGGTCTGCGCGGTCCGGAATGGGTGTGCATCCCAGAAGAAGCAACCCGTTCACTTGTTGGCTGCCTTGAACGTAGCGAGCAGGTCGTCCAATCCCAGATCCTCCCCCACCGACTGGGCGTAGTGGGCCGCCAGAATTCTCCCGTCCTGGATCAGGAACTGAGCTGGCAGGCGCAGCTGACGCCGTTCAATTGGGCCCATGCCGTGCTTTAGGGCTCGGATGGCCCCGCGCACATTGGCCACGCCCAGGCCGCGCAGGCGTCCAAGCACTGGGCTGTGGCCACCCACGCCCCACTCCTCAAAGAGGGCCTGCTCTGGATCGCAGATCACCGGCGAGAGCACGTGGTAGCGAGGCACAAAGTCCTGAGCCACCTCCACCTCGGAGTCCGTAATGACCGCGATCCGAATTCCCTCCACGTCAAAGTCCCCATGACGCTCTTGGAGTTGGGCCAAGCGTTCACGTGTCAGGGGCGAGGACAGGGACCGTACAAAGCACAACAGCAGGTGTGTTTTGCTGGGCACCTGAACGGGGAGACCAAAGACCGGACGGCGCTCGAAGCTCGGCGCAGGATCACCAATAGTAAGCATGGGGCAAAGCTAACCCGAGGATAGCCTTTGCGCGTGTGTGCGGGGCACAGGAGACAAAAGCAAAGCCGAAAGAAACCGAAAAGAAAGCCAAAAGAAAGTCATTCATGCGAAGATACCTACACTTCCAGGACAGGCAGCATGAAGGACATCGAGAGTCACATCCACGGCGCTCTGCTACGCAGCGCGACCCAGGAGACCACGCTTATCAACGGACTCATCGATGATTTGGGGCAACTTGAGCGCCTGGATGCATCCGGCCTGGACCCGATACTTCGAGGGCTGATCACACAGCGCCGGAGCGAGCTTCAGCAGGCTTTGGCCCAGCAGCTGGTGCGTTGGCGCACCATGGGCGGGAGCCTAAACCTCAGCGCCGCGCCACTGAGCTCCCCGAGCCACGCGCTGCATGCCGTGCCCGATCAGCCCACGCCGGGGTGGGGTGACACGCTGGCCGAGCTGCTCATCGTAGGCCGTCACCATGTCGGCTACAACGATGAGCTCGAGGCCATCGGCGCCGTGGTCGAGGGCGTCTCCAAGTGGCCCGAGCTGCCACGCAAGTCCCAGGCCACCCTGATCGAGTGGCTCACCGCGCGCCTGCGCAACCTGCAGCACAGCGGCCAGGAGCGAGACTGGCGGGTGGAGCAGGCTTTCTCGGCACTCACCCGCTACAGCCGGGTCGAGAAACCAGGATTTTGCTACGGCTTGGCACGTGATCACCTCGCACGCGATGAATCCTGGGCGGCCGATGCGGTCGCTCTCAGGGAGCGCCTCCGGGAGCAGCTCGGCGCTGGCGAGGCCGGTCCGGGTGCATCCCAGCAGCTGCTCTCTGGCCTTCAGGAGCTCGCCAAGGAGCTCGATGTCGCACCCGAGGCTGCCAAGGAAGCCGTGCAGTCCCAGTTTCTGACTGCGCTGCACAGCGCGCTGGACCAAGGCCTGACCGCCCGGGATCCCCTGCTGCTGGCGCTGACCGCCCCGCACCTGGAGTCCCTGGACGGCGCCCCCTTCAAGGCCCTGCGACGCGCGATCCTGGACCAGATGGATCACCGGATCTGAGTGCCTGCCTGGCGGTGCCGCACTGCCCCAGGGCGCCCTACCTTGCAGCGCAGCGCAGAGGCTTGGCTTGTGGCCTGTCCATCGCCTCGCTAATCTAAGGCCAATGGCCTTGATCCTCATCTCCCCGGGTAGCTCACCCCCCTTCTCCGCCCGGAGAAACTCCTGAGAGCCAAGGGCCTGGCGCGGCTGCTGCACCTGGATGCTCGTGCCATAGCCCTGTTTCGGATCGGGCTCGGGGTGACCTCGCTGGTGGATCTGGGGTCCAGAGCTGTCGATCTACAAGTCCACTACACGGACGCGGGGATCCTGCCCCGGGCCATGCTGGCTCCCTCCTTCTGGCCGCACTTCTGGTCTGGTGGAATGGCCTGGCAAGCAGCGCTCTTTGGCCTGGCAGCGGTGGCGTCGGTCGTCCTGCTCTCAGGGTGGAGGAGCCGGTGGATGGCCGGGCTGCTCGCTCTGCTGCTGTGGAGCCTGCACGCCCGGAATCCACAAGTTCTGTTCTCTGCCGACCCCCTGCTGCGCTGGCTAATGCTGCTGGCGACACTGATTCCTCTGGACGGGGCGTGGAACCTCCAGGGCAAGCCAGCCCGCAGCCTTCAAGGGCTCCCCGCCGCCATTCCCTTGGGCCTGATGATGGCGCTCTACGGCGTGGGCGGCCTGCTCAAGTCCGGAGCTTGGCACTCGGGCCAGGCTGTGGCCATGGCGCTGCGCATCCAGCACTACGCCGGTCCTCTCGCGGGCTGGCTCCTGGAGCATCCCTCGCTCTGCCGTGGCTTGACCTGGTTCACTCTGGCCGCCGAGCTGGCCACGCCTCTGCTCCTACTGGTCCCTCGATGGCGGCTTCGCGTGGGTCTGGTCGCCTTTTGGATCCTGACCCACGCAGGCTTTTCCCTCGGCCTAAGCGTGGGCATCTTTCCCCTTGTGGCTTGGAGCGCTTGGCTCTTGCTCCTGCCCTCCCAGTTTTTTGG
Organism: Cognaticolwellia sp.; assembly: GCA_047621545.1. Lineage (GTDB taxonomy): Bacteria > Myxococcota_A > UBA796 > UBA796 > CAJQPC01 > CAJQPC01. The sequence continues at coordinate 47 of JBLHMA010000025.1, read as the reverse complement.
CAAGGAGCTGCCAGCCCGGCGCCCTGGCCCATTGAACCTGGCCATCA
>JBLHMA010000024.1:0-27221 GCA_047621545.1 Cognaticolwellia sp. | reverse complement strand
GAGACCCACCGCATCACTGCGGATAACACCCAGACCGCCAGCGGTGGCACCGGTGGCACCCTGCGCATTGCGGCGGAGAGCTGTCAGCTCGGGCAGGGGGAGGCGGTGCCCTGCACGAGTAGCGGCAGCGGTGACACCCGCACCCTCAGCTTGGTTCGCGGCGGGCCACGCACCTGGACCCTGGAGCGTCAGGATGAGAGCCACATGGTGTTGGACCGCGGGGACAAGCGCTTCGTGTTGGAGCGGCGGGACTGATCCGATCCAGCCTGACCTCGTCTGCGAAGCGATGCCAATCAGCCTGTCAGCAGCCGAACCCCGGCGCTCGCCTTGCGGAAGAAGTCCTTGGGCGAACGGATCTGAGTCAAGTTCCTAGCCATGAAGCGCGGGCGCCAGTAGAAGCTCCGGTAGGCCAGATCCAGGTAGTCTCGCAGCTCTTCTCGGGTGAAGTGCTCCTCCCAGACTTGGGCCTTGAAGTTCTCGTCTGGGTTGGCCATAAAGCGCATCCACGGCTTGACGTCCAACACGCCTGCCTCCATGCCCTGGTCGTAGAGAACAGTGCCCGGAAACGGCGTTAGAATGTTGTACATCACAAAGTCCGGGTCCAGCTTGATGCTGTAGCGGATGGTCTCCATGATGTCGTCGCGGTTGCGCTCTACAGGGGTGCCAATCATGAAGTAGGCCACCGTGTTGATGCCTACATCTCGGCACAGGGCAAAGGCGGTCTCGATCTCGCGGACGTTCACGTCCTTCTTGAGAATGAGGAGTCCCTCTTCGGTGCCTTGCTCCACGCCGAACTGGATGCGGTGACAGCCAGCGGCTTTCATGTTCTCGAGCAGCTCGCGGTCCACACCCTTGACCCGGAAGCGCACGGTCCAACTGAACACCAGGCCGCGTCGGATGATCTCGTCGCAGAGCTCATGAACGCGCTTGTTGGTGATGTTGAAGGTGTCGTCGACGAAGTAGAGCTCGGTAATTCCGCGGTCCAGAGCCATCTGGATCTGGTCGCAGGCGCGGCTCGGAGACATGACCCGGTAGCGGTGCCGGGGGGTGTTGCAGAAGGTGCAGCGGTAGGGACAGCCGCGGCTGGTCACCATGGTGGTGAAGGTGCCGCCCTGGCCCATCACGTCGTAGTACTGCTCAAAGTCGATGAGCTCGAGATCCAGCAGGGGGTAGTCGTCGAGATCGTTGGAGAAGTAGGTGTCCTCGGAGGGCACAACGTCGTCGACATGGGCCACCACGCCGGGGATGCCCTTGGGTTCCTCGCCGCGCTCCCAGCAGTCCAGGAGCAGCTCCAGGGGCTTTTGCCCCTCGCCCTTGACCACGGCGTCCACACCAGCCAAGCCAACGGATTCCTTGGGGAAGTCGTTGATGTGCGGGCCGCCGAGCACGATGTGCTTCACGCAGTCCAGCTTGCGCGCGATCTGGATGGTGCGGTGGCAGTCCACCAGGCCCACAGTGTAGACGGTGATGCCCACCACATCGGGCTTCCACTCGTCGATCTTCTGCTCCAGCTCCTCGTAGGAGTAGTTGTGGAGCTGGGCATCCAAGATGGCGACCTGGTGCGAGGTGCATTCTTTGATGTAGGAGGCCAAGGAGAGCAGGGCCAAAGGCGGATAAGACTGGTTCTCCGCCTCGACGGCGGGTGGAACTTCGCTCTCGACGGTGTGTCGGGCGGGTGCCCGAACGAGCATTAGTCGCATGCTGGTCTCCTGCGGGTCCACCCCGTATAGAGGTGGGCCATTAGACCCCCATGGTTGCGGGGGAAGGCCCCCGCGTCAAGGGCGGTGTCTCCCTTTCAGAAGGTATAGACCATCCCGATCCCGTAGGCGTTCACGCGTTCTTCGGCCCGCAGGTCCGGGTTGATGCGCAGCTGGTTGCCAAAGACGGTCAGGTCCTCGTTCAGATCGTAGCTCACCCGCAGCTCGCGCTCGTTGACTCCACGCGCCACCTCGCTGTCTCCCAGGGGCTGCACGTAGCGGGTGTTTAGGTGCACGGAGCGCACGTTCAAGCCAAATCCAGTCTCCAGGCCAACGGCGACAGGCCCGTAGAGGGTGCGCTCCCGAAGGTCGGCTGCGGTCGCCATGGAGGCGCCGACGTTGAGGTCGAGAAGGTCGGACCAGCCCAAGACATCCAGGCCGATGGTGCCGCGCAGGATGCTGTCGCTGTTCTGGGTGCGGTGATCGATGCGGGCAAAGCCATTTCGAGCGCCATCGGCGCGCACGGCCCATGCCACGCCGCCGGTTTGGGGCATGGCCAACAGGTTGCCTTCGACCGAGACGCTGCCTTCCCGGCGATCGCGGTCGTTGTCGATCTCGATTTCGTCGCAGTCCACCTCGATGTTGACGGTGGGCGCTTGCGGAGGCTGGGGTGCGAGCGGCGGCTCAATGGCCTCGGTTGCGGAGGCGGTGCTGAGAAGTAGGGACAAAAACATGGGGGCGCTCACACACAAGGGGTCGGGACGGCAGTGATCCAGACACCTCTGATCCTGAAAAGCGTGACCGGGCGATCAAAGCTTTTTGGGCGCGTGGTGATTTTCCCTTGAGAAACCCCTGGGCCGGCCCTGCAGTCAGCGCAGCCCTGCGATCCACCCCGCAGAGGGCTCGAACCACCCGACCTCGACCACCGGGCCACGCAGGCGCAGGGACCAATCTTCCGCCACGTGCACCCACAGGCAGCCGCCTGGCATGCGCAGGGTGATCTCACCGAACGCGCAGCGCCCGGTCTTGACCGCTGCTGCTGCCACCGCGCAGGAGCTGGAGCCGCTGGCCGAGGTCTCCCCTGCCCCGCGTTCCCAGATTCGAAGCTCCAGGGATTGTGGACCGCGAACCTGGACAAATTGAACATTGACTCTATTCGGAAAGAGAGGGTGAACCTCCAGAATGGGGCCCCATCGGCGCCAGCGGGTGGCATCCAGAAGCGGCTCGTCGCGAAAGAGCACACAGTGCGGGTTTCCCAGTCCGACCGCGGTGAACACAAAGTCCTCGCCGGCGGCCGCAACCCGTTGCTCGACGGCCTCTGGAACGTCCAGGTCGACGGGGATTTCTTTGGGCACAAAGGTGGCTTTGCCCATCTCCACCGTCACCTGCTCTGGGTCCACCTGACAGGCCACCGGCCCGCCCAGGGTGTTCAAGGTGAAGGAGGAGGGCGCCCCGCAGTGGTCCACCAAGTAACGGGCGTAGATGCGGATCCCGTTGCCGGACTTTTCAGCCTCGGAGCCATCGGGGTTCAGGATGCGCATCCCGTAGTCGCAGTCGCCCTTGGGCCCGGCCGTCAGCAGGCCGTCGCCGCCCGGTCCGGTGTGGCGGTGACAGACCCCACGCACCATCCCCCGGCCGCCCAGCTCGCCTTCGTGCAGCACCAGGTAATCGTTGCCCAGACCGTGTGATTTCAGAAGCTTCATGGGCCAAGACTACACCTGCCCAGCGCCGCCCGTGGCAGGATCCCCGCATGCTCCTGCGCCCTGATCTCCGCAACGCCGACGCCGTGGCCCTTGCCCTGGTGCTGGAGAGCTGCCTGTACCCGGCGCAGCTGCCCGAAGACCTGTGCATTGTGTTGGGCGGAGACGGCCACATGCTGGCGACCATCCACGAGCTTGGACCGGCGCATACCTACCTGGGCCTGAACTGTGGGCGGGTGGGTTTCCTGCTCAACGACTGGGAGAGCCCGGATGGGATCGCGCAACGCCTGCACGCTGGCAAGTTCGTCACCCGCTCGGTGAACCGCCTGCGCCTCTCGGGTGTCTCGCCACAGGGCGAGCAGATCTCGGCGATCGCAGTCAACGACATTTACCTGGAGCGCTTCTCGGGTCAGGCGGCCCACCTGCGCGTGTTGGTGGACGGTCACCTGGTCACCGAGCGCATGGTCTGCGATGGCCTGGTTGTGGCCACGGCCTTGGGCTCTACGGCCTACTCGATGGCGGCCGGCGGTCCGGCCTGTCACCCCGAAGTGCGCATGCTGGAGCTGACCCCGCTGGCACCCCACCGTCCCAGGTTCCCCAGCTTGGTCCTGCCTGCAAACGCAGTGATTCAGGTCGAAGCGCTGGACACCCACAAGCGCCCAGTGCGCGCGGTCAGCGATGGGCGAGACCAGTCGGCGCTCTCCAGCGTGACCATCCAGGATGCCGGCTCGGACATCCGACTGGCCAGCTTTGAGGGGCGGCATCCAACCGCGGTGCTCATCCGCAAGCTGCTGTCCGCTTAGTGTGCCAGTGATTTTCTGCGCGCTGCTCTCTGGGCTGGCCTTGGCCAACGGCCAGAACACCCACGTCTGGATCACGCTTCAGGCCGCCGAGCAGGTGCAAGACCCCACCCTGCGCGCCCTGTTGGCTGACAACCAAAACGCGCTGATCAACGGCAGCATGTTCCCCGACGGCGGCTACGCGGTGAACCATCCCTACGGCGAGGCCGGCCACTGGGAGGGCGTTCAAGATCCCTTCCGGGACTGGCTACGGGAGAACCAAGATCCCCAGGATGTGCCCGAGCTTGTGGCCTTCTACATGGGCATGGCCAGCCACGGCATGGCCGACCAGAGCTTCGATGCTTTCTACTTCTCCGAGAGCCGGGTGCGGGATGCGGACTACGGCTGGGCCGAGAATGAGAGCTTCGATGAGGCCAGCGATGTGATCTGGGCGGCGTTGAATGGCGGCTCACCCGTGCCTGTGCGAGAGGTGCCTGCCCAGATGCCCGGGATCTACGAGGGGGTGGGGATTCAGGTGGATCCAGAGACCCTGGACGATGGGCAGAAGCTGGTCATCTCGGCTCTGGAGCTGGTCGCCCTGCTTGGCACAAACGAGGCCAAAGTGGCCGAGTATCAAGCCCTCTTCCCCTGGGGAGGCGCCAACCTGGAGCAGCCCCTACCCGGTGCTCCTGCCGACGAGGCCCGCATTGTGGCGGCCTATTTGGACAGCCTGTGGGTGGATCTGCGGGATGGAGATCAGCCCTTGGCGGTGGTCGCGACGGTTCCGGCAGCGGGCAGCTATGGCTGGCCCACGGACGCGGCAGATGTGGGCAGTCGCATGGGGCTGGTGTTCTCCAAAGCCATGGAACAAGACCAAGTCTTGCCCGATAATATCGTCTTGCTCTCTCAGGATGGCGATGTCATTGCTGTCAGCACCGACATGTTCTACGGCAGCGGCTCTCATGTGCTGCATGTGGTGCCCCAGGAGAACCTGGCCTTGGATACGGACTACAGCTTGAGCTTGGTGGCGGGGGTGCAAGCCCAGGACGGACGGTCGCTGCCCCAGGACTTTAGCTTCTCCTTCTCGACCCGTGCCCCTCCGGCGGACACCCAAGATACGGGCGCTGAAGAGCGGGGCTGTGGGGGCTGTGGCGGTGGCGGTGGCGGATGGGTCGTCTTGGGTATGCTGGCGCTGCTCACGCGGAGGGGGAATGGCTCAGAACATTGACCAGGTCATCGAAGAGCTCGACGTGGTCGTCGCTTGGGCCATTGAAAACGGCAAGCCCGCCGGCCTGTTCGCCGCGATGTACCGCCAGGTCACCCTGCGTGTGCGCGACGGGATCGCCAACGGGGACTTTGACGATGGCCCGCGTATGGACCGCTTCGATACGGTCTTTGCCGGCCGCTACTTGGAGGCGCTCAGGCAGCATGGCAGAGGAGAGCGCTGCTCCAGTGCTTGGGATGTGTCTTTCAACGCATCGTCTCGCGTTCGGCCGATGCAGCATCTTCTGCTGGGTATGGGGGCCCATATCGGCCTGGACCTGCCCATCGCGGCTGCCCAGGTCGGTGGCGCGGACACCGAGGCTCTGGGGCGAGACTTTGAGCGCATCAACGACATCCTCTTCTCGCTGATCGACGGCATGCAAGAGGTGCTCGACAACCACAGTCTGTGGATGGCTGGTCTGGACAAGCTGGGCGGCCGCGTCGATGAGTGGGTGGCGGCCAAGGCCATGGAGCGCATGCGCATCAAGGCTTGGAAGCGCGCCGTGGATCTGTCTCGGCTGCAAGGCGGGGGACTGCGGGTGGCCCGGCGCATGTTGGACCTGCAGGTGGCCAGCACTGGGCGTTTGATCCGGCGGCCCATTCCAGGCCTGCCTCGGATTCCGATGAAAGAACCTGACCTGCGTGCCTTGATTGCGGAGCTGGACCAGGTGGCCCAATCTCAGTGAGATCGTGACGCAGGTCTCCGAGACCTAGAGCACAGGTTGTAAGCGCCCTCGCCGTCGGCCAGAGCACGCTGCAGCTGCGGTGTTACAGCCTGGGCCCCGGAGGCCCCCACATGAACGAAGAACTCACCCTCGCCCAGCTCCCAAGCGAGCGCCCTGTTCTCAGTGAACTAAGCGCCACGCACAGCACATGGATGGCCGACTGGGCCAAGGCGGAGACCGCAGTTCAGCAGCTCGCGCTCATTCGCCGCTGGGATGGGGAACAAAAGCGGCTGGAGACCTGGAAGAACCTGGCCCACATCCGCTTTGCGCGGAACACCCAGGACAAGGAAGAGAAGGCCTTCTGGGACGAGCTCTGGCCCGAGATCGCCGGTCAGAACTTGGAGGTGATGCGCGCTATATTGGCCTCGCCGGTGCGCACCGAGCTTGAGCTTGAGCTGGGCGCCCACGCTTTCGGGATCTGGGGCGTCGAGGTCCAGGCATTCGATCCCATCATCGCCGACGACAAGCGCGCCGAGTCCAAGCTGGTGACCCGCTACGACACCCTGATCTCCGAGCTCCGGGCCGAGTTTGGTGGCAAGGAAGTGCGGTTGATGGACCTGCGCGGCAAGTACGGCGACTCCGAGCGCAGCGTGCGACATGCCGCCCGGGTGGCCCAAGACACCGCCATGGGCAAGGTCTCGCAAGAGATCGATGAGATCTACGCTGAGCTGGTCGCCTTGCGCACCTCCATGGCCAAGAAGATGGGCATGAGCTCGTACACCCCTCTTGGCTACAAGCGCATGGGCCGCAGCGACTATGGCCCCGAGCAGGTCGCCGCATTTCGCAAGCAGCTCCTGGAGACCGTCGTTCCACTGGCGGTGCAGATCCGCGCTCGCCGGGCCAAGACCCTGGGTCTGGAGGGGCAGTTCAGCTACCACGATGAGTCTGTACGGGATGCCCGCGGTGTGCCCAAGCCTATGGGCGGTCACGACTGGATGCGGGAGCAAGCCAAAGGCATGTTCTCGGCCCTGGGCGCGGACTTCTCGGAGTTCTACAGCCTGATGGAGCGCCGGGAGCTGATGGATCTGGAGGCGCGCGAGGGCAAGGTCAGCGGTGGCTTTTGCGAGTCCCTGCCCGAGCACCAGGTGCCCTTCATCTTCGCCAACTTCAACGGCACCCAAGACGACGTGAATGTGTTCACGCACGAGTGTGGCCACGCCTTCCAGTGCTGGAGTTCGGCCCAGACCCAGGACCTGCGCGACTACGGCTGGCCCACGATGGAGGCCTGCGAGATCCACTCGATGGGCCTGGAGTTGCTCAGCTACAACGAGATGGAGCGCTTCTTTGGGGACGACGCTGAGCGCTTCCGCCAGGGACACCTCGAAGACGCCATCCTGTTCTTGCCCTATGGCGCTCTGGTGGATGAGTTCCAGCACGAGATCTACGCGCAGCCTGAGCTGGACGCGGATGGTCGCGCTGCACTCTGGCAAAAGCTGGAGTCCAAGTGGGTCCCGGACCGCCGCTATGTCGATACCCCCAACTTCGAAGGCGGTCGCTTCTGGCAGCGCCAGGGCCACCTCTTCCACATGCCGTTCTACTACATCGACTACTGCTTGGCCCAGGTGTGCGCCCTGCAGTTGTGGAGTATGTACCTAAAGGATGCCGAGGGGACGCTCAAGACCTACCGGGCGCTGTGCGATCTGGGTGGCAGTCAGCCATTCACCGGGCTCTTGGACACGGTGGGTCTGAAGTCCCCCTTCCAGGATGGCACCGTGGCTCAGGTCGCTGAGCTGGTAAAGACCCGATTGGGACTCTGAGCCGCCCCTTGGTCCCCAAGCCTTCGGCCTTGGCTTGAAGGGAGGATGGCCTCCGCATGGGATCAGGGTGCTACCCTGACGCGATGGAGGCCTCCCTTGAACATTCCCGAATCCCTCGTCAACGCCCACATCATGCTGCTCAACGGGGCAGTCGGTGTTGAGGCTGCCTCGGTCTTGATTCGGCACATGAAGCAGCACAACGCCAAGGCCGGGGACACCCTGGTCGCCTTTGGGGACGAGAGCGATCTGCTGTTCTTGGTCTGCACTGGCCAACTGGAGGCTCATCTCCCCCTCCCGGACGGGGAGCGCTTGGTCGTCGGCGTGGTCACACCCGGGCAATGGCTCGGCGAAGTGCACGTCATCGATCAGGGGCCTGCGTCTGCCACAGTCGTGGCCACCCAGCCGACCCTGCTCTTCTCCTTGAGTCAAGGAGCCCTGGCCGAGGTCGAGACTGCGCGTCCCGAGGTGGCCGCCCGCCTGCTGCACAAGCTCACCAAGGACCTGGCGGGGCGTCTGCGGAACTCCACCAGCGGCGTGGTCGAGCGCGTCGCGGGAGATGAATATCGACTGGCCAGCGCGCCGGAGAAACGCACTTGGCTCGGACGGCTGTTCGGCGGATTGATGGGAGTAGGCGCATGAGCGATCTGGACGTCCTGTTGGACATTCCGCTGTTCTCCGAGTTTGACAGCGAGGATCTGGCCCTGCTGGAGCGGGTGATGGAGGTGCGCACGCACCCCAAGGACTTCCGCTTTCTGGAAGAGGGCAAACGTGCAGGCTCCATGTACGCCGGCATGTTCGTGCTGCTCGACGGCATGGTTCGTGTCTCGGCCTCCCGTCCGGACGGCGGCTACGCCGTCGACAAACCCATGGGAATGGGCAGCGTCTTTGGCATGGTGGCGCTCATCGATGACGGGCCGCGCTCGGCCAGCGTCGAGGCGCTGACCCCCTGCACCGTGGCCTTCCTCGGAAAGCCGGGCTTTGAGACCTTGTACACCTCCGGGATGCCGGTGGCAGCGCGTTTCCAGCGCTTGTTGGCCAAGCAGATGGTCAGCGACCTGCGCTATCTGGGCACTCTGCTCCAGAAAGCCATCCAAGGGGATGACAGCGCGCTGATCGAAGCGATGAGCGCCAAGCCAGATGGGGCCGGTTCGGACTGAGTCGGGCCACCCCAACGCTTCGATGGAGCAGCGATGACCCTGACCCTTCTCTCCCTGCTCTTTGCCCAAGAGGTGCATGTGCGGCCCTACACCGGCCCCGGAGCACCCCCTTTGAACGCCCAGCTGCTGCCCTACATCATCAAGTACTCCGGCCAAGTCAAGTACTGCTACGAGACTGGGCTCAAGTCCAACGCCACCCTCTCTGGCCGCGTCGAGATCGCCATGGTGCTCAGCCAGGGCCGGGTCACCTCTGCCACCGTGCAGAAGAACAGCACCGGCGATGAGGCCTTGGGCACGTGCATCGCGGTGAAGGTGGCCCGCTGGCCCTTCCCCTCGGAGCTGTCTGGAGAGACGGTCTACCCCTTCGTATTTGAGCCTGCGGAGCCTGCGGAGCCTGCGGAAGTCGAGGAGGTTCAGGATCCTGCCCAGGAGGAAGAGGCGGCGGTGGAGCCCTCGACGGCGGACGAGCCGGCTGGTCCGATGAAGTGAGCAGGGAAAGGAGGGAGAGCAGGTGTATCCTTCCCCATGACTCTCCCCGAATACGACACCCTCGATGCCACGGCCATGGCCGCACTCGTCTCCGCCGGCCAGGTCAGTCCGGCTGAGCTGCTGGAAGCCGCCGTTGAGCGCATCGAGGCCCGCAACCCCGAGCTCAACGCCGTCGTGGACACCTTCTACGACAAGGCCCGCGCCGAGTCGGACTCCTTGCCGGAGGGTCCCTTCAAGGGCGTGCCCTTCTTGCTCAAGGATCTCAAAGCTCAGCTTGCTGGCACGGTCACAACCAACTCCACCGCGCTGCGCACGGGCGTCGTCAGCACGCAGACCAGCGTGCTGGTGCAGCGCTACCAGGCCGCCGGCGTGCAGATCTTGGGCAAGACCAACACCCCGGAGTTCGGCATCATGGGGATCACCGAGCCACGCACCCGCGGCGCCGCCCGCAACCCCTGGAAGCCCGAGCACACCCCGGGCGGCTCCAGCGGTGGCTCAGCGGCTGCGGTGGCAGCCCGCATGGTGCCCATGGCCCACGGCGGCGACGGCGGCGGCAGCATCCGCATCCCGGCCAGCTGCTGCGGGCTCTTCGGCCTCAAGCCCACCCGCGGCCGAAACACCATGGCGCCCTTCATGGGCGATGCCTGGGGCGGCTTTGTTCAGGAGCATGTGCTGACCCACTCGGTGCGGGACTGCGCGGCCATGCTGGATCTCACCGCCATCCCCACCCCTGGCGAGCCCTACGGCATCGCGCCCCCCGCCCGGCCCTGGCTGCAGGAGGTGGGCGCCGACCCCGGCAAGCTGCGCATCGCCTTTACCACCGACACCCTGCACGCCGGCGAGACGGATCCCGCCTGCAAAGCGGCTGTCCTCGATGCTGCCAAGCTGCTTGAGGAGCTGGGACACGAGGTGGTCGAGGCCGCGCCGGTCTACCCCAAAGAGGCCATGATCCAGGCCTACTTCCGCACCGTCTGTAGCGGCATTGCCTGGTACGTAGATCAAGCCGCCAAAGACGCCGGACGGGCGCCATCCCCTGGGGACTTTGAGCCGTCGACCTGGCTGATGGCCCAGATCGGGTGGGCCACCTCCGGCCCGGAGCTCCAGGACAGCATCTACGAGATGCAGCAGGTCAACCGCACCATGGCCGCCTTCCATGTGGACTACGACGTGATGCTGAGCTCCACGATGGCCAAGCCCCCGGCCAAAGTCGGCGAGCTCTACCCCACCAGCGGCGACCACGCGCAGATGGCCCTACTGCGCATCCTGGGCTTCAAGTCCCTCTTGGACTTCACCATCAAGAAGCTGGGCACCGACACGATGGCGTGGACCCCCAACACCCAGCTCTTCAACCAGACCGGTCAGCCCGCGGCCAGCCTGCCGCTGTTTGAGCACGAAGGCCTTCCCATTGGGGTTCAGCTCTCCGCGGCCTTCGGCGACGAGGCCACCCTCTTCCGCGTCTCCGCACAGCTGGAGCAGGCCCGGCCCTGGGCCAACAAGCGGCCGCCGGGCCTAGTGACCTGAAGCAGGTCGGGTTGAACGCTCCACCTTCCCGGAGCAAGTCGGGTTCAACGCGCCACTTGCGGGCGATGTTGGCAGCCAAGAGCGTGAATCCGGGCCGAAAGGGGCCTGAAACTGGCCAGCGTTGGCCAGATTGGAGCGTTCACTCCCACTTGCTTGAAGAGAGTGGAGCGTTCACTGCCGCTTGCTTTCTCAGAGCGCGAAGACCAGCGCCGGCCCCAGACAGATCAGCGAGAACACGTCGGCCGCCAGCACCTTGGTCATCTGCGGGCTGCGATCTGGGGTCATCAGGGCCAGCACCAGGAACGCCAGGTCGCTCAAGATGGTGCCCACGATCACCGGCAGAGCCACACTCGGCAAGATCATCGCGGCGATCAAGCCCAGCCCCAGGACCCCAAAGATCACCGCCCGGTGCCGCATCGCAAGCAGCACGTTGGGGTCTTTGATCTTGGCCCCGTAGAGCTTCTCCAGGCGCTCGGCACCCAGCACCCCGGAGAGGGGGGCAAGATGAATGAGCGCCGGCAAGGCCAGGATGGCGCTCATCATGTGCAGGAGACCCCGGCGAAGACCTGCTTTGTGTGGCTGCAGCACCACAGATGCAGGCTGACTTGGGGGTCCCATTGGCCTCGGGCGCGGGACAAGAGTTCTCCAAAGTCCACGGGTTCCACTCGGCGGTGACGCGGGGGATTTGGGGCAGCTCTGGACCCACCGAGATGCCTGCTCCAGAGAAGTGCGACCAGATCGCCGGACTGGGCTCCACAGGAGTCCCATCCGCCTCGGAGAAGGCTGGCTCTCCGTTTTCCTGCACGGCCGGATCTGAGCCGTACAGCTGCGCCGGGTAGCGGCCGGGATCCAAGCGGGTCTCCCAAACAGCCGAATGAATCCAAGGGACCGGAGAGGGCCCGGAGAGCGGCTCTGGGCCCACCCTCTTCTTCTCTCCAAAGATTCGATCCAGCAGCCCCATCACTTCCCCTTGCGCTTCCGCTTGTTCTTGGCCTCTCTGGCCTCTCGGCGCTCCTTGGCCACCACTACCTCGGCGTCCAAGTGGTCCTCGCCCTGGGCCAGGTACTCGCTCCAGGTGCCGCTAAAGTCGTTGAGCCCGTGGGGCTTGATCTCCAGGATCCGAGTGGCCAGTTGGTCCACGAACCAGCGGTCATGGCTCACGAAGATCAGGGTGCCCGGGTACTTCTTCAGAGCCTCTGCCAGCGCGCGCAGGCCCTCGATGTCCAAGTGGTTCGTGGGCTCGTCCAGGATCATGACGGTTGGTTCACTGGAGGAGATGCGCTGGAAGAGCAGTCGGGCAGCCTCGCCACCGGAGAGGTTCTCGATGCGCTTGGCGGAGTCGTCCTTGTCGAAGAGCACGGCAGCGAGCCGGGCCAGGACCTGACCCAGTCCGTCCTGCGGCACCGACTCCCACATGCTCTCGTGCACGGTCTGCTTGGGGTCGCCCAGGGCCTCGTGGTGGTCCTGAGGGAAGTAGCCTAAATGGGCCTCATGGCCCCACTCAAAGGTGCCGGCGTCCCCTTCCAGGGCGTTGACCAGGATCTTGAGCAGGGTGGACTTGCCCACGCCATTGGCCCCGACCACGGCCACACGCTCACCGCGCTCGATCTCAAAGCTGACGTTCTTGAGCACCTGCAGATCGCCGTAGGCCTTGGAGATGCCCTTGGCCTTGAGCACGTGCCTTCCGGACTGGCGGCGTTGCTTGAACACAAAGCGGGGGTGGCGCCGGGAGCTGGTCGGCAGGGTGTCGATGACGATCTTCTCCATGCGCTTTTGGCGGGAGTTGGCCTGACGGGCCTTGGAGGCCTTGGCCTTGAAGCGGGTGATGAAGGCCTGGTGCTCGGCGATCTCCTTCTCGCGCTTGCCGAGTTCTCCCTCACGGCGCTCCCGCTCCTCTACTTTCTGCTTCTCAAAGCCGGTGTAGTCGCCCTTGTAGAGGGTGACCGCCTGATAGTCCACGTCCACGATGTGGGTCGCTACAGCGTCCAGAAAGCGCAGGTCATGACTGATGACCGCGGTGCAGCCAGCAAACTCCACCAGGAAGCTCTCCAGCCAGCGAATGGCGAGAATATCCAAGTGGTTGGTGGGCTCGTCGAGCAGCAGAATGTCGGGGTCTGCGGCCAGGGTCTTGGCCAACAGGGCACGCAGCTTGTAGCCACCGCTCAGAGCCTTGAGGGGCAGATGGTGCTTTTCAGTAGGAATGCCCAGCCCTTCCAGGATCTGGGCTGCCCGAGCATCCAGGCTGTAGCCGTCGTACTGAAGGATGATGTCCTCCATCTCGGCGTACTTGTCGTCGTCCCAGGCATCGGGTCCGCCATCGAACATGGCCTCTTTGCCCTGGATGGCGTTCCACAGAACAGGATTGCCCATCATCACCACATCCAGGATGCGGGTGTCCTCGTAGGCGAAGTGATCCTGCTCCAGGACGCCCATGCGACTCATCTTGGGACGGCTGACCTCCCCTTCCTGGGGAGCCTCCTCCTTGCTCAAAATACGAAGCAGGGTGGACTTGCCCGAGCCGTTGGCCCCGACAATGCCGTAGCGCTTGCCCTTGTCCAGTTGCAGGTTGCAGTCGGTGAACAGGACTTGGCCGCCATAAGACATGGCGAGGTTGGTGATGGTGATCATGGGCGGCGTATAGCCCGCTCAGATCAGATCGCGAGCCCAGGGCTCAGTACACGTTGTACTTTCGCTTGAGCGCATTGTGCTCAGCCAGGCTGCGTCCGGGGTGCAGGTTTCCTTTGGAGTCGTGCAGGTAGTACCAGTACTCGCTGCCTTCTGGCGACAGAGCGGCCTTGAGGCTCTCGGTGCTCGCGTTCCCAATTGGCGTGGGCGGCAGCCCCCCGCGAAGTCGGGTGTTGTACACATCATTTGGGTCCCGTAGCTGACGCAGAAAGGCCTTTCGGTCGTTCCAGTCCGCCAAGGTGTAGCGGCTGGTCGCATCGATCCCCAAGTTCCACGCGTTGTCCAAGCGCTTCCACATCACGCCGGCCACCACCGGCCGATTGCTGGGCCTGGGCTCCTCTCGCTCCAGCATGCTGGCCACGATCAGCAGCTCGTACAGGCTGCGTCCCGAGGCGTCGATGGCGGCCTGGTTGGGCTGCACAAAGCGGGAGTCCAAGAGGTCGATCTGACGCTGGATCAACACTTCCACGTCCACGCCATTGGCTGGCACGCTGTAGCTCTCGGGGAGAAGCAGTCCCTCCAGCGAGGTCAGGCCGGTCAAGCCAGCAGGCAGCTCAAAGCGGCCCGGATCTTTGGCCGCGGCCCAGTAGGTGCCTTCCTCGATCAGACCCAAGCGGGAGAGCTCGGCGTCGATCTCTCGCATCCGCCAACCCTCGACAAAGGTGACCTGCACTTCGTCGGCGATGGGCGCCTTGCACATCGTCCCCAACAGCTCGGGCATGCTCATCGCGCGGGTCAGCTCAAAGCTGCCCGCCTTTAGGCAGCCGCCGGCTTTGTCGCGCTTGAGATAAAGCTTCCAAGTCAGCGCATCAGGAATCAGCCCAGCATCCATCAGTGCGGGACCTAGACCCCCCGCAGATGAACCCTTGGGCACCTCGAAGACCACCGGGGTGGTGTCCGAGGCGTCCATGGGCTGATCGATGGCACCGATACATCCGGCGACCCACCACAGCAACATGCCTACTCCTGCTTGGCGATGAGGAACTCAACCCTGCGGTTGTTGGCCTTGCCTGCGGCCGTAGCGTTGCTCTCTAGCGCCATGCCCTCGCCAAAGCCAACCGCGACCAGTCGATCTGCAGACACACCCTGGTTGACCAGGTAGGTGCGAACGGCCTCTGCACGGGCTTGGCTCAACTTCAGGTTGCTCAGCTCGTTGCCGTCCGAGTCGGTGTGTCCTTCGATGCGGACCAGCAGCAGCTGCGGATTGCCCTTCATGACTGCTGCGACCTCGTCCAGCAGGCCATAGGACTCCAGCTTGATCGCGGCCTTGCCCGTCTCGAAGTAGACCATCTCGTAGATCTCGATCTTGTCGGCCTTGAGTTCGACCCGACCCTCGTCTGGACAGCCGTCCTCGTCCTGGTTGCCATTGAAGGTCTCACGCACATCCGGGCAGGCATCTTCCATGTCGGGGATTCCGTCGCGGTCGTTGTCCTGGTCTGGACAGCCATCGTCGTCCTCGAAACCGTCCACGTCCTCTGCATCGTAGGGGCAGCGGTCCAGTCCATCGGAGAATCCATCACCGTCCGTGTCGACGTTGGGGTCATCGTCCGGGCAGCCGTCCTCGTCTTCAAAGCCGTTGACCGTCTCCGCATCGTCTGGACAACGGTCATCGACATCGGGGATCTCGTCCTTGTCATTGTCGTCTTCTGGGCAACCATCGTTGTCCATAAAGCCGTCGTCGTCCTCGGGATCATCGGGACAGCGGTCGATCAGATCCTCGATTCCATCGGAGTCGTTGTCCGACTCGGGGCAACCATCCTCGTCCTGCCAGCCATCCAGATCCTCGGCGTGCTTGGGGCAGCGATCCATGCCGTCGGGCACGCTGTCGTTGTCCGAGTCTCGTGCGTCGGGATCGAAGCTGGGCGCGGCGGTCAGCCCCAGGATTCCGCGGTAGTCCGGAGTGCCCAGGCCGGGGATGATTCCAACGCCAAAGCCTGCGTTCAGGGTGACCCATTGGCCGATCAGTGCCTTGATGCCCAGGTTTAGCTCCAGTGGGTTCTGCGAGAGAGAGCTGCCGTAGCTCTGGCCGTGCAGGTCGGCGATGATCTCGATGGGCTCGCTGGGTCTAAAGCCCACTGCAGCGCTGTAGA
The DNA here is from genome assembly GCA_047621545.1 of Cognaticolwellia sp. Classification (GTDB taxonomy): domain Bacteria; phylum Myxococcota_A; class UBA796; order UBA796; family CAJQPC01; genus CAJQPC01. The sequence continues at coordinate 11,358 of JBLHMA010000024.1, read as the reverse complement.
CCATGGCGTTTGGGACCTGGACATCGCGCGCCCGGTCGCCTTGGCGCACCAGATAGCCCAGGTTGATCGCCGTACGCCATGTGTAGGAGCGGCTCCAGATCCCAGCATCAGAGAACTCCACAGCCAAGGTGGGGGTCACCGTCATGGAGCCCTCGCCCAAGAAGCCCTCGGTGCCGCCGGTGGGTATGGTCACGGGGACCACCAGAGCCAAACCCAGGGGATGCTCCGCTCTGGAGAGTGGCGCGATCTTGGGCACAATCCGCAGGTCACCCAGACCGCTGGCTTTGAGCGCAGGGGGCTCAGCGTTGCTGTTCAGGTTGGAGATGTCGTAGCCCTGCTGCCAGAGCACGCTGGGAAGATCCGCCGAGATGGAGGCAAAGTTCGTGATGCCGATGCCCAGCTGGACGTTGCCGGTAAAGCGGCCTTCGATCGGCCCACCGCTGCCGTCTGGCAGCAGCGCTACCCGCTCGCCGTCTGGGCCGCGCAGGACCAGGGGGTCATTGGCGTAGTTTCCCCAGATGCCCATCCCAATCTGGAGGTGGCCCAAGGTGTCTGCGGAGTGGGTCTGGTAGTAGCCGTAGTGGTCCGAGGCCGGCCTAAACTGCTCGATGTCCAGGCTTTGGTCTTGGGCCTGTGCAGCGAAAGAGGAAAGGAAAAGAAACAGGCTCATGCTCACGCCTCCTCCCTACGCCGGAGACCGATCATCGCGAGCATTGCCAGTACGGCCACCGCCCCTCCAGTCTGGCCAGCGCCGCCAAGACCGTTGCTGACCGCGCTGCTGGCGGCGCTGCAGCCCCACGGCACGACGGATCCGCCGCCCAAGGTGGCGGTCGCTGCGGGATAGGCGCAGTCTTCGTTGACCCAGCCATCGCAGTTGTTGTCCACGCCGTCATCGCAGCGCTCATCCACGCCTGGGTTCACGTCAACGTCCTCGTCGTCGCAGTCCCCGTCGTTGGATCCAAAACCGTCGCCGTCTTTGTCCGGACTGTCCACGAAGCCGTCGCAGTCGTTGTCGATGCCGTCGGCCGTCGCTTCTGCGTCGGGGATGCCGGGGTGGACTTCGGGGTTGGAGTCATCGCAGTCTAGGCCGCCGCATTCTTCAGCGTCGTAGGTGTCGCCGTCTACATCGCACTCGTCAAAGCCATCGCAGTCCTGGTCGATGCCGTCGTAGGGCACTTCGGTAGCGTCGGGGTTGATCTCCTTGGGGTTGCCGGTGACAGTGATGTCGTCGCTGTAGTCCAAGCAGTCGGAGCCCGCCTCGGTCTGGCAGAAGGGCTCTACCAAGCCCAGCAGGCTGTAGGTGGCGCCGACCAGGGTGCTGTAGGTGTCGCCGTCCTGGTCCACGTCGTCGATCCAGCAGTTGCAGTCGTCGTCTACGTCGTCGGCGTTCTTTCCCTCGTTGACCCCGGGATTCACGTAGAAGTAGTCGTCATCGCAGTCGCCCTCGACCTCGGCGTAGCCATCCACATCGTCGTCGGTCAGGCCGTCGTCCCGCACCCCGTCGCAGTCCGCGTCGTCGTTGGCAGCGCCAAAGGTGTAGTACTCGTCGTCGGTGGTGTCGCCGGGGGTGCCTTGTCCCTTGACCTGGGCCTGGCCTGCACCGTCGATGGCGCCCGGGTTCACATAGGCATCGGTGTCATCGCAGTCCCCCTGGGACTCCGAGTAGCCGTCACCGTCCGCGTCGTCGCCGGCGCCTGCACAGGGCTCGTTGTCATCTCCAGGGGTGCCCTTCAAGCCCTTTGGCGGGATGAACTTGGCCGAGGCACACCAGTTGTGCGGCAGATCGTTGGGCCATTCGAACAGCGCATGCGGGCCAACTTGAAGACTTGCGCCTTCGGGTAGGCTCCACTCGGTGGTCCAGTTCACCTCGTCCAACACGGTGCCCGAGGCGGTATGCCGGATGATCAAGGCGTCTGCAGACGGGTCCAACTCCATCTCGGAGAAGAAGGAGTAGGTGATGTCGACTGGGATGCCACCGTTGTAGTCGGCCGCCCCCGTGTCGCTGTCATTGTCGGAGACCCCAAAGACCAGGTGGTCCCCCACAGCGAGCTGCAGACCGCTGCCCGGGGGCAGGTTGATGACCTGGGTCCCGCTGCTGTCCTGGATCGTGAGGCCCTCGACGAAGAGCAGCTCATTGGCCACATTCCGGATCTCGAACCACTGGCCGGCGTAGTTGGGGATCCCGTTCTCCGGGCTGGTCATCACCTCGGTGATCACCAGGTCGCCTTGCTGGCTTGCGCCGCGGGCTGCGAACGCGCTGGGTGTCCAGAGCAGCCCCAAAAAGGGAAGGGCCCATGCCATTCGAATTCTCATCACATTCTCCTCACGCGGACCATGCAAGCATCCGACGCCGGAAGTCTATCATCCAGTCATTCCTTGGGGCGCCCTTGCTCAGTCGCGCAACTTGGCATAGTCTCGCGACGACCTCTCGGGACTTTCAACACACCCGAGGCAAAGACACCGGAGCCTGCCATGGGTGAGATTTCCAAGCCTGATACCAACCCGATCATCCCAGCTGTTTTGAACGCATGGTTCGGTGGCGTCGGCTACCTCATGATCGGCCAGAAGAAGAAGGGCATTATTGGCATCGTTGCCACCATGCTTCTGTATGGATGTGGCCTGGGCTTTATCCCCGCGCTCATCTTCGCGTACGACGTGTACCTGCTCGGCCAGAAGCTTCAGAGCGGTCAGTCCATCGGCGAAAACGAGAACGGACTCGACTTCCTGAACAGCATCTTCAAGGACTAATCGTCCAGACAAGATGGCCCCTCGGGGTTGTTCGAAAAAGGGTCGCCTCAGGGCGGCCTTTTTTTATTCCTTGGGTTCAAGGCCCGCAGCGAGCAGGTGGACCTCGAGCGAAAGGCGCTCCTGATCTTGGATCACGATGGACTGCTCGGCGAAGGGGTCGTCGGCGCTGGGACCATCTCCTCCTGCATCCTGAAAGAACTGCAGTGTGAGTTCTCCAAGGCCCTGGGGCACCATCAGAGTGAAAGGGCCCGGGGCGGGGAGCTGTTCTTTGCCCACAAAGGCATCCCCGGTCTGGCTGTTTGGATCGGGTTTTCGGATGTCCACAGCGACCGGAAAGTCCCCTTCAGCGATCACCATGCCCTGCACGCGGGTCCAGGGTCCGGGGTGCGCCGGCCACACATGACTGCGTGCTCCTGCCACTGGGGCCAGCGCCCGCCCGCCGACCACCAGAGTTAGCTCTCCAAGGTCTAGGTCTTCCCCCTGAACAAGGATCGCGCGCGCCGCGAAGGGATCTCCGTCATCGGGTCCGGGGCGTCCTTGGTCTACAAAGAATTGCAAAGTCAGCTCACCCTGGTCCTCGGGCACCTGGAGCTCAAAGGAGCCGCCCTCTGGGAAGAGCACGCGTCCCACCATGGCCACCCCGGCCTGGCTCGTGGGATCGATGCTCAGGATGTCCAAGGAGATCACCCCTTCCGCCGGCGAGGTCAGGCTGCCCCGCACCGTGATCCCGTCATCTGGCCCCACCCCAAAGGGCGAAGTCGGCCCGGCTTCCGGATCATGGGTCACCACCTGCCCGCCCTCCGTCGCCCCGGCTGTGAAGCGGGGATCCAGAGGCGCTGGCTCACCGGTGGTGCGCTCCAGGCAGGCGGCCAGAGACAGCCAGACCAAGTTCAAGGGGCGCCCTTTAGGCCGGCCTTGCCCAGGGTGGCGAGCTCATCGAGCAGGTACACGTTGGCAGCGATGGCGCGGCGGAAGATGCCCAAATCCATGGACTCGTTGGGGCCGTGGGCGGTGGTCAGGGGGTCCATCACACCGTTTAGGATCAGAGGCAGGTCGCCGAAGCGTCGCCCAAAGAGCGCGACGAAAGGGATGGAGCCGCCCACGCCCACCTGAACCAGGGGCGCCCCCCAGCTCTTGACGTAAGCGCGGTTCGCCGCCTCGAATGCTGGGCCCTTTGGGGTGTAGAGCCAGCCTTCTCCGGAGCCGGGTGCCTGGACCGCATCGACTAAGACGCCCTGAGGGGGAGCTCGGGTGAGCTCGGCCTGGACCAGCGCCCACAGAGTCTCGGTGTCCATGCCGGGGGCCACTCGAATGGACAGGGTGGCGCTGGCCTGGGTGCGTATGGCGTTCTTCTTTTCCTCAGCCGTTGGCAGGGTGGTGGCGACTACGGTCACGGCTGGCTGGCGCCACATCCACTCCGCAGCCGAGCGCCCGCGCAGAGGCAGCGGGTCCACTCCCTCCAGCATGTGGGAGCCCTCGCGGATCACATCGTTGTTGAGCGGCACATCAAAGGAGGCCTGGGCCCACGCCTCTCCAACATCCACTCGGCCCACCTTCATGCGCCCGTCGTCATCGACCAGGCGCGCGATGAGCTGGATCAGTGCGATCGCTGGGTCGGGCACCATGCCACCCCACAGTCCGCTGTGGCCGTCGGCTTCCAGGGACTTGCAGGTCAACTCCACCTCCAGCAGGCCGCGTAGGCTCACGGTCAGTCCTGGCACGGTGGTGCTGGGGTTCTCGCAGTCCGTGAGCACCATCACGTCGGAGTCGAAGGCTGCAGGGAAAGTGTCCATGAAGCGCTCTAAGTTGGGGGAGCCGATCTCCTCCTCTCCTTCGATTAGGAGCCGCACGTTGCAGGGGAAGCCTCCGGTCTCCTGCCTCCAGGCCTGGAGAGCGGCCAAGTGAGAGATCCAGCCGCCCATGTCGTCGGCGGCCCCCCGACCATAGAGGCGGCCGTCCACCACCACAGGCTCGTGGGGATCGGTGCGCCAGTTGGCCAGGTTCACCGGCTGCAGGTCTAGGTGACCGTAGATGAGTAGCGTGGGGGCATCGGGGCCTGCGTGCAGCCATTCGGCGGCCACACAGGGCAGAGCGTCGGGAAGCTCCAAGAGCCGCGCGTTGTCCAAGCCCAAGACTTCCAGGTCCTCCCGGATGCGCTCAGCGAGGATGCGTACGTCTGCAAAATGGGTGGCGTCACAAGAGATGGCCGGAATGCGCAGGTAGGCGCAGAGCTGCTCGAGGGTCTGGTCGAATGCGGCGTCGGCGCGTGCTGCTACCCGGTCTGCTGTGCTCATGCTTGCTCTCCGAGGGGGCCCTTCAGGGCCTGCCCCATGTGTTGAAAGAACTGTCCAATGTGGCGACCATCGACCAGAGCGTGGTGGGCTGTGACGCAGACCCCGATCTGGCCATCCTGAACCCGGCCCCACAAGACGCGCGGGACGCAGTCATTCGGGTCGCCGGCCTCGGCGTGTTGGACGCTGTGAACGGTGAACCACGGCACGCAGCTCAGATAGAGCCGGTTTGTGCGAGGTGGCCCATCTGGCATGAGCTGTCCGCGGGCGCGGGCGCTCTGTATGTGACCGGGTAGGGCCGCCAAGAAGGCCGCTCGGTCTGCGAGCCAGGGTATCTCACAGAAAACGAAGGCTTCGTCATCGGTCGCCACCGTGCAGGTGGTATCCACCGTGTCGTAGCAGCGGATCCAGTCTTGGTCATCGACCTCGATGCGCTCCCGGAACTGTTGGACTTGGTTGGCTGCATAGAGCACAGACCACAGAACACCCCCGAAGTACTCCGACTTTGGCAGGGCAACGGGGAGCTGGGTACACAGGGTAAACATCGGATTAGAGAAGCGACGAAAGTGGGCGTATATCTCGGCTCTTGGGCCGATTGTTGGATCACGCCTCACGGTGCTCCCTGTACCAAGAGATGGTGCGCTTCAGGCCTTCGTGTAGATCGACCTGGGCGGTCCAGCCCAGCCCTTCCTGGGCACGGGATGTGTCCAAGCACTTGCGCGGCTGGCCGTCCGGCTTGGTGGTGTCCCACAGGATCTCGCCTTGGAAACCGCAGTGTTCGGCGATGGTGTGCACCAGGCGTTTTACGGTGAACTCCTCGCCGTTTCCGATGTTCACAGGCTCCGGGCTCTCCCACTGCTCGGCCATGGCGATGATGGCTTGGGCGCAGTCCTCCACATACAGAAGCTCTCGGGTTGCGGTGCCAGTGCCCCAGGCGGTGATCGATTTTACGCCGGAGTCCACCGCTTCTAAACAGCGGCGAATCAGCGCGGGCACCACGTGGCTGGAGCGGGGGTCAAAGTCGTCCCCTGGCCCGTACAGATTGGTTGGCATGGGGAAAACGCAGCGCATGCCGTACTGCTCGTACAGCGCCCGTCCGTGTTCCATCATCAGGCGCTTGGACAGGCCATAGCCGGCGTTGCTGGGTTCTGGATACCCCTTGAAGAGATCGGGCTCCTGCATGGGAATGGGCACGATGCGCGGGTAGGCGCAGACACTGGAGACGCCGACAAAGCGATGAATGCCCTGGCGTCGGCAGGCCTCCATCAAGTGGGTGCTCATCAGCACGTTGTCGTAGATCACGTCTGCGGCATGGGCGCGCATGTAGCCGATGCCGCCGCCGTTGACCGCAGCGTGGATCACCCAGTCTGGTTTGGATTCTGAGAGCAGATCCGAGCAGGCTGCAGCCTCCCGGAGATCGTAGTTCTTGGAGCGCGGCACGGTGCAGGTGTAGCCGCGGGCAGTCAGACCTCTGACGATCCAAGAACCCAAAAACCCAGCGCCGCCGGTGACCAGTACATGGGACAAGAGAGCTCCTTAGACGTTGGAGTAGGGTTTTCTAAACTCCAACAGACTTAGCCCCCGGACCATCTCTTGGACGCCCTGCTCCATGCTGATGGAGGTGCGAAAGCCCGTCGCGCGAATCTTTTGGTAGGAGACTTCGTAGTCGCGCTTGTCCGCGTCGCTGCCCACCTCTGCGAAGTGACACGCAAACTGAATCTTGGACTGGAGGAGCTGTACGATCTCTTCCTTGGTGAAGTTCATCGAGTCGTCGCCTACGTTGTAGACGTTGCCCTGCATGATGTCCCAATTCTCCAGGGTATGGCCAACGCAGCGGGCCATGTCGCGCACATGGATGAAGGTGCGGCGGAAGTGCTTTTCGTAGACCAAGAGATAGCGCTGCACCAGGGCTTGCCAGGTGAAATCGTTGATCATGAGATCCAGTCGCAGGCGCGGAGATAGGCCAAAGGCGGTGGCGAATCTGTAGGAGCTGACACGGCCGCGGGCCATGCAGAGGTACTCCGCTTCGGTCTTGGTCTCCCCATACAGACTCAGGGGGTTCAGTGGGGTCTCCTCGGTGCAGACACCCTGAACTTCGCCGTAGTTGCTGCCGGTGGATGCGTAGATCAGCTTGGTCTGGGGGTCTAGCGCTTCTAAAACGGACTTGGTGCCGCCCACGTTGACCGCCACAGCACGCTCCGGCTCCTTCTTGCACAGCGGATAGCCCACGAGCGCGGCGAGGTGAACACAGGCCCAGGCACCCTCCAGCTCGCGCTTGAGCAGCTCGGTGTCCAGCACATCGCCCCGAGTAAAGGAGAAGCGCTCGTGAATGAAGAGCTCCATCAGGGACATGGGGCCGTACATTAGGTTGTCCACGACATGCACGCGGTAGCCGGCCGCGAGCAGCTGGCGAACGACCAGGGAGCCGTAGTAGCCAGCCCCTCCGGTGACCACCACGAGGCGCTCGGAATTGTTGCTCATGACAGGATCTCCTGCAGGCGGCTGGCGAGAAGAGCCCCGTGTCCTGCGTGAAAGGCGTGGCTGTTGCCAACGAAAAAGCCGCGCTCGTGCACGGCATCTGCAACAGGAAGAGGCCCACCGACCCGTGCGCCAGGGACCCGCTCAAAAGCAGGCTGGCGTGCGAGGTTGGAGCCCGAGATGGGTCGGGTGGCAATGCCGCTGGATTCCAGGGCGGCCATGACAGGGGCGCGCTCAATGCCTTCCTGCAGCAGCATGGCGAAGGAAAATGCGGCGTGAGTTTCCCCTTCGCGCATGGGAAAGCAGCGCAGTTTTGGGGCCAGCGGTGCCAGAAGCTGACACCAGTGGCGGTGGTTCTCGCGTCGCCGCTCCAGCCATGGGGGCAGGCGCTGCAGCTGAATCAAACCCATTGCACCGGCCATCTCGGTGGGCCGCAGGTTCCAGCCGGAACTCACAAAGAGGAAGCGTGGGTCGATCTCTGGGTGCTTTTGCTCCCAGTCCGCCTTGTCTTCGCGCTCCCGCACCCAGCCGTGGGCCCGCAAGCTGCGCATGGCGTCGGCCAGCTCGGCATCGTCGGTGACGGTGATGCCGCCCTCGACCGTGGTGATGTGGTGGGAGAAGAAGAAAGAGAAGGAGCCGGCGTGGCCCATGGCGCCGGCTCTCCCCAGTCCGGCGATCTCGGCGCCTGGGGCCGGGCAGGCATCCTCCAAGACGACCAGGCCAAGGTCTCGTAGGGCGTCCACCCGCGTGGGCTGACCGAGCATGTGCACGGCCAAGGCGGCGCGGGTGCGGGGCCCCATAGCGGCCTGGGCGGCGGCGGGATCCATGCACAGCGTGTCGGGGTGTACATCGACGAGAACGGGCACCAGGCCACACTGCTGGACGGGGAAGAGGCTGGTGCTCCAGGCCACTGCGGGCACCAGAACCTCGTCTCCGCGCTGCAGGCGCCCAGTCTCCACCATCGCGGCGAGCATCAGCAGGTTGGCGGAGCTGCCGGAGTTGCACATCACGCCGTGGGAGACCCCGCACCATTCGGCCCAGGCGGCCTCGAACTCGCGCACCTTGGGTCCCATGGTGACCCATGTGGTGAGCATGCACTCGAGTGCCGCTGTGACCTCGTCTGCGCCAAAGCTCACCACCTGTAGAGGCAGTCCCTTGCTGGGGTCGTGGCGCTCGGTGGGCAGACCAGCCATCTCGGCTTTGATCAGCACGCGAATCTGGGAGAGACGATCCATGCCTAACGATACACTGCCCGCCACCACTGAGGGAGTCAGCCGATGAGTGCACCACGCTGGGATCTGGAGCCGCTGTTCAGCGGCGGAGCGGAGGGGTCCGCCTACTTGGACGCCGTGACCGAGACCGAGGCCAAGGTTGAGGACCTATTGAGCCGCGCAGACGCTCTGCCAGAGTTGCCCGAGCAGATCGAGGATTGGACCGCTTGGTTGCTGGACGCGGAGCGTCTGAGTACCCAGGCCCACCAGATCTCCACCTTCGCCCACTGCTGCTTCTGTGAGGACGTGACGAACAAGGCTGGGGAGCGCGCGGCCGCTCGCAGCGGGGCCCTCTGGAACCGCTTTTCACGGGCCTGGGTGCCGGTGCAGGACGCCATTGCCCGGGGCAGCCAAGCTGGTTTTGCCGCGCTGATTGCCCGTCCAGAGATCGCCGAGCAGCTGCCCAAGCTTCGGCGCATGCGGGAGCAGGGACACCTCCTCTTGCCCCTGGGAGAGCAAGCCTTGGCCACCGAACTCTCGCGAGACGGCATCGGCGCCTGGTCACGCATGTACGACAGCATCAGCGGCCGCTTGACCGTACAGCTGGGCGATGAATCCCTAAGCGCCGGCCAGGCCCAGAACCGCCTGGGCAGCCAGGACGCGGGCGTTCGGGACCAAGCCTATGAGGGGTTGCAGAAAGCCTGGACGGCCTCGGAAGACGACTGCGCCCGCGCTCTGACCCACATCGTCGGAGCACGTCAGACCATCAATGACCGGCGAGGTCTGGACGAGCTCGCCGACACTCTGGCGGCCAACCGCTTGGAGCGCGCCTCCTTGGACGCCATGCTCGAAGCGTCCCGTCGCGCCCAGCCCATTTTGCTGCGCTATCTGAAGCTCAAGGCCAAGCTCTTGGGCGTGGACCAGATGTCCTGGGAAGACCTGAGTGCTCCCCTGCCCAGTACGGCTGCAAAGCAGGACTGGCCACAGGCTGAGTCCTTTGTGATGACCCACTTTGGGGCCTACCACCCCGAGCTGCAGGACTTCGCTGGACGCGCCTTTTCTGAGAACTGGATCGAGGCCGAGGACCGCGGCGGCAAGCGCCCCGGCGGCTGGTGCGCCTTTGCGCCGGAGATCGCTCAGAGCCGCATCTTCATGACCCACGGCGGCACCTTCCGCAGCACCGTCACCCTGGCCCACGAGCTGGGCCACGCCTACCACAACCATGTGACTGCGGACCTGCCCCCAAGTCAGCGTGCCATTCCCTCCACTTTGGCGGAGACGGCCAGCATCTTTGCCGAGTCCCTGGTGCGGGATGCTGCGTTGCGCGCAGCCAAGGATGACGAGTCCAAGCGCTCCATGCTGGACGCCCGCCTCATGGCGGGTGTGAGCTTCCTGATGAACATCCCCATGCGCTACGACTTTGAGCGCGCTCTGTACCGCCTGCGCCGGGAGGGACCCTTCGATCCCGCCGCGCTGCGTGAAGAGATTGTGGGCATTCAGAAGCGCTGGTACGGCGACTCTCTGGAGCGCTACGACCCCAGCTTCTGGTGCGCCAAGCTGCACTTCTACATCGGCGGCCGCAGCTTCTACAACTACCCCTACACCTACGGCTACCTCTTCGCCCAGCTGGTGTACCGACAGGTTGTGGAGCGCGGTCCCGAGGCGCACCAGGACTACATCGAGCTGCTGCGTCGTACGGGTTGGCAGGGCGGCGAGGATCTGGCCATGGAGACTCTGGGCCTGGACTTGCGGGACCCGGAGACCTGGTGGCAGGCGATTGCGCCGCTCGAGGACGATCTAAAGGCGCTGGAGGCCTTGGTCTAAGGACCACTGCTCAAGGGGTGAGCGGCGCTGGAGGCTCGGTTGATCTACCGGGCCTCCGTCTGACTGCGCGACTGGGCGGTCAGTAGGCCGCCTCGATCGCCTCTGCGATGTCGGCTGCCTTGGAGTTGCCGCCGTCGACTTTGCGCCAGGCCACGGTGCCGTCGGAGTTGAGCACCGTGTAGCTGTGCTGGACCATGCCCCAGTCGCTGACCCATGCGCCCTCTGGATCGGCCAGAACTTCCCACTCAAAGCCCAGTGAGGACTTGAAGTCCATGGCGTCTGCGCTGTCTGTGAGGTTGCCCTGCCCATCTTCGATCATGACGTTGAGGAAGGTCAGGTCCTCGGGTGCGCTGTCGATGTACCAGTCGTTGTGTAGTCCCTGAACCAGGGACACGCAGCCGCCTCACCAGGAGGCTGTGCCTACAACGGCGACTCTTCCGCCTTGGTAGTCCGTGAGCGAGACGGTCTGTCCTTCGGCGTTCGGCAGGGTGAAGTTGGGGGCCATTTCACCAATGTCAAAGCCCTCCGGTGCGCTCGGTCCAGAGTCGACAGCGTCGCTGTCTTGTGATGGGCCGTCGGCTGCTTCGGTACAGGCGACCGCGAAGCTTAAGGCGAAGACAAGCGAGATGGATCTGCTCATGGACTCTCCAGGGGTGAACTAAGTAGCTCGGTTTTTGGCCCTTGGCATACTTCGGCAGCCAGTCTGCGGAGTTCGCTTGGGTCTGGGCTAGCCTTCCGTGAGCTCCTGGGCTGCCTTCCATCGAGCTGGGCAGAAAGCAGAGAGGGCGGCCTGGTTTCCCAGGCCG
>JBLHMA010000023.1:0-27334 GCA_047621545.1 Cognaticolwellia sp. | reverse complement strand
TGCGGGCAGCGGACAAGGGTGTACTCTTTTTGGACGAGATCGGCGAGCTGGGACTGGACGAGCAAGCCATGCTCCTGCGCGCGATCGAGGCCAAACGCTTCCTCCCCCTGGGGGCCGATGTAGAGGTGCACAGCGACTTTCAGCTCATCGCCGGCACCAACGTAGACCTGCGCCAAGCCGTCTCCAGCGGCCACTTCCGAGGGGACCTGCTCGCGCGCATCGACCTGTGGCACTTCGACCTGCCTGGACTGGCCGACCGCCGCCAAGACATCGAGCCAAACCTGAACTTCGAGCTGCAAAAGTTTGCACAGGCGCTGGGCCGTCAGGTGGCCTTCAACAAGAGCGCCAAGGCCCGCTTTCTGCGCTTCGCCCTGGACCCCAGCAGCCCCTGGACCGGCAACTTCCGCGACCTGAACGCGGCCGTCCTGCGCATGGCCACCCTGGCGCCCGGCGGACGCATCGGCGAGGACCAGGTCAACGCTGAGATCGCGCGTCTACAGAGGCGGTGGGGTGGATCTACCCCAACAGACCCCGTGGCCCAGGTCCTAGGAGAGACCCCCATCGACCGCTTTGACAGAGCCCAGCTCAACGAGGTCATCACGGTCTGCCGCAGCCACGCCACCGCCGCTGCTGCCGGACGGGCATTGTTCGCCCACTCCCGCACCCAACGGGCCACCCAAAACGATGGAGACCGGCTGCGGAAGTACCTGGCCAAGTGGGGGCTGGACTTTGGGAGCCTGCAAGGCTGAGCTACTCCATCTCGATCGCGGCCTTCTCGCTCACACCCTGTGCCAGCACGCGCAGCACACGCACCGAGGCGCGGATGCGCAGCCCCTCCTTGAAGAGGGCGCCGCGGATGTACATGCTCGCGTCTAGAGCCACGCTCCCGCCGGGCACCAGTCCGCCCTCATCACAGGCCTCGATCTCGCCACCAGGGCCGTCTAGGAGCTCCATCGCGATCCCGAGCTCCGCCACGCCTTGATCTCCGGTGTTCTCGATCACTCCCAGGAGCTGGACACGCGCGTCCCCTTGGCCATCGGGGCTGCCGACCACCACGCTCCAGCCGCGGAGTACGACGCCCTCTGCCAAGACCAGATCCTCACCCTGGCCAATGATGCTGGCGACGCCGGGGATGCGGTGCTCGCCCAGGTCGATCTCCAGCTCCTGGAGCAAGGCCACCCGCACCTGGACCAAGCCACCGCTCAGAGGCGCAGCCACGTCTCCGCTCACAAAGACCTCGGCGGGCTCACCATCCTGGAGCTCGTCCTCATAGTAGTCCTCCTCCACAGCCAAGGGCAGCCCCTCAGCGGAGTCCAGGCGAACGCTCACCCGCAGCGTGGCGTCTGCAGGCGCCTGGTCGAGCAGCACCTCCGCGGTGGCCTCAAAGCTGGACCGCCCGTTGTCGTCCTGGGGCTGGGCGTGGCAGGAGGGGTTCTGTACGTGAAGCTTCATCTTGGGACTCCGATTTGGGCGGGGCAGAGCTGCACTGCTCCAAGCGGCTTAAAGCCACAATTGAACACGGTCGAACCCGAGTGCGCAGAGCCACCATGAACCCACTCACCACCGCCCTAAAAGTCTCCCGGCCAGGCCTGTGGTTTCAGACCCTCTGGCTCTACGTTCTGCCGCTGGCTGCGGGCGCCGACTGGCGTGACCCGGTGTTGTGGGTGGGCCTGTTCTACGTGACCTTCCCGCTGAATCTGATGGTGTACGGCTGGAATGACTACGTGGACTGGGAGATCGACCAGGAGAACCCGCGCAAGGACAGCTGGCTCTTCGGCGCCCTGGCCCCCAAACAGACCCTGCGCAAGCTCATCCCGGTCTGGGTGGGTCTGCAAGTGATTTTCGCCGGGATTTTTGTGGCTCTGGACTCTTGGCGCATGGTGGCCGTGATGGTGGGAATCGTTGCCGTAAACGGAAGCTACAACGCGACTATTGGCGGATTGCGGGGACGACCTCCCTTCGATCTGATCAACCCCATCGCCTACATGCTGGTGGTACTGCTGAGTGCCTGGCTCAACAACACACCGCAGGTGCCCTGGCAGGCTCTGGTGTACCTGGCGGGCTTCTGCCTGCATGCACAGCTCATCGGCGAAGTGATGGACTACTGGCCGGACAAGGCATGCGGTCGGGTGACCAGCGCCACCCTGCTCGGAGTCAAACCCACCAAGTGGCTCATTCTGCTTCTGGTCACCGTTGAAGGGGTGGCGCTGGGGTTAGTCTTCGATGACTGGGTGATGGGCGGCATGCTGCTCATCGCGGTGCCCTGGCTGCTGGCTGATCTGCTCTTCATCTGGAAGGACAAGCAATACAGCCGCAATGAGTACACCATCGCGGGTTTGGGCATGAACGCTGCGGGGCTGATCTCCATGGTCTGGGTGCTGTACAGCGGCAGCCTTATGAACCCGGTGTGGCCAAGCTGAGACAGGACGGATCAGGGCCGAGAGATTATACTGGGGGGGAGTACCAAGAATGCCCCACAGTCCAGAAGAAAAACGCAAAGCCATCGCCCGACTTCGCCGCATCCGTGGCCAAACTGAGGCTCTGGAGCGCGCTATCGAAGGCGGCGCTGAGTGCGCGCCGGTGCTCCAACAGATCGCCGCCCTGCGGGGTGCGGTCAACGGTCTGATGTCCGGGGTACTGGAGAGCCACCTGCGGGAGACCTTTGGTCCTTTGGCAGACGCGGCCCCCGACTCCGATCCTGCCCTAAGCGAGAGCATTGACCACGCGGTCAAGCTCGTGCACACCTACCTAAAATAGTACACCTCCAAGGAGCCCCAGAATGAAGTCCCGCGCCGCTGTTGCATTTGGCCCCGGTCAGCCCCTCAAGATCGTAGAGATCGACGTGGCCCCCCCAAAAACGGGCGAAGTCCTGGTGCGCATCACACACACCGGCGTGTGCCACACCGACGCATTTACTCTGAGCGGAGACGACCCCGAGGGTGTGTTTCCGGCAGTGCTGGGCCACGAAGGCGGGGGTATTGTGGTCGAGTGCGGACCCGGCGTGACCTCAGTCAAGCCAGGAGACTCCGTGATTCCGCTGTACACAGCCGAGTGCCGTGAGTGCAAGTTCTGTCTGAGCGGAAAGACCAACCTCTGCCAGGCCGTTCGTGCGACCCAGGGCAAGGGGCTCATGCCCGATGGCACCACCCGCTTCTCCTACAATGGGGAGCCCATCTACCACTACATGGGCACCAGCACCTTCTCCGAATACACTGTTGTTCTTGAGATCTCATTGGCCAAGGTCCGGGACGACGCGCCTCTGGAAAAGGTGTGTCTGCTGGGCTGTGGAGTGACCACCGGCATTGGCGCGGTACACAACACCGCCAAGGTACAGAAGGGCGACACCGTCGCAGTCTTTGGCTTGGGCGGCATTGGTCTGGCCGTGATTCAGGGCGCGGTTCAGGCTGGCGCCGGCCGCATCATCGGCGTGGACCTCAACCCCGGAAAGTTCGAGCTGGCCACAAGCATGGGTGCCACCGATGTGGTCAACCCCAAGGACCACGAGCGGCCCATCCAGGAAGTCATCGCCGAGATGACCGACGGCGGCGTGGACTTCTCCTTTGAGTGCATCGGCAACGTGAACGTGATGCGGGCCGCCCTGGAGTGCACCCACAAGGGCTGGGGCGAGAGCATCATCATCGGGGTCGCAGGCGCAGGTCAGGAGATCAGCACCCGTCCCTTCCAGTTGGTGGTCGGCCGCGTGTGGCGTGGCAGCGCATTTGGTGGGGTCAAGGGCCGCACAGAGCTGCCCGGATTGGTGGACCAGGCCATGGCTGGAGAGATCCAGCTGGACCCTTTCATCACCCACAACCTGCCCCTGGAGAAGATCAACGAAGCCTTTGATCTGATGCACGCAGGCAAGAGCATCCGCACGGTCATTCACTTCCAGGACCCCGCATGAAGCGCGTATCCAACGCTGCGTGTTTTGGTGGCCAGCAGCAGGTCTGGCAGCACGACTCACAGACCCTGAACTGCTCGATGAAGCTCGGGGTGTACCTGCCGCCACAGATCGCTGAGGGTCCCGCGCCTGTACTGCTCTTCCTCTCGGGGCTGACCTGCACCGAGCAGAACGTGCTCACAAAGGCCGGCGCCCAGCGCTATGCCGCCGAGCATGGGCTGATCTTCGTGTGCCCGGACACCTCACCTCGTGGGAGCGAAGTGGCCGACGATGCAGCTTGGGACCTGGGTCAAGGCGCCGGCTTTTATGTCAACGCCACCCAGGCACCCTGGGCCGACCACTACCAGATGTACGACTACATCGTAAAAGAGCTGCCCAAGCTGCTGGCCGAGCACTTTCCGGTCAATGGCAAGATGTCCATCACCGGCCACTCCATGGGCGGCCACGGCGCGTTGCTCATCGCGCTCAAGAACCCCGGTATGTTCCAGAGCGTCTCGGCCTTCTCCCCCATCGTTGCCCCCCGCCAAGTGCCCTGGGGACACAAGGCTTTTGGCGCCTACTTGGGCTCCGACGCAGAGAGCTGGAAGGCCTGGGATGCCTGCGATCTGGTCGCCATGGCCGCAGAAAAGCTCCCACTGCTGGTTGACCAAGGTGACGCCGACGGCTTTCTGGAGTTGCAGCTCAAGTCCGAGCTCTTGGAGAAGGCCTGTGCCGACAACGCACACCCGCTGACCCTGCGCATGCAGCCCGGCTACGACCACAGTTTCTACTTCATCAGCAGCTTCATCGGCGAGCACTTTGAGTGGCACGCCAAGGCGCTCCGAGCATGATCTTCCTACTCCTGGCCTGCGTCCCCAAGCAGCCGCCAACGCCGCCAACGCCGCCAACAGTCGCAGCGCCCGCACCCAAGGCCTCGCTGCCAGTCTTGGACTTCTCCCTGCCAGCGGACAGACCTACCTTCTCCGGATCGGATGACGCGCCCAACACCCTGGTCCTGTTCACCGACTACGAGTGCCCCTACTGCCAGATGGCCCACCAGGAGCTCAAGAGCTTTGCGGACCGGGACGACCTGCGCATCGTCGCTCTGAACTTCCCGCTGCACAGCGACTGCAACGCGGGCGTGGGCACCCAGATGCACCCCAAAGCCTGCTCATCGGCCATCGCCACCGAGTGTGCCCACCAGCAGGGCCGCTATGCCGAGATGGCGAGCAGACTGGCCATGCCCGGCTCCGATCTGAGCGCCGCTGGCACCCAAGCCCTGGCCACGGAGCTCGACTTCGACTCGGTGGCCTACACCCGCTGTGTAGAGGACCCGGCGACCCTGGAGCAGGTCAAGGCCGATGCGGCACTCGGCACCACACTCGGCATCCGCGGGACCCCCAGCTTCGTCCTGCAAAAGCCGGACGGCGTCTGGTACGGCTTGGACGGGCTGCACCAGTTGTCGGAGCAGCTACCGGACTAGAGACTTCAGCGCCCCGGCTACTCCAGCGCCCCGGCCAGCATCGCGTCTCCAAAGCCCATCGTGCCCGGACGGTCGCGGTACATGCCCCCGTTCTCGCCGTAGACCACCCGGTCTGCACCTTCCGGACCCAGGGGAGTGCAGCCTGGGTTGCACTCGGCAGAACAGCTCCCCGAGCGCCCCACCCAATAACTGCGACCACGCCGCTCAAGAACCCCATTCGTCTCCGAGGCCACACCAGCCCAGGTCTGCACCGTGTCGTACAGATCCGTGAGCCCCACCATGTCGTCGCTCACGCCGGCCTGGATGCCGGGACCCTGGATGACCAGCGGCACGCGCATGACCATGGGCGCGCTGGAGTGTTCATTCTGGTAGGTGCAGGTCTCCTCGTCCATGACCTGACCATGGTCGGACATGAGTATGATGTGGGCCCGCTTGTCTTGGGCCAGATCCAGCAGCGGAGCCATAGCAGCGTCGGCTTGGCCGACCTCTCCCGCGTAGTTGGATTTGGGCGTGGCCTGGGGACGCACAAAACGGCCATTGGGCACGTAGGGCGCCTGTGGATCATTGAGGTGCACCCACAACATCCAAGGCCCGGTCTGAGACTGGATCCACGCCTGGGCCAGGGCCACGCTCTGCTCCGACCCACGCTCTTCGTCGGCCGGCGCATCCCAGTGCTCAAAGCCAAGCTCCAGGCCGGATAGCTCCGCACTGCTAACGACCGCCCCCGTGGCCCATCCGGCGGATTCCAGAGAGTCGGCCAGAGCCAACCCGGGTTCACCCTTTACGCCGCCCTTTACGAATGTGGCCTGCATCGCAGGCAAGCAGTCCCCCACCGGGGTCCAGGCGTTTTGATACACCTGTCCCTTCTCTCCCAGCGCCCAGGCATTGGGGCTCCTGTCCGGATGCAGGTAGTCCCCGCGCATCCCGTCTAGGGTGACGAGCAGGATCCCGGGGGATGGCGTGGAGCAGGACAGAAGTAGGGCGAGCAGCATGTGCCCACCTATTGCCCGAACTACTCCCCGGCGACCAAGTCCTCCAGCACAGCGGCCAGCTCATCGATGTCGTGCACGTTGTTGTAGTAGACCAGCTTGCCCTGGGGATCGACCACATAGGTCTGCGGAAAGGCGGCTGTCGGGAAGGCCATCGTGCCTTGGTACTGGCGCTGGGCTTCCTGATTGGCGTCCAGCAGGAGAGGCATGTCGATGTCAAAGGCCGTGCGGAAATCCGCCAGGGTGTCCTCGCGCTCATCGGAGATGGCCCAGAAGATCACGCCAGCTTCGCCCAGCTCGCCGTTGTACAGGTTGTCGTCAATGTCCGAGACCTCGGACGGACACACCGGTCACCAAGTGGCGAAGTAGGCCAACACGACTGGGTGCCCAAGCTGGTCGCTGAGACGGTAGCTATTGCCGTCCAGGTCCTGGAGCACAAAGTCGGGGGCGTCCTGGCCAATGAAGGGGTCGTCCACACCGGCCTCGACTGCGAAATCGATGCTGGGCTGGTCCGGGTCGTTGCTGCTCAAGCACACGGAGCCTTCCATGTCGGCACCGCCGGCATAGCTCAGCTTGATCCACCCTTCCTCTCCACTCTCAAGCACTTCAGCGCTGCCGTAGACCTGTAGACCCGGCACCTCGCTGGCCGCACCGCGCAACTCCAATGGGGCGTTGCCCAGGTTCTGAATGGAGAGCACCTTGTCTCCACCTTCCTCGGCGAGAATAAAGCTGTCTCCAGGCATCTCAAGGTGTGGAGCCTGAGCACTGCGGTCCAAGTCCAAGATGCGCATGTAGTTCCAGTCGCCCACGTAGCCGCGGGTTCCTTCGCTGAACATCGCCAGGGCGAACTGCTCGGTGAGCTCCCGTGCCTGATGTTGGGGGTCGGTGGGATCACTCACGTCAAAGACCCCCACGCCTTCGTTGTCGGCAATCCAAAGCAAGCCATCATCCACCCAGGACATCGTCGCGCTGCCCCCGGTGGGCACCCGAGCCACCAGCGTGGGTGCCATGGGATCCGAGGTCTCAAAGATGCCCACGCCCGCCGAGCCCAAGCTCAAATACACAAAGCCATCGGCCGCCGCCACGTGGAGCGGGCTACCCTGGGAGATCGCAACGGGTGTGCCCACAATGGGAGAGGAAGGAGTGGAGAGATCCACCGGAACCAAGCCCAGCGCCGCATCGGCCACATAAGCCACGCCATTCATCGGCTTGCTTATCTCCCACGGCGAGGTCAGACCGGAGAGCCGCGTCACCTCCATGAGAGTGTCCCCGCTGGGGTCCAAGACCACCAGGCCCTCGCCGCGCTGAGTCGCGTAGATCAGCCCCTCGTGCACCAGCAGGCCCTCGTAGCCCTTGCCGTCCAATATACTCAGGGTTGTGGGGGCGCTGGGATCCTCCATGGACACCAGCTCCAGCCCGCGATCGCGGTGGGAGAGCACGATGCGCGTGTCGCTGATGAACTCCACTTTGTAGTAGCGGCCCATCTGCTCGGGGTAGAAACCCAAGAACTCCGGGTTGGCCGGATCGCTCACCTCGTAGGTCATCAGGCCGCCTTGGCCGACCCCGAGAAGCAGGTCCCCGCGCTTGTCGAGATCGACGACTTCCGCGAATGGCGAAACACCGGGCTGCTCCTGATTTAGGTAGATGTTGCTCTGCTCGACGATGGGGTCAACCGGAAGCTCACCAACGCTGCAGTCGCCCTCCAGCAGCACCCACTCAATGGGCACACCAGTGTCAGCGGTATCCACGCTGTCTTGGGTCCCCGAGCAGCTGCCGTCTGACAACAGCAGGTCTCCCTCCGGACAGGGAAAGGGCTTGCAGGAGGCGAGAAGTGCAAGGAGAACAGGCATGACTACGCGATGCCGGAGCGTCTTGTGGGTTGCAAGGCTCATCCAAATGGCCGAACTATCCGATCCCTAAGCCAAGACGACCGAACACCACTTGGAGTGACCCCATGTTCTTCCTGCTTGCCACACTGGCTTGCGAGACGGCCCCCCAAATTGCGGCCTCCGCTCCCCAGCCGACCCTCGACCCCAGCCGAAACGTCGCCCAGTCCAGCATGGGCCCCATCGTCAGCGCGATCATCGATCCGCTCATGGCCGGCATCACCTTCGGCGCCGTGAATCTCAACGAGATCAGCGTCGAGTTTGGTGGTCCCTCCAGCGGAGCCCTGGCTGACGTAGTCGAGGAGGAGCTGGAGCTCTCAGACCGATGGGACTCCATCCAGACCGAGGACACCACGATCGGCACCCACAGCAAGAGCGCTCCTCCTACGATCAAAAAGGTCTCCACCGGCAAGATCTCCGTAGGCGCAGGCCCAGAAATATCCATCGACGCCAGGGAGATCGACGCCGCTATCGGCAAGACCATGAGCATCTCTCAGGTCGTTCGCAAGCAGCGCGGCAAGGTGCAGTACTGCCACGACACCGGCAAGACCCGTGACTCCCAGGTCAATGGCCGCATCACCGTGGCCTGGACTGTGACCGGCGGCGGGGTTGCAGACATCCAGGTCCTGGACAACACCACCGGCGACGACAAGATGGCCGCCTGCGTGGCACGCCAGGTGCGCAGCTTCAAGTTCCCCAAGGATATGGAGGATGACGTGAGCTACCCCTTCGTATTCCAACAAGGCTGAGGCGAGAGGCGCGCGCTGAGGCGAGAGGCGCGCGCTGAGGCGAGAGGCGCGCGCTGAGGCGAGAGGCGCGCGCTTAGGGCGCTTCGACCACGGCCACTCCCGCGTCTGGGTCCTCGTGCTCGACCACCGTGTCCACCCGGGTGCTGCCCAGTCGGGCCCCACCTTCCAGGCGAACCTGAGCCACGTTCCTGTGGGGGACCTCGGTGCGAAACCGAGCCAAGCGGCCATCAAAGTCGCGCAGATCCGCAGTCGCTCCGTAAGGCAGGGCGGTACGCACTCGCCCTATGCCCGCGTGGGCCACAACGGTGCCGCTGGGAGTCTCGGCAAAGGTCAGCTTGACCCCACCTACTTCGCTTCGAGCAGAGATAGCCTGCTCCAGACCCTCCAGCTTGATCTTGCCCACGCCGACCGCCAGAGCGCCCTCTCCGTGGTGGCTGCCCTTGATCTTGCCACGCCCCAGAGAAGCGTCCACCCGACCCTGGGTGTTGATGAGCAGAAGCTTGCCGCGGCCCAGCTCTACGTCCACCCGACCCCGCGTGTCCTGTACCTCTACCTTGCCTGCCTTGAGCTGCACGTCGACCATGGTGTCTCCAGCCAACACGACGGTCCAGTCGGTCTCGCAGCGCTCAAAGGTGTTGGCGTCTTGGCTGGGAATGACCTGAGCGCGGGCGATGGTGCTGTCCCCTGAGAAGTCCAGTTTGCACCCAACTTCTCCCCAGCGAACGGGAGTCGCTGTGACCATAGACTGGGTGGCATTGGGATCATAGATCACAGTGACATAGCCCTTGTCCCCAGCGATCTCCAAGGCTGGCATGCTCGCAGGCAAGGAGCGACTGACCGACTCCGAGGCCAGTCCCTCCAAAGCCAGTCCCTCCAAAGCCAGTCCCTCCGAAGCGAGAACAGGCGCGCTGAGCGAAAGCAGCAGGGACAGGGTCATCAGAGTCTCCGTGGTGTGCTTGATGAGACACCAGGGGCGTCCACACACGCTACCGACGAGACTCAGGCTCCGTTCATTCAACCGGATCTGAGGAGGCTCCAGGCAGGTGGATCTCATGGGCCACAGCCTGCCCCGTCAGCTCCATAAAGACCTCGCGCGGGAGGGGAAACCAGCGCAGTTGCTTAAAGTCCACGCTCATCTCGGGCTCTTGGGAACAGTCCGGGGGCGCCGCATGGGCGGCCCGGGCCAAGATCTTCTTGGCCTCCTCCAAGTGACCCGCCAAGGCCCACTCAGGCTCGGTGCTGTGGCGGGCTCGGTACTCCATCCGGCCGCCCCTGTAGCTGAGATCCGAGAGGCTACGGGGTGGGGTGGGCAGACCATCCCGATGCACCCAGGTGCCGCTCATTGGACAGAAGGTGTAGTCGGGCAGCAAACGCCAGCCTTGGTCGGCGATGAGCTCTACGGCATCCAGCAGGAACTCAAAGACGGTCTCCGAGATGAAGTAGTTGAAGTTCACCCGCACCCAGCCGGGCTTGATGCCCTCGCAACCCTTGAGCACCTCGCGTTCGAACTCTTTGGACGTAGAGAGATCGATGCCCAGCAACCGGTGACCATAGGGGCCCGCACAGCTGCAGCCGCCGCGGGCTTGGATGCCAAGCAAGTCGTTGAGCAGGGCCACCACAAAGTTGTGGTGCAGGTAGCCGCCGCCGTGGCGCACCATGAAGCTGACGATGCTCAGGCGCCAAGCGTCCTTGTTCCCCAAGATGTGGATGTTGGGGTTGTCCCGCCAACGCGAAATCGCCCGCTGGATAAAGTCGTGCTCCTTGGCCCGAATGGCCGGAACGCCAACCGCGTCCTTGAGTTGGAAGACCAGGCCGGCGCGGATGGACTCGATGATCGCCGGCGTCCCCCCTTCCTCTCGGTGGATAGGGTCATCGTGGTAGCGGTGCTCGGAGGGGTTCACGTAGGAGACCGTTCCGCCGCCGGGCGATGCCGGCACCTTGTTGGTGAGCACGTGCTTTTTCACCACGAGCACGCCTGGGGTTCCAGGTCCCCCGATGAACTTGTGGGGGGAGATGAAGATGGCGTCTTTGTAGGCCAGGTTCCCGTGTTCGCCGTGGGCGGCCATGTTCATCTGGATCTCGACATAGGGGCCGGCAGCCGCAAAGTCCCAGAAGCTCAGAGCGCCGTAGCGGTGCAGCAGGATCTGGGTGGCCCGGGTGTCCGAGCCGATGCCGGTCACGTTGGAGGCCGCCGAGAAGCTGCCGATCTTTAGCGGCCGGTCCTTGTACTCCTGCAGGGCAGCCTCGAGCTGGACCAGGTCCAAACGCCCGTCGGCGTCCTCGTCGATGGTGACAACATCCGCGATGCTCTCGCGCCAAGGCAGCTCGTTGCTGTGGTGTTCAAAGGGGCCGATGAACACCACTGGCCGCTGGTCAGCGGGGATGTGAGCGCTCAGACCAAAGCGCTCGTCCAGCTCAGCCGGGATGCGGATGCCCAGACAGTCCACCAGCTTGTTGATGGCCCCTGTCGCGCCGGAGCCGCAGAAGATGACCACGTCATCGGGGCCGCCGCCTACAGCCTTGTGGATCTGGGCGCGTGCGTCTTCCCGGTAGCGGGTGGTCTGGCGCCCAGTGCCGCTGGTCTCGGTGTGGGTGTTGGCGTAGAGCGGCATGACCTCGTGCCGGATGAAATCCTCAATGAATCCAAGAGAACGACCGGATGCTGTGTAGTCGGCGTAGGTCACCCGACGTGGACCATAGGGCCCCTCAATGACCTGATCGTCTCCAATGACGCTGTCGCGAATGGTCTCGATCAGGCGCTCGGATGACTCGCTCATGGGTGCTCCACTTCAGGAGAACAGTCTAGCGCCCTTGAGCGGCAACGGTGTGTCGATGCTCCGTGCTCTGGCGCAGATATGCCGAGCGGCCCTACCCTAGAGCCGCTGTAGAAGCTAATCTCGGACCATGAAACTAAAGATCAACGGCCAGAGCTACGACATCGACGCGGAGCCGGAGACCCCGCTGCTGTGGGTGCTGCGCGAGCAACTCGGCATGACCGGGACAAAGTTCGGCTGTGGAATAGGTCAGTGTGGGGCTTGTACGGTGCACTTCGACGGAAGAGCCATGCGCTCTTGCTTGCTGCCTGTCGTGTCAGCAGGCTCAGGAGAGATCACCACGATCGAGGGCATTACGCCCCACCCGCTCCAGGCTGCCTGGATCGAGGAGCAGGTGCCCCAGTGTGGCTACTGCCAATCCGGTCAACTGATGGCCGCAGCAGCGCTGCTGGAGCAGATCCCCAACCCCAGCGACGCGCAGATCAACAGCACGATGACCAACATCTGCCGCTGCGCGACCTACGACCGCATTCGCAAGGGGATCAAGCGTGTGGCCGCGGACAACGCGAGCGCGACGGCATCGGCCACCGCCACCTCCACGGGCTCAACAGCGCCCTCTGCGGCGCCTTTTATTGAGAACGGAGGTGGCCAATGAGCGCCGTACTGAACCTCTCCCGGCGCGCCGCTCTGGCCGGACTACCCGGTTTGATGCTCGCTTTTTCTCTTCCAGGCTACGCACAGGGTCTGGCCTGGGATGCGTCCATGGGTCTGGGCCCAGAGTCCGAAAAAGGGGCCGCAGATCTGAACGCGTGGATCCGCATCGCACCCAACAACGTGGTCACCTTCCAGGTGGGTGCATCGGAGATGGGCCAGGGCGTGCTGACCTCGCTCCCGATGATCTTGGCCGAGGAGCTCGACGTACCCTGGGAGCTGGTGCGCGCGGAGGCGAGCCCTGCGCACAAGGATTTCGGTCGACCCGTCGGAGCAGGCGTGAAGGTGCAGCTCACGGGCGGCAGTGAGTCCATCAGGAGCTACGCACCCATGCTGGAAGAAGTCGGAGCCGTCGCCCGCGGCATGCTCATCTCCGCCGCTGCAGGACTCTGGGGCGTGGACGAATCCACCTGCCGAATCTCCGCCGGAACGGTCCTCTCGGGTGAGCAGAGCATCACCTATGGGGAGCTGGCCGAACTGGCGGCAATGGAGAAGCCCAAGAAGCGCCTGATCAAGGCCAAGGCCGACTACACCCTGCGCGGCACCAGCCCCCAGCGTCTGGACATTCCGCCCAAGACCGACGGTACCGCCCAGTTCGCCACCGACTTTATCCATCCCCCTGGGCGCCCGGACCTCAAGGCGCTGGTGGGATCTGTGCGCCATTGTCCACACTTTGGTGGCAAGATGGCCAGCCTGGACGACGCCAAAGCCCGGCAGATGCCCGGCGTGGTGGACATCCTGGTCTTCGACGATTTCACCATCGTGGCGGTGGCCGACACCTTCTGGCGGGCAAAGCAAGCGGCCCTGGCAGTGGACGTGACGTGGGATGCTGGAGAAGGCAAGGGCCTGGACGATGCCGAGATCGGTCGGCGTATGGCCGGCGATCTATGGGAAGGGAAACGGCTGTTCAAGCAGGGCAAGTACAAGATCCCAGAAGACGCCCAGGCCATCACAGCGCGCTACGAGGTGCCCTACCTGGCCCACGCGATGATGGAGCCCCTGGTGGCTGCAGCCTGGGTTCAGCCCGACCGGGTGGATGTCTGGGCCGGAACCCAAGCCCAGCAGGTCGACCGCCAGCGGGCTGCCAAGGCCGCAGGCCTGTCCAAGAAGCAGACCTTCATCCACACCCTGATGCTGGGCGGCGGCTTTGGCCGGCGCAGCTTTCCCGACTTTACTGAGTTGGCGGTCAAGGTGGCCATGAACTTCGACGTTCCCGTCAAGGTTCAGTGGACCCGAGAGCAGTGCTTTGCCCGTGGCTACTACCGCCCTCGCATGATCTGCGAGCAGACCGCTGTGCTTGGCGAAGACGGCATGCCCACCCACTGGAATACGGCCTTTGCCGGTCAGAACCCCGGTGAGCAAGTGCTGCCCGGCTTTCTGAACGAGTCCAAGGTGGCGTACGGCGTGGTGACCGGCGGAATGGGTGGCCACATGCCCTACACCGTGCCCAACATGATGGTGAACTACGCCCACACCAAGCTGCCGATCCACGTGGGCTGGTGGCGCTCGGTAGAGGGCAGCACAAACGGCTTCTTCCGAGAGTGTTTCGTAGACGAGCTGGCCCATGCGGCCGGCCAGGACCCCATCGACTACAGACGCAAGCTCATGGCCGAGCACCCCAGAGAGCTGCGGGTCTACGAAGCAGCGCTGACCGCCGCAGGACCGGCCCCCGCCGGCACCCACCGGGGAACCGCGATCTTCGAGTCCTTTGGATCCATCTGCGCCGAGGTCATCGACATCCGCATCGAAGACGGCCGCGTCATCCCCATCAATGTGGGTGCCAGCATCGACTGCGGCGATGTCATCCACCCCGACACCGTCAAGGGCCAGGTCATGGGCGCCTTGACCATGGGTCTCTCCGAGGCCTTCTACGGCCAGGTGAACTTCGTGGACGGTGCCGCACAGCAGTCCAACTTTCACAACTACCCGATCCTGCGCATGGACCAGGCCCCGACGGTCAACGTGGCGCTGGTCCTCTCCGGCGAGAAGCTGGGTGGTGTGGGCGAGCCCGGGTTGCCTCCCATCGCAGGCGCCCTGTGCAACGCCATCTTTGCGGCGACTGGCATCCGGATTCGTAGTCTTCCGATCGGGGACCAGGCGGTGGTTTAGGGCTGCGATTTAGGGCTGTGGCTGGTTCTCGAGGTTTAGGGCTGTGGCTGGTTCTCGAGGTTGCCCCCTGGACCCTAATCCTCCAAGTCCTCCATCAGCCGCCAGCGGTACTCCGTCTCCAGACCCTGCTGGTGCCGCATGGAGAGCAAACGAGACAGGCCACCCAGGGCCGGCAGGATACTGAAAAAGCCAATGAGAAACCCGCCCGGAAGGCTCACCGCCCCGTTGGCCCAAACGGGCAGTTCAAACTCCAGAAGGGCCAGGCTGCCAAAGCCAATCAGCCCGCTCACCGCGATGACGGGCAGGTAGAGCAGAAACCAGGAGCCCGCCAAGCTCAAGGTATTGCCGCGCCCGAGCTCCCAGGCGCCGCCGAACACCGTCTTGCTTGGGTCCTCCACACCCAGTACAAACATGGCCTCGAGGGAGATAAACCTTCCTTGAACCAGTGCCATGGGGAAAAACAGGCACATCGCGGCGATGACACTGAACATGTAGCGCAGAGCCACTGGCAAAATCAGCACACCAAAGTAGGAGAAACCAAAACGCAGCGCTCTGCCTAGAGCGAGCTCCCGCCCGTCCTCGTGGTCAAGCACCACCCGAATGGCAGCCGCGGCGACCACCAAACCAAAAGCTGCTGCGATCCCCATAGCCAGCAACGCCCCCAGGAACTCCGGCAGCAGGGCCGTACAAAGACTACCGGCTAAGGTCGAGACGAAGGAGACCCCGACGCTGATACCGACCAGCATGCCCCAGGAGCGGGCCAACCAGCCCCAGACCGTCTTTAGGTCGGTGTTCACGGACGGCTCGGCGTGCCAGGTCCGCTCCAGAATCTGTTTCGGCGCAGCACTCTGCGGTGCTTGGTAGGGATTCTGCATGGGGCGGGCCTTGTGGTCTGGGCAAACTAACGCAAAGGGGAGTTGTGACCTTGAACAAGGGCACGCTGGCCAGCCGGCCCGGGAGATTTGCTCCCGAGACGCCGGCACACCCAGTCCCCACAACACCGGAGCCTCTATCCAATCCCACACCAACTCCATGTCCATCCCTCTCACCGAGAACGCCAAGGCGCAGCTGGCCCATGCTTTGGACCAACGACTGGTCCACACCCGGCAGCTCTTCGAGCACACTCGGATCGCTCACTGGAACCTGCGGGGCCCATGGTTCAGCAGTCGCCATTCACTCTTTGACGACCTATCAGACCACCTGCGCCGCCACGCTGACCAGCTGGCCGAGCGCGCAGGAGCCCTGGGCAAGCCGGCCAACGTCACGATGACCGCCGAGGAGACCTTCCACCCCATGCCGGAGGGATTCCTGAGCGGCCAGACCGCCATTCGCTGCGTCGCGGAGAACTTGGCCAAACACAGCGCCATGCTGCGTGAGACGCACAAACTAGCGGAGCAGACCCAGGACCCGCCCACGGCCGACCTGCTGGTCTCTGTCCTGACCCAGATTGAGACCGATCTGTGGATGCTGCGCAGCCACATCCCAATCACCGGCGACCCGGCTGTGGCCGACGCTGACTCCAAGACAATGCCCTCCCTACACGACTCTATGACCCTGCCCGTGCCCCAGGGCACACCCGTCGCGGCCAACGTCTAACTTCTCTGGCTCCTGTCTCTTGGCACCCGCCAAGAGACACGTACAGACTCCACAGAACAGTAGGAAACACAATGATTGTTGAATTCATCACACAGGAAGCACGCATGCAAGACCAAGACGACTTTAAGGTCTCCCTCGAAGCCCTCAAAGAGCGACTGGATAGCGGCCTAGAGAGACTGCCCAACAAGATCTGGGATAAGATGGAGTCCTGGCTCACGGACGAAATGCCCACCTCCAGACGGGTGCATGTCTTTCCCACTCCGGTTCACTCCGAGACCAACGAGGGGAGTCAGTGGGCCCTGTTCTGGGAACACGGCCCCGCACGCGTTGAGAGCGTGGCCGAGCCTGAACTCACCGGCCCGGCCTATAGCTCCAAGGTAGAGGCCGTCGACTTGGCCCGCGAAGCCGCCCGGACCCTGGGCGCAGTGCTGGTCATCCACCGCTCCGATGGCAGCGTGCAGAGCACCTACCACTACCCAGGAGAGACCCCAGCGGACGAAGTCGTCCACTGATAAACGAACCGCTCACCTGAACCGTGAGACTACTTCGGACAGCTACTGACTGCTGCTCCCTGCAAGCCAAGATCCTTTCTCATAGTTCTCTACGAACTCAGAGAAGGGGTTTTGCGTTGGGATGATGTCCACCATCACAGCGCCATTCTGGGCGGCCGCATGGAGAGCCAGCTGCTCACCGTACTGTAGAGATGCCGGGCTCCACGGTGACTCCGGGCGCCGAATAGGGAGTGTCTACTGTCAGTCACCGACCTCATCGTGACTGGGTGCGTCCATACCGTCCTCGCCTTCCCAGTGGATGGGGGGGAGAGCCAGGGCTGGTTCTTGTGCAACCGCGTCCTGCCAAAATGGCAGCTTTTCGAACACCGCCTGGTGATCCGCATAGAGCGGCGAGGTCACGCTGAGCCGGCCGCCCTCCGGCAGGTCCATCTCAATGCGCAAGGCGTGCAACCCCAAGCGAGACAGGCCGTGCTCTTCACGCCAAATCCGGCTCTCCCGGTGGTCCCCATGCTCACGATCGCCCAGTACGGGGTGGTGCAGATCCCGCACATGACGCCGAACCTGATGGTGACGGCCGGTCTTGGGCTGGACCCGAAGCAAGGAGCACCGTGGCTCGTGGGAGCGCCCGATGCAGCTGACCTTGGAGAGCGCCGTCTGACTGCCGCGTGGACTGGGAATCTCGGTGTCCACCGTGATCACGCCCTCGTGGTCAAAGTAGCCCCGAACAAAAGCCACGTAGGTCTTCTGGCCCTTGCCCAAGGCGCTGTGCAGCTGACCGGCCACGTTGTTGTCGGTGGCGATAATCATGCAGCCGCTGGTGTTCCGGTCCAGCCGGTGCACCAAGTACACCCGCTTGCCGAGCTGATCACGCACCCGCTGAAGCATCGCGCGGGCCTTGCGCGCTTGCTTGTTACGGTGGCAGATGATGCGTGGGGGCTTTGCGACAACGACCCACTCGCGGCCGCGAGCGAGGATGGGAATGGGTTGGTCCATGGCGCTCGGCTAACGCGGCCCGGGGACTGCGGGAACCCTTGGTGAAGGGCTTAGGGCGCGACCGTCGCGTTCACCGAGGCGCTCAGAGCGGTGTCGCTGCCGTCGCTTGCCTGGATCTGGCAGCTGAACAGGTCCCCGGCGGCCGTGTTGCTGGCCGGAATGGAGTCGCCGCTCAGGCTCACAGTCAGCGTACTGCCACCGTAGCTGCGCCCATCCTTGAACCACTGCGCGCTGTAGCTGACCGAGTCGCCGTCGATGTCCGTCGCAGCAGTGTCCAAGGAGCAGAGAAGGTCCTCCGCCGCAGAAGCCCCACTATTCACACTGGCAACCGGTGCGCTGGGAGCCGTATTGGCCACCACAACCGCCGTCGAGGCCATGCTGTTGCTGTCCGATCCATCACTCACCGTACCCGTGCAGACCACACTGTTGCCCTTGACGAAAGCCCCGCTCAAAGTCGCCTGGTCCAGGCCTAAGCTGACGCTGTCTACACTCCAGTCGTAGGACCAGGTCAAGGTGTCAAGGGTGTCGGGGTCACTGGCCGAGACGCTGCAGCTCAGCTCACTGTCGGCGTACACAGCGCCCGTTCCCAAGAGCACACCCGAGATCATCGGTATGGCGTTCTGAATCATGACCGCGTTGGAGGTCACCCCAAGGCCCAAGGTGCGCGCATCATCGGGCTGCACAAAGCACTCTACCGACTCCCCCTTGGCAAAGTCCCGGGGGTTTAGCGTCTCGCCGTTTCGGGGAATGGTCGCGCCATCCACCTTCCAAGAGTAGGCGAAAAACAAGGCATCCGAGTCGGCATCTACAGCCAGACCCGGGGTGCAGGTCAGGCTCTGCTCTCGACTGGCGGGGTCAGGCCCCAGCACCGCGCTCTCTAATGTGGGTACCGCATTCCCGATGGTGGTCGTGGCCGTGGCTGTCTCACCGATTCGGGCGCCATCTGTGGGTGTGACACGCAGCTCCCAGCTCTGGTCTCGCAGCAAGCGATTCGAGGGCACATCCGTGGTACGCAGCCCAGAGTCTTGGCCATCCACCCACCACTCGTAGCTGTAGAGAACCGCCTCCCCTTCCAGGTCTATGCCCTCCTCCAGGATCAGCCCCTCCAAGTCGTCAGCGGCGGTGGCAGGATCTGGGATGATGCCCACAACCGGCCTGCTAGGCACCGCGTCGAGCAACACGCGTACCTCGGACTCGGCGTACAAGCCCATGGGGTCCACCACCCGCAAGGTCAGGCTGTGCAAGCCGGACTCCGGCGCAGCGATGCTCAGGTCCAGCTCACCGAACTCATCCGGAGTCATCCAACCCAGCTCGATCTCACCGTCCAGGAGCCAGAGAGCGTCCAGCTGACCGGGGGCGTCTTGGTCGTCCCGAGCGGTGCCACGCAGCACCAACTCCACCGCATCCAAGACACTGTCGTTGATGGGATGAACGATCTCTGCAGTAGGCGGAGTACCGACACTGTAGAGCAGCTCTTTCTCGCAGGAGGTACCGGAGGCATGGGTCGCCAAGAGCTGAATGCGGTGGGTGCCGACGCTCAGATCCTCACAAGCCCAGGAGAAAGTCCCGTCCGCGTTGATCTGGGCTACGCCAAGCTCTCCATCCAGGTCACTGCTCAGGGCCAAGTCCAGATCTTCCGGGCTGCCGCTCAACTCCCAGATCTCCCCTTGAACATCCAGATCTTGGCCCAAGGGACCAAAAGAGCCGCTCTCCGGACTCAGGAAAGCACACGCCATTCCGCCCGAATCCAGGTCCTCCAAAAGAGGCTGCTCATCGACACATGCGACGACTGTTAGCAAGAGGGACATAAAGGGCATCAGAGACCACCTCGACCATCCTGGCCAAAACTTTAGGCCGACATACTTTCACTTTTCTTACATGGAGTTGTACAGAGCGGAATGAATAACTGAGAGGTCGAAGGACGCTCAGAAAGGTGAGCTTCCACGTAATCTTTTCAGGGTGTTGACACGTCCATAGGGTATTGCCGTACGCCTGTTCCCGACGCATCAAATCGCCTCAACGGAAGAGAGGGTCTGGGGCAGACGTACGCACACCAAGCCGATCTCTGAGCGCCTCGAGCGGGGCCGCCCAGTGCCGCGCCCAGTCCACTCCAAAGAGATGGGGGGTGCTGCGACCCAAGTTCCAGCCTCGGCTGATCTCGTCCATTCGCGCCTGTCGATCCTCCCACTCAAAGAGCAGCGCGTTGAGCAGCCCGCCGGCGATAAGCGCAATGCCCAAGCGGGTGGGAAACTGGGCGGCGTTAAAGGCTTGCAGGCCCAGCTCGCCGGCCGTATCGGTACCGAATCCGGTGACCACATGCCAGATGTCGTGCACCTCGTGCAGGTGGGCAAAGGTGTAGGAGACCTGGTCATTGGCTGGCAGCACGGGGATCGCGGAGGGATCCAGGCCGGACTCTCGCATATGGGTGGCAAAAGCGTGGCCCAAGGTGCCTTCTGGCAGCTGGGCCAGAGCGTCCAGGTCGATCAAACCTACCCGGGGCCGGCTCTGCAAAGCAATCGCAGCTCTGGGGCTGCGGGCAAAGTGCTCAGTCATGGGCGCGATGAACTCAGGCTCCTCAAAACCTGCGACAAAGGCCAGGATGTCGTCGAGCTTGGAGGGGTCTCGCACCACCTTGGCGAAGTGGTGAAGAAAGCGGATGAGCATCAGGGCACGGCGCATGTTGAACTCCAGAAGATGAGCGTTTGTTCACATTCAAGATATGAGCTCTTGCTCACCTTTCCAACTCGCGTTTCAAGAGGACTGTCGTGTCCACACCACCCACCCAAAGTCCACGTAGAACCCCGCGTCAGCAGCGCTCCCACGACACCGTCGACGTGATCCTGCAGGCCACCGCTCAGGTTCTGGCCGAATGGGGCTACGCCAAGTCCAGCACGAACCGCATCGCCAAGCGGGCCGGGGTCAGTGTGGGCTCCCTCTACCAGTACTTCCCCAACAAGGATGCGCTGTTTCACGCCCTAATCGAGCGGCACGTGAGCGCTCAGAACGCTTCCTTCTCCCAGCTCTTTTCCCTGTCCATGGGCAGCACACCCCAGGTGTTGATTCAGCAGGCGGTGCGGGCTCTGGTGGCCTCGCATCGGGTACAGCCTGAGCTGCACATGCTCTTGATCAGCCAGCTTGGGGGACTCGAGCAGGCCGCGGAACTGCTTACTTTAGACACCCGAGCGATCCAGGCCCTCGAAGCCTACTTTCGGGTGCAGGCACCGGCCCTGCGTCCCATGGAGAATCCTCGACTCGTCGCCGAGGTCATTGTCTTCGCGGTCGAGGCCGTCGTGCACCGCAGCCTGATGCAGCACCCCGACAAGCTGGAGGACCCAGCCGTTGAGCGGGAGCTGATTCTCTTGGTTGCCGGCTACCTGCTGCCTGGCACGGGAAGTGCATCGCTCCAAGGCAATCCCCCGGAGACCCCATGAATCCGCACGTGCGCGCCTTCAAACCCGCAACATCGCGGCCACACTGACCCCAATGGGCATGTTTCTGCTTTTGGCCTGCATTGAGACCGGTGTTCAAGACCGCGTCGACGACCCAGATCCAGGCATCATCACGCCCCAAGACACCGCCGTGGAAGCGGAGTGCCCAGACACGCAGCCGGTGAACCCCACGGTGGCCATCGCCGAGTGCCAGCGCCCACCCCGCGGTCACACGCCACCCACCCTCGCTTGGGAGGTGCCCACCTTCCTGCACAAGCCCGCCGCCAAGATGGTGATGATGGCGCCGGTGGCGGCGGAGAACCGGGTCTGGTTTGTAAGCTTTGAGGGGCGTTCTTGGTACAAGGGCGGCGTGCTTCGCGCCCTGGACGGGGCCACCGGAGAAGTGCTGGTCTCCATCGCGAACACCGACCTGGAGGGCAGCTCAGGCTTGGCACTCGGAGACCTGGACGGGGACGGCGCTCTAGAGGTCGTGGGTGTCAGCACCACCGGCCAGGCCATCGCCTTTGACTGGAGCGGCACCGAGCTCTGGCGCTCTCAGACCTTTGCCAGCGATGTCGGCTACTCGGCCAACCCCACCCTGGCCGACCTGGACGGCGACGGCACTCTGGAGGTGCTGGTGGGCCGCGCGGTGGTCTCCCACACGGGCGAGACTCTGGGCATCGGCACCTTGGGCAAGGGCACCCCGGGCAGCTACGGCGCCACGCCGGTGGCCGCAGACCTGGACGGAGACGGCCTCCTGGAGGTGCTGGTCGGCGACGGCGCCTTTGATGCGCAGGGCCAGACCCTCTGGTCGCTGGAGGAGCTGGACGGCTTTGTCGGCGTGGGCGATGTGGACGGGGACGGCCTAGACGAAGTGGTGGTCTCCGGCGGTGGAAAGCTTCGGGTTCAGAGCGCCGATGGGGTGCGGTGGAGCGTGGACCTGCCCGGCGCTGAATCCACCCAAGGCGGCCCCCCGACTCTGGCGGACTTGGATGGCGATGGCGCCCATGAGATCGCGGTGAGCGCGGGCGCCGCCTTGTCGGTGTTCAGTGGCTCAGGAGAGCTGCTCTGGCAGGCAGCTACAGTGGACTCTTCCACTGGAATCACGGCCTTGAGCGCCTTCGACCTCTCTGGGGATGGCCACCCAGAATTGGTGCTCGCCGACGAGGTCGCAGTGCGCGCCTTCGGTCCCCAGGGCCAGGCCCTGTGGACCTACGAGAACCACGGCAACTGGACCACTGTGGAGTACGCCACTTTTGCCGACATAGACGGGGATGGACACGCAGAGCTGATGGTCGCCCGCTCGGAGAATCCCAACGACTCTGAGCGCAGCTACACCGGTCTGGCGGTCTTGGAGTCCAACAGCTGGCCCCAGGGGCCTCTGGCCTGGCCACAGCACGCTCTGAGCGCTGGAGATGGCAGCTTTCGGGCCTGGCCCGGTCTGTCCTCGCCGGGGGTAGACCTGCAGCTCAGCTTTGATGCCGTCTGCGAGCTGGAGTGCACGGAGCGGGTGGTCGGTGAGGTGATCCTGGCCAACTACGGCACCATGAGCGCCCAGGCTGGCAGCGTGACCTTGTGGGATGGAGACCGCATCCTGCAACAGTGGACCCATCCGGGCCTGGATTCGGGCGCCGGTCTGGCGTTTGCATTTGAAGTGGACGCGGGGGTGCAGCCGAGCTTGACGCGGAGTGCAGATGCCCTGGATTGTGCGGAGCCGGAGGTTGTGGTGAGTCCGGCGTGGTGTCTCTGATCCGGGTCGGCACCGAGTTGCCTTTAGATACCCGGAAAGCGTGGGTCGCCGGCGATGCGCAGGATGAGCTCCAAGCGCTCCGAGGGAGGGGGTGGAAGTCGCTGCAGGGTGGACCGGGCGACTCCAAGAGACTTGGCCAGCTGAGCTGTGGGGACATCGCTGAGCTCTTTGACGGCCTGCATCCAGAGGCGTCGTGCATCGCCGCGTTGACTCAGCGCTGTCAAGGGAACACGCATCAACTCTGAGACAGCAGCCTGAAGCGCCCAGCGGTCGACGACGCCGCCCGCTCTTGGAAGCGGAGTGCCTTGCACATGGACGCTGGGGTCGGCGGAGACGTAGCCGTGCAGCCGCTCTGGATCCCACGACCTCCTGACCGCGGGTTGGAGCGAAAGGCCGATGCGGTCCCGGTAGGTCGACCAGGGCCATGCCAGCGGGTCTCTCACCAGGCCCGCCCGGCAAGGGTTCAAGTGGATGTAGCGCGCATCTCGTCGCACTTTCTGCTCCCCTTCTGCCCAAGTCGGCGGCGGCAAGGGAGCAAGCAGGGAGCCGTGGTGCCCGCGCTGATAGTTGAGCCAACGGGAATAGCCGGCCAAGGTCTGACTCAGACCCGCCAGCCTCCGAGGGTGCTGCAGGTGCAGGTGATTGGGCATCAAACACAGAGCGCTCAGGCCAGGAAGGGCTAGCGTCTGCCAGAGGCGCCTGGCCTGAGCGGGGCTGTGGAAGAGCAAGCCTTGGCGGGTGCGGGCGACGTAGTGGTACATCTTCCAGCTGAGGTGCACAGGCCGTGCCAGCGCCAAAGGCGCAACTGCAGGCGCTCTCGAGGGACACGGGTGTCCGGTTTTCGACACCTGTCCGGCCAGTTCGACACCCTCGTACAAGCAAGCGGGGCTCAACGCGGCAGGTGCTCGAAGCAAGAGGGGTTCAACGCTCCAGTTCTTCGGTCTTGGGCCCTGATTCGGTGGTTTTCGCTGCAGTTCGCGCCCAATCCGGCCCCAAACGGCCCCAAAGTGAGGCGTTGAACCCGACTTGCTTTCTGCGAGTGGAGCGTTCGATCCCGGTTGCTTGTCGCGCGTTGCTCTAAAAGCCCAACGCACCGTCCAGCTCCCCTTGGCTCTCCGGAATCCGCCCCTGACGGGCCATTTCAACAACCGCCCCCATCGCCTCTAAGCCCTGCCAGACCTGCTCAGCATCCAGCGAGGTCGGCAGCACCCGCATCTCAACGGTGGGCTTGCCCAGGAAGGGAAAGACCGCATTGCGCAGGTTGATGTCCCGGTACTTGCTGGGTCGGGCCTTTTTTAGGCGCTCTTGCGCGGCCTCCCAATCCAGGCCCACAAAGTCCGGCTGACGCACCACATCGAGCACCGCATCTTCAAAGGGACCCAAGCGCACGCAGCGCGGGTTGGTCTGGACCTGCTGCTTGATGCGCTCACCCCAGCGCTGCCAGAGGGCCACCAGGTTGGCCACCACCCGAGCGTCTTGAATCAGGGAGGCGTCTAGGTGCAGGTGGGTGGCGCTCTCTGCGGGCACTGTAAAACCCAGCGCTTGGGCCTGTGCGCACACCAGGCCCAGAAGCTCTCGCGAACGCGCGGCCCCCAGGGGAGCTGAGACCACCTCACAGGGCCGGTGCCGCTCCCCCGGCAGGGGTGCGCCGATGGCAATGGGCAGGTCATTGGGATCGGCGATGCGGCGCATACCGCCTGGGCCCTGGGTCACCTGGCTGCCGAAGATCTCAGCGACGGGCTCCAGGACGTGCTCCAAGGGCGCCTCTGCATCACAGTGTCGCGCGATCAGGTGCAGCAGGCGCAGATCATCGCTCACGATTCGGTACCAGCCGGCAACCGGTCGGGCCTTGCGGTCCAAGCCACCTTGCAGGGTCAGGTCGTCCACGCACCGCAGCAGCCAGTCTCCCTGCGCGTCCCGCAGCTCAAAGCCCAGCGTCAGGTTCTCGAACACCGGCTGATTGGGCACCAAGCTGGGCTCGGACTGGGGCAACCAGATGCGGTGCACGCTGGCCCCCAGCTGAACAGCCAACGCTTGGGCCAGATCCAAGCGGGTGGCCCCAGCGGGTGCCATTAGCTCCAGCTCCCAACCCAAACGGGTGGGCAGGCGTTCTAGGGCGCTCATGGCAGGGCCCTTCATGGCAGGGCCCTTCATAGCAGTGCCCTTCATGGCAGTACCCGGAGTACCTGAGCCTTTTGCCCAGTACTGACCAGCTCCGCCACACGCAACGCTGCCAAGTCCGGTGTCAGCCCCCAGGACGCACCGAGCTGCTTGTAGTCGGCGGCCGAGAACTCCGTCTGATGAAAGGCGCAGGGCACCGGGTCGCCCGCGTAGGCAATCTTAAGCAGCGCATCCAAGTCCAAACGCTCTCCAGCGAGCAGCATGTCCCGCATGCGCTCCTCCGGCGCTGCCACACCGAGGGTCGCTTTGACCTGAGCTGCGTCACATGCCGAGTACCCGTCCTCGTAGAGCACCACCTGGGGCTCTATCGCCCAGGGGATCCCCGCCTCTCTTGAGAGGCTCTCGAGAGCCGTAAAGATCGACGATGCCTGTCCCGCCTCGTAGCGCTCACGCATCCGGTGGCGAACCTGACTCTCTTCCAGCCCCCAGTGAGCCCCCAGCAGCTTGTAGGTGCAGGCGAGCACCGAGCCCTCAGTCTCTCCACAGCGGGGCTCAGGAGCCTCTCCGCAGCTCTCTGCGTCCCAGGACCCCACCCCGTAGCAGGTGCCTTGGTCCTTCCATTGGCCGTCCACCCAACTCATGGTCCGCTCGCTCGGCACATCACAGCCCGGCTGAGCCGAGCGCCCACCGAACTGCAACACCAAGGGTGCACTGCCAAGCACCTCGACGTACTGCGCGTACTCCGGTCCCCAGCGGGCCTGGAAGCTGCCGTTCCCGCAGGACTCAAGCACCGCATACAGGCAGTCTCCGTAGTTGCCACAGGCCCCCAGATCGGCGAGCAGATCCGGGGCCGCGTCCCCGTTGACGTTGATCACCTGCACCGCCTCAGCCCCAGCCCACTCTCCATCGCTCAGTACAGAGTCCTGCCAAACCCATGGACACTGTCCTGAAACAGTGACCTGAGCGGCGGGCGAACTCACAGCGTCCGGTGGGGATGACTTGAGACAAGCCAAGGTAGCCAGGGCCAGCAGCACCTACTTTCCCTGTGTCGCTTCTTTGACCATCCGGTCCAGCAGCACGCGGTTGCCGAAGTTCACCTTGCGGGTCATGCGCGTCTTGGCCTCCTCGGTCGAATGACCCCAGACTGCAGCCATGGCTTCGGCATCCGTGTAGCTGTAGTCCAGCTCCGGCCAGACGCACTCGACGTGACCGGCGGTCCCAAAGGCCTGATCCAGCTCCGAGGACACGATGGTCTCGTAGCCCGAGATCATCTTGGTTCCGATGCGGGTCTTGGACTCATCGACCGGCACACTCCAGAGCTCTCCGAGCACCTTGGCATCGCAGTAGTCAAAGCGGCTGGCCATGAAGGCCTGGAAAGGGTCCGTGATGGCCGGTGCTGCCGGCTTGACCGACACGCTTGGTGCGCCCGCGGCCTTGAGAACCTCGATCAGAGCTGGCTCGCCTTGGTTCAACATCTTGTTGAACATCGCGGCCTTGGCCTCGGAGGTGCTGCTGTAGTTGAAGTACTTGGCCAGGGCCTCCGCGTCTGCGGGCGCGTAGCCCATCTCGTAGATCGAGCAGGTCGGCGAGCTGGTCTGCAGGGCCTTTTCACGCGCCATCTTCAGCGAGGAGCGCACCAGGTCTTCGCCACCAATCCCCAGCTTGTAGGAGATGGTGCCCTTGGCCTCGGAGACACCCTCGCCCCAAAACCCAGCCATAAGCTTGGCATCGCAGTAGTCAAAGCTGCTGGCGAAGAAGGCACTCATGTCCTGCTGCGGCTCGGATTCGGCGCTGGCCGTCTGCGGCAGTCCGATCAGGGCGAGGAGCAGGGTGAGTGCGGGCAGCTTTCGCTTCAGGGTCTTGGTCAAGTTCATTGTGGGGTCTCCAGATGACCCACTCTACCCCGAGCGAGGTCAAGGGATTCCCAAGTGTATGAAGCATGTAGGGTCCACGAGGGGGTCCCAGTCAGCGGGCGTAGGGCTGCGCCCAGCTCTTGCTGCAAGTAGGGCCGGTCTCCCATGCGGATCTTGCTCACAATCGTGCTCTTGGTGTCGCTCACCGACATACCCCAGTGCTTGCCCAAGACCACGGCATACTCGTAGCCGTAGCTCACATCACCCCACTCACAGCTAGGCGCGATCCCGCTCTGGTAGCCGCGGTAGACCTCCTCAGCGACCAAGTCTCCGTGGCCACCGATGTGCTTGGCGCCGATGCGAGTCTTGGTCTCAAACATCGGCTCGCCCCAGAGTTCCGAGAGGATCCTGGCCTCACACCAATCCGAAAACTCGAAGAAGGCATCGGTCGCATCCTACCGCAGTCAAGGTCAGACCAAGGCCCCCTCAGCGGGCCAACGCAA
>JBLHMA010000022.1:0-28121 GCA_047621545.1 Cognaticolwellia sp. | reverse complement strand
GCCCCCCATCGCCCGGGGAGACTGCGAGAGCCGTGTTCTGCCGGACCTGAGCCTCACTGGAATGCAGCCCCCCGGCACTCAGCCCCCCGGCACTCAGCCCCCCGGCACTCAGCCCCCCGGCACCCTGCCGCAGACCGCCAGACTCGGACCCAAGGTCACCATCCTGATCTGCACCTACAACCGGGCCGATCTGCTTCCACAGGCCGTGGCCAGCGCACGGGCCCAGGGCTGGCCCTGCGAGATCTTGGTTGTCAACGACGGCAGCCAAGACGGCACCCAAGCCTGGCTGGAAACCCAAGACGACCTGGTGGTGCTGCACCAGGAAAACCAGGGCAAGCCAAGCGCTCTGAACGCGGGAATTGCCGCCTGTACCGGACAGGCTCTGCTCGTCCTGGACGACGACGACATGCTGCTACCGGGGGCCATCGTTCTGCTGGCCCACGCCCTGTTCTCCAACCCCAACCTGAGCTGCGTGTTTGGGGACACCATCGTCTTTGACGGCGAGACCGGCCTGCCCGGAGACTGGAAACCGGCCACACGTCTCCCCCCCAGCCACAGCGTCCACGGCTGCCTGACCCTGATTCCAGGCATGCCGGGCGCCTGTCTCATCCGCCGCAGCGCCCAGGCTCAAGCCGGTGAGTACGACCCCAGCATGGTGCGCGGCCAGGACATGGACATGTTCCTGCGTTTGGCACAGCTCGGCCCCTTCGGCAGCCTGCCCCTGGCCACCTTTCTCTACCGGGTCCACGACGGCCTGCGGGGCTCTGCGGCCGACCAGTGGCGCAAGTCGGACAAGGCGACCCACCAGGCGCGCTTCAGGAGCTTTGTACAGCCCGTGTTCCGCCGCAGAATGGCGACCGCATCCCACAAGGATTCGGACCTGGCCCACTCCTGGGCACTGGGTGCGCACCAGCGAGGACTGCACGAAGAGGCTCAAAACCTGCTCGCCAAGCACCCTGGACCCCACACTCCCAGACAAGCCTGGATCCGCGGGCAAGCTGGGCTTCCCTCTCGCGCCGCCCAGCCCAGCTCTGCCCTGTATGTGGTGCACGATGGCGATCCTGGCAGCCTGCAAGTCCTGCTAGGCCAGCGGGCCGAGAGCCACGATCTGTGGGTGGATCTGCAGGTTCCGGCAGACCCTCTTGGCGAAGTGCGCCTGTTCTGGGAAGGCCACTATGGCAGCAGAGAGCAGCCCGCCCTCTGGGTTGAGAGCTCCGGACCCTTGCATCTGGCCCTGAGCTCCGCACCCCAGTGGCACACACCGGCGCTTCCCAGCCCGGCCTGGCTGCCCGAGATACCCGGTCACCAGGCACTGCTGGTCACCGCCGTCGCCATGGGGTGGCCCCTGCCCAAGCGCAGCCGCGCTGGTATTCCCCTGAACGTGGGTCCAATGGTCAAGGCGCTCATCAACGTGCAGCGGACCCGCCGAAAGGGAGAGTCAAAGAGCGCCTTTCTACAGCTGAGCGAGCTCCTCAAGGCCAACGGTGGCTGGCTGGCCGGCTGGCACCTCGCGGCCCAGCTGCTCGAAGAGATGGGACTGCCCCAGGAGGCCAAAGCCTGCCGAGCCAAGGCCGCCTAGGCGCGGCCCCGAACAAGGAGAGCCAGATAGCTCTGGGAGGACTCGGAGTTCCCGGCGAGCCAAGCCAGACCCCGCTCCTCCGCGGCCTGCCAAGCATCATGGGCCATGGTCTGACGGGCCAGGGCCAGCGGTGCAAAGCCTTGGGCAATGGCGCGCCAAGCCCGCTCTGGGGTGACGTCGCCCTCGACGAACATCTGCCGCTCCTCCACCTCGATGTCGGAGAAGCCGGAATCTTCAAAGGCCTGACGCAGGATCTCCGGGTTGTCCCAGACCGCCCGCTCCGTCTGGCCAGGATGCCAGTCGGGCAGCGCAGCAGAGACAGCCCCCATGGCTTGAATCATACCCGTCGAGCGCTGTGGCGGTAGCCAGCTGCTGATGCAGCCCCAGGCCCCTGGGCGCAGAGCGCGGCGCATCGAGCGAAGGCCCGCCAGACGGTCCGGAAAAAAGACCAGCCCAAACATCGAAAAGGCAGCATCAAATTGGTCTTCAAAGGGTAAATCCTGGCCGTCCATCTCCAAGACATCCACGTTCAAACCGGCGACCTGCCGCCGGCAGATCCGAAGCATCTCCGGGGAGAAGTCCACTGCGCTGACCCGCGCCACCCCAGGCGCGGCAAGCCGAGCTAAGGTTCCAGGGCCGGTGGCCAGATCCAAGATGTGGTCCTGGGGGCCCGCCGCCAGCCAATCCAGGGCCTGCTGAGAGAATACAGCCGTGATTCCAGCCGTGGTCTCGGCGTAGCCAGACGCGACAGCGTCCCAGGGCTTTGGGGTATGCAAAGACACAGAGAACTCCGTTCTATGGGTTCAGCTTCAGATCCCGAATGCCTTCCGGGCGGACACCGTGCTCGTGCACAACACCCTGAGCGTCCATAACCAGCACCCACATATCGGCCATCGCCGCGGGGGTCTCACCATGCAGGATGGACTCGGCCAAGGCCATGCCCTTTCTGCCCCTTGGGTGCAGCAGGGTGACTGAGCCCAGGTCCGCCTGGGCGGCGGTCACCAGGTCGCCATCTTGCAGGGTGAATGTGGCAAACTCCTGGCCATCTGGAAGCAGCGGATGCTGGAGGGCGACTGCACACGGACTCTCACAACGCTCCCCAACCTGAACTCCAATTTTCAGGGCACCACACGCAATCAAAAACAGGGCAAACACGGGGCCTCCGGGCACGCCTGCACTATCCCCTGAGCACCAGCAATCAACAGTGCAGACTGAACTGTTTCAAGTTCTTCCTACAGGATCCGTTACTCAGAGTTGATCGTTTAATGGGTGCGAAGTTGGGAAGCGACAGGGACAGTGACTTGGCGATGTCGCCCGAGTTCAAAGAAGAGTGGCTCAGGCGGCTCTACCTAGTCCTCGCAGGTCCGTCGATGGCCATGGGTGGCTTTGTCATCTGGCACGCGGAACACACCTGGTGGGCCTTTGCCATCCAACTAGGCCAAGTCTTCGGAAACATAACCATAAGCGTCCTGCGCAGTCCCTGGCCATGGATAGAGAAGGGGGGCCACCTCCGGATTCTGGTCAATTCGGGCAGCCTGTTCGCTATCAGCTTAGCTTGCGGCCCAGATTCCTTTATCTGGATTCTTGGCCTACT
Source organism: Cognaticolwellia sp. (assembly GCA_047621545.1). Classification (GTDB taxonomy): domain Bacteria; phylum Myxococcota_A; class UBA796; order UBA796; family CAJQPC01; genus CAJQPC01. The sequence continues at coordinate 24,948 of JBLHMA010000022.1, read as the reverse complement.
AACTTGCTTTGGGGCTGTATTCTCACCATACCGCACCCAGCGTATCTATGCAGTTTCCACCAACATCCTGGCCACTCTGGCTGGCATGGCTTGGGTAGGGGTAGACCCGCATGAGATTGTTGCCGCGGGCTTGGCGCTGACCAGCATCAGCGTGATCAGCTTAACGCTCTTCAACGCTCTATTGCGGACTACCCGCAGCCTAGAGAGGCGCCAAGACGAGGCAGAAGCCAACAACAAGGAGCTCGTCCGCGCCTTGGCTTCACGCCAGGCTTTTTTAGCCACAATGTCCCACGAGGTACGCACTCCTCTCAACGGGGTTCTAGGCATGGCGGAGGTCCTCAGCCATACCCGTCTGGACCACGACCAGCGTCAGATGTTGGCCACAGTCAAGCAGTCTGGAACAGGGCTGCTGCAGGTTCTCAACGACATCTTGGACACCGCCAAGCTGGATGCAGGAGCGATCCAACTGGAGAGCGTCCCCTTCAACCCAGGTCAGATAGCAGAGTCGGTGGTCAACCTGCTGAGAGCCAGCACTCGGAAGGAGGATCTGAAGCTTCGCGTCACCCAGGAATCTCTCCCCGAGTCCGTGCTCGGCGATCCAGCGCGGGTCCGGCAGGTCCTACTCAATCTGGTGGGCAACGCCATCAAGTTCACCGACCACGGCCTAGTGGGAGTGCACCTGACTTGGAGCGACGACCGCCTCCTAATCATGGTCCGCGACTCCGGCATCGGCATCGCAGATGAATACCTCGAGCACCTCTTTGAGCCCTTCACCCAGGCGGAAGCCGGGACCACCCGACGCTACGGCGGCACAGGCTTGGGACTGACCATCTGCAAGCGACTGGTAGAGAAGATGGATGGCACCCTGCAGGTGCGCTCCATCTTGGGGACCGGCTCGGAATTCTTCTTCGAGATCCAGGCCCCAGCCAGCGTGCTAACGCCGACGGTTGCCGAGCCGCAGCATCCTGAAACGAAGACCTACCATGTGCTGCTCGTCGACGACAATCTCGTCAATATCTTGGTTGCTCGACGCATGATTGAGACCCTCGGTTGCACCTGCCGTACTGAAGATGATGGTCAAAAGGCACTGGACACACTGGAACAGGAGCAATTCGACCTGGTCCTGATGGACTGCCGAATGCCTGGCATGGATGGGTTCGAAGCTACGCGCCGTCTCAGGGCCCGCGGAATGACTCTCCCGGTGCTGGCGCTGACGGCAGGGGTCACCCAGGCAGAGCGCACCCTCTGCGAAAAGGCCGGCATGGATGACGTTCTGCCCAAGCCGCTCACCCTGGATAGTCTTCGCCACGCCTTAGCCTACTGGCCCTCCCTGAAACGAACCCAAGCCCAGTAAGTGTTCCGACCTTCCACCAGGACAGCCCAAGGGTGCCATTCACCGCCCCACCACAGCGATCTTGAGTGATCGACCCTGGGCCTGCCTGGCCGTGGGCGCGGTGTACGTAGCTGGTAATCTCGCGATCAGCAGCGCGAGCCGCACAAACCCAACGGCGAGCCCAGAGGGCCTCACCCGACACCTCTGCAATGGGCTCACAGTCCTGGTGATGGCCTGGGTTGCGGGTCCGGACACCCCTGGATGGCTTCTGGGGATCAACACCTGTTTTATGGGCGCCCTGGCCCGAACCCATCAAGCGCGCGTCTTCTCCAGCATGGTCTTCGTCAGCGCGCCGCTCCTGGGCTGCACGCTGGGGGGATGCAGCGCCGAGCAGCTGTCAATGATTGCTGCTCTGATGACTTGCGTAGCCATCCTCTCCGGCGGTCTGTTTGAGGTCATGCACACGGTCTGGCAAAGGGCGGAGCTTCGTCAGGAAAAGCTCGAGCAGACCGCCGAGGAGCTTCGGCTGGCCATGTAGACCCGCGACACCTTCCTGGCCAACATCAGCCATGAGCTACGGACGCCTCTCAGCGGCGTACTTGGAGCGACTGAGCTGCTCTTGGCTGGAGAGTTGGACCCGGAGCAAGAGGCGCTGACCGAGATGGCCAGCAAGTCGGGCTGGGGCCTTCTCCGAATTCTGGATGACATCTTTGACACGGCATGCCTGGCCTCGGAGAGGCTCACCCTGAAGAGCTTGCCCTTCGACCCCAAGGCGATGAGCCAGGAGGCCTGCGAGCTTCAGCGTGCGGCGCTCACCCGTCCACTCATCATCAACCTGCGCCCGCGGGCTGCCCGACCTGCTGCACGGCGACCCCGCTCGCCTACGTCAAGTGCTGTTCAACCTGATAGGAAACGCCGCGAAATTCACGACGCAGGGCCAGGATGTACACAGCCTCTCGCATGCCTTTACCCAGAGACAACAGCAGCACGCGCCGCCACGGAGGCGTGGGACTGGGCCTGCACCTCTGTCACACCTTGATCCAGCACATGGGGGGTCAGCTGCAGGTGGAGTCCGAGCTTGGGGTTGGCAGTCGCTTCTTTTTTGAGATCCCTGCTCCACGGGCGATCAAAGCCTGACGCGGCCTTGATTCTGAGCGGCTTTGCGCCATAATCCCGCCCCTCGGAGAACCCATGCTGCACCTGCTTACCCTGCTGCTGCTCATCGTCGCCCCTGCCATGGCCCAAGATGAAGCGCTCCCCCTCGAGGCGGAGGTCCAGGAAAAGTCCCTGTTCGACCGCGCCGATGCACAGTTCGCCAAGTGGGTGGTCAGCCCCCTGGGTGCCGTGCTGTTCTTCGACCTGTATCCGGGCGACGAGACCCTGGATCCTGTGCCCGAGAACGTGGGCCGGGTGGTGGACGGACACCAGATTGTCGCGGTGGAAGGCGAGGACTTTGTGGTCGTTCCCGTTGTGGAAATGCCCATTGAGCAGGCCTTTCCCATCTACGCCGAGCGCGAGATTGGTGCGAGGGAGCCTGTGGCTTGGGGCTACGAGAGCCGAATCGCAGACCACACCCCGTACACCGTGCTGGTCATCGATGGCGGACCGATCTCCCTGCTGGACGCTGGCACTCTAGTGGCGCTGGATGACTTTAGCGGCGCTCTGAATGCCGAGCCATCTCTACAGGACGGCGTCGAGTACTACGTGAGCCAAAGCCTGGCTCCGGAGCCTGTGATCATAGAGCGCCGCGGCACCCTGGATCTGGCCACCGGTCTGGGCATCGAGCTGACCGTCCTGCCTCTGGTAAAGGAGACCCCCGACAGGCGACCCACGCTGACGGTAGGCGGCAGTATCCTGACCCTCAACGGTCCAGCCAAGGTGGCCTCGATCGACGACGGCACCGTTATTGCTTGGACCGGGGAGCCGGCCTTGAGCGAGGAGCCTGTCGCCAACCCAAAGGCCATCACCCTGCCCATCGTGGTGGTGTGGTTGATCTTGGGCGCGGTGTTTTTCACCCTGCGCATGAACTTCATCAACCTGCGCGGCCTGTTCCACGCCGTACAGGTCACACGCGGGCTCTACGACAACCCCGAAGACGAAGGCGAGATCAGTCACTTTCAAGCCCTCTCCTCGGCCCTGTCCGCGACCGTCGGCTTGGGCAACATCGCCGGCGTGGCCGTGGCGGTCGCAGTGGGTGGACCCGGCGCGATCTTCTGGATGATTGTCGCCGGTTTCCTGGGCATGTCCTCGAAGTTCGCCGAGTGCACCCTGGGGCAGATGTACCGGGTGACCGACGCCAATGGCCAGGTCTCCGGCGGCCCCATGCGCTACCTGAGCGCCGGCCTGGCTGAGATGAAGATGGGCCGTTTGGGCAAGGTCCTGGCGGTGGTATTCGCCGTGATGTGCATCGGCGGCAGCTTCGGCGGCGGCAACATGTTCCAGGCCAACCAGAGCTACCAAGCCGTGGCCGACGTTGTTCCCGTTCTGGCCCCCAAGGCCGAGGGCCAGGTGCAGTTCGAGCGCAGCCGCTCCGAGCTGGAAATCACAGTCCCCAAAGACACCCTGGTCACCAGCGGTGATCTGAGCTTCAAGACCTTGGCTCCTGTGACTCTGGCTGCCGGCGAGCTGCAGTCCTCGCCCGTGCGCATCCTGGCCACCGTGTCCACTCCCGAGGCCAACTTGGCCGCTGACGCCGCGCTCTCCGTGAGCCAAGTCGGCATCTCTTCCGTCACACAAGTCGGCCCAATCGAAGGCGGCGCGAACCCACGCAGCTGGCTCTACGGGCTGGTCTTGGCCGCGCTCGTTGGACTGGTGATCATCGGCGGCATCAAGAGCATCGGCAAGGTCGCCGGCATCATCGTTCCGGTGATGACCGGGGTGTACGTGCTCGCCGCACTGTGGATCCTCGTCGCCAACGCCAGCGAGCTGGGCAACGCCTTTGGGACCATCATGAACGGCGCCTTCTCGACCGAAGCTGGCTTTGGCGCGCTCTTGGGCGTGTTGATTCAGGGCTTCCGACGGGCGGCCTTCTCCAACGAGGCCGGCGTGGGTTCCGCATCCATCGCCCACAGCGCCGCATCCACCGACGAGCCCGTTCGCGAGGGCATCGTGGCCCTGCTCGAGCCCTTCATCGACACCATCATCGTCTGCACGATGACCGGCCTGGTTGTGGTCATCACCGGGGTCTACGACGACAACGTGGGCGACGGCGTCCTGATGACCTCGGCTGCTTTTGCCACGGTCTTGGACTGGTTCCCCTTGGTCCTGTCCCTGGCCGTGGTGCTCTTTGCTTTCTCCACCATGATCAGCTGGTCCTACTACGGCGAGCGCTGCTGGACCTACCTGTTCGGGGAAGGCTCCTCGATGATCTACAAGGTACTCTTCCTGTTCTTTGTGTTCTTCGGCTCGGTCATCAAACTGCAGAACGTCTTGGACTTCTCGGACCTGATGATTCTGGGCATGGCCTTCCCCAACATCCTGGGTGTGGCCCTGCTCTCAGGCAAGGTCAAGCGCGCCTTGGACGACTACTGGGGCCGTCTCAAGTCCGGCGAGATGAAGCCGGTCGAGCAGTAGATTGGATCCCTCCGTCCTAAGCCTGACCCCCGCTCTGCTGGCGGTGGTCCTAGCCTTGAGCACCCGCAATGTGTTGCTCAGCCTGTTCTCGGCTTGCTGGCTGGGCGGGGTCTTGGTCACTGGGTCCATCTTTGGGGGGCTCTACCAGGTCATTGACCCCTGGCTACTGGACGCCGTTGCCGACCGGGATCACGTAAAAGTCACCCTCTTCTCTCTCTTTGTGGCCGCTATGGTGGGCATCTTAAGCAAGAGCGGAGGGACCTCGGCGATGGTGCAGGTCCTGATCCGTGTGGCCACCACGCGGCGCAGAGGCATGGTGGTGACTTGGCTGGCAGGCATGCTCGTCTTCTTCGACGACTACGCGAACTGCTTGATCGTCGGCAGCTCGATGCGGGCACTGTCTGACAAGCTTCAGATCTCCAGAGAGAAGCTCTCCTACATCGTGGATTCCACGGCCGCGCCCATCGCTTCGGTGGCCCTGGTCAGCACCTGGATCGGGTACGAGGTCGGACTGATGGGGGACGGTTTGGCGGCGGCTGGCATTCACGATGTCGACGCATATGCCTTCTTCATCCAGGGCATTCCCTACCGCTTCTACTCCCTGTTCACCATCGTGTTCGTGGGGGCCATCGCTTTTACAGGACGGGACTTTGGGCCCATGCTGCAAGCCGAGGAGAACTTGGAGCTTCCGCAGGACGAGGGGGAGTCCTCAGCGACGGAGCACCCCGCTTGGCGTGCTCTACTGGCCATCGTGCCCATCGGCGTGCTGCTCCTGGTGACCGGTGTGGTTCTCTGGGTCGATGGTTCTGCTGCGGCCGAGCCCGGCGCCGCGCTCTTCGAGGTCTTGGGCAACGCCGACGGCTACAACGCCATGCTCAAGGGCTCACTGGCGGGAATGTTGGTCGCTGCGATCCTGTCCCTGGGCACCGGCTCGCTCAAGCTCAAGGCCACCTTCGACGCGGGCCTGGACGGCATGGGTTCCCTGTTTGAGGCCCTGGCCGTGCTGTTTTTGGCCTGGTCCTTGGGCACCGCGATGGGCGAGCTGCAAGCCGCCGCATATCTGGTGGAGTTGCTCGGGGATTCTCTCCCCGCCGCGATGCTGCCCACAGCGGTGTTCGTGGTCAGCGCTGCTACCGCATTCGCGACAGGCACCAGCTTCGGCACGATGGGCATTGTGATGCCCATCGCATTGCCGCTGAGCTTTGCCCTGAGTGACGACCCCATGATTGCATTGGCGGCCAGCGGTGCCGTGCTCTCCGGAGCTTGTTGGGGCGACCACTGCAGTCCCATCTCTGACACCACCATTCTCAGCTCGGTTGGTGCTGGCTGCGAGGTCAGCCGACACGTAAAGACGCAGCTCCCCTACGCGATGCTGTGCGGTCTCGTGGCGGTGGTGTTGGGGACGATACCGGTGGGCTTTGGGGCGCCCGTATGGCTGGTGCTGCCGATCGGTATGGTGGCGTGTGTGGCGCTGGTTTGGGGCTTGGGCAAAGTGCCCAAACGGAAGCTGGTGGATGGTGTTGTGGGTGGGGTGTTGGTGCAGAAAGGGTGATTGGTGGTTGGATCAGGCGGGCTGAGCGGGTGGGCTGAGCGGGTGGCGGGGCTGAGCGGGTGGCGGGGCTGAGCGGGCTGGCTGTGCGGGCTGGCTGTGCGGGCTGAGCGGGCTGAGCGGGCTGGCTGAGCGGGTGGCGGGGCTGAGCGGGCTGAGCGAGCTGGCTGAGTGGGCTGAGCGGGTGTCAGCTGAAACACACGCCCTGCTGATGCTCGAATAGTCTCTGCGCTGACTTGTCAGATAATCAGATGAATCGATTTGTCAGATAATCTGATACGTGGGCCTGTCTGATTATCAGACAAGTGACCAAAAGGGTGTCGAAGCGTCGACACAGCTGTCCACTTTTGGACACCTTCCACAGAGTTTTCAGCCCCTTGCAATGTGGCACAGCCCTTGCTTCCAGCGTGGGTATGTACCACATCGTCGCAAAAACCGAGCTCGGCCTGCTCTTCCAGACCGCCGAGCAAGCACATCAACTCTGGACGCGCGTTGTGTGCGCATGCCCGGGACTCGAAGCCCTCTGCCTCATGCCCAATCACGCGCATCTGCAGCACAAGCGTGACCTACGCATACAACTGGCCCAAGCCCTGCGCGGCCACTCTCGGAGCCTGAACCACACGCAGGGCCGGCAGGGCCGACGGATCGCCCCCCTGCCCGCCGCCCGCTGGGCTGCGGATGAGCAGAAGCGACGCCGCGAAACCCGCTACATCCACCTGAATCCATGCCGAGCCAAGCTGGTGAGTGACCCGTTGGCCTGGCCGTGGTCTAGCTACCGAGATGCACTAGGCCTACTCGCACAGCCTGTACGCAAGGTCCACGGAAATCCGAGGTCCCTGCACCGCTACACCAGCTCAGATCCCAGCGTGTCTCTGACCGGGACTGAGCTTCCGATGAGGAGTGACGGAGACCTCTTCGCCATCGAGGCTGCAGTGTCCGCGTATCTGCGCGTGCCACTGTCCAATTTGCGAAAACGCGGCCCTGGCCGGCGTCTGACGATTCAGACTGCAAAGGTCTGCCTGGAAATGGGCGCTGTCGAGCTGGCCAAAGAGCTTGGGGTGAACGCCGCGACCGTGCGACGGGCACCAACCCAACGCGACGAGGCTGTTCGCGCAATCGAACGCCTGATTGGCGATCCACGATTTCCCGGGATCTGAGACACCCCCGTTGGCTCACCACAGCCCAACACAGCTCTGACACGTCCATGCTGCAATGGTGGAGGCTACGGCACCTCAATGCAGCGGTGAGGGAGGCTACGGCACCTCGATGCAGCAGATTATATCGATCTGGCCTCGAGAAGCTGCACTCACACCCCGTAGCCTCGGGGAAAGCTGCACTCACACCACGTAGCCTCGGGGAAAGCTGCACTCACACCCCGTAGCCCCTGCGTCCAGGGCGTCCTGCCTATCAGGAGCAGTCCCGGGTCGGTCTCCGGCGGGGCACACGCAATCAAACAGCGGAAAGGCACAGCGGAAAGGCACAGCAGAAAGGCACAGCGGAAAGGGCACAGCGGAAAGGCACAGCGGAAAGGCACAGCGGAAAGGGCACAGCGGAAAGGCACAGCGGAAAGGCACAGCGGAAAGGCACAGCGGAAAGGCACAGCGGAAAGGCACAGCGGAAAGGCACAGCGGAAAGGGCACAGCGGAAAGGGCACAGCGCAAAAGGCACCATGCAAAGGACACAGCGCGATAGGCACACGTATGCGACACGCCCTCATCGCCGGCGGCACTGGCGGAATCGGCCAGGGCATCGCCGCAGACCTACTCGCCCAAGGCTGGCGGGTAACCCTCGTCTCACGCAGCTCCCGGGCCCCCCAGCTGGAGGCCGCAGGAGCCGATTGGGTGAGCGCCGACTGCACCCAACCGGCCGCTTGCGCTGCTCTGGGCCTGCGCAGCCCCGTCGATGCCTTGATCGTGGCCACGGGCGGGCACCACCGCGTCCCCCTGATGGAGGAGACCCCACAGGGCTGGCGTCAGGCCTCGGCCAGGGCCCTGGATCCGGTGCTCTGGTTGGCTCAAGCCACCCTGCCCGGCATGATCGAGCGCCGCTGGGGCCGCATCCTCAGCTTCACCATGGCAGGTCCTCGGGCTGCCCCGATGGTCAGTGCAGAGCGGGTCGCCCGGGCCGGACTGCAGGTGCTCATGCGGGATCTCGCACAGCTCGGCGCGCCGCATGGGGTCACCGCCAACTGCCTAAAGCTGGGCTTCGTGGACAGCGGGTCCTCGGTCGCGCCAGCCCAGCTCCCGCCCATTCCAGCAGGCCGACAGGGCCGGGTAGACGAGGTGGTCTCCGCTGCGAGACTCTTACTCTCCAATCAGGGCGCGTACATCAACGGGGCTGAGATTCCCGTCTCCGGAGGATACGGTGTTTAGTGTCTTGACCCTGCTCTTTTTGGCCGCCGACCTGCCAGACACACCGCAGGAGACACTGCCAGACACACCGCAGGAGACACTGCCGGACACACCGCAGGAGACACTGCCGGACACACCGCAGGAGACGCTGCCGGACACACCGCAGGAGACGCTGCCGGACACACCGCAGGAGACACTGCCGGAGACACTGCCCCTGGCAGACGCGCTCTCCCAGCCGGCCATGCAGTGGAGTGTGCCCGGACGCCACGCCATCGCCGCCCACCCCTCCGGCCTACTGCTCACCGCGAGCAGCGCAGAACCCCAGACCTTGCGCGCCATGGACCCGGAGACCGGCACCCTGAGCTGGTCCTTGCGCGAGGAGGCATCGGCCATCCAGCAGATCCAGGTCACCCCGGCCGGCTGGCTGATCCTGAGCACCAACGCGGTGAGAGAGATCCGAGCACGGGATGGCGCGGAGCTCTGGCGCCTTCTGGGCGGTGCGGACAGCATCGGTCAAGCCCTGCACACGGTCGCCTTCTGCAGAGACGGCGTGCTGCGGGCCTATGCGCCCCCCTCCGCGGAGCCCCTCTGGGAGGAGACCTGCACCAGCCTCTCGGGCAACGGCTCGGAGCTGGTGGCGGCCACCGAGAGCGGCCTGACCCGCCTGGACCCAGCATCCGGGGGACTGATCTGGCAGATACCCGAGCTGCGTGGCACGCCCATGGCCCTAAAGGACCGAATCCTGGTGCAGGAAGGCGACGAGCTCATCGCATTGGAGTGGGAGCAGGCCGAGACCCTCTGGAGCCGCATCCTGATAGGCGAGCTCACCCAGCTCACCGGCGGCGAGCTGCTGACTTGGAGCTTGCAGTCCGACACCCTGAGCACCGGCACTCTGGGCCGCTTGGACCCCAGCACCGGCCAGACCCTCTGGGAGCTCCCGCTGCCCCAAGGCACAACCGAGCTGCGCGTGATGGACGGCGATGACCGCTTCGTGCTGCTGATGCTGCAACCCCTGGCCTACGGTGACCCGCCCCTCGCCGCCCGGGTGGCGCTCGACGGCAGCCAAGCCACGCTGATCCCCCTGCTCACCCGCCCCCTCACCGCAACCCTGCTCACCGACGGCGACCTGCTCGTCAGCTCCCCCCAAGGCGTGGGCCGCCTGGACGTGGATGCCCTGGGTCAACCCTGGGATCAGCTCAGCGCCCAGAATCAGCTCGCCCTGGTACGCGCTTGGCCTCTGGGACACCCCGCCGAGCTCTCCGAGCGCCTGATTCGACTGCTTCAAGCCGATCCCACCGCCTGGGACGTCCTGCTCTCGGGCCTGGCCAGAGCACCCGAGCGGGAGCTGCTCATGCTCCTGGATGCCATCGAGGCCATCGCCCCCCCTGCAGCCATCGGCCCCCTGCTGACCCGTGCCGCCGCTGAGCCCCTGGGACCCCTGCGCAGGCGAATCTCCGAGGCCCTTTACGCCTACAGCCCCGAACAACTGGCCCCCGAACTGGACAAGTCACTGGCCAACCCAAGCCAGCAGGTGCTCGCACGAGAGCTGCTCTTGGGACAGGGCACCCCCGAGTCCCGCGCCCGACTGGCCCAAGCCCTCGATGTGGAGTCCAGCAAGCCCTACGCCTGGGACTGCAAAGCTGAGTTCTTCTGCCAAGACGGCCCGGATCAGGACAAGGACGGCTGGCCTGACGCATTCGAGGCCAGGCTAGGTACCGACCCCACTGCAGCCGACAGCGACGGCGACGGACTGGCCGATGCCCAGGACCCCTGCCCGATGACCCCCGAGCACACCCCTCCGGATCCCCGACACGACGCGGCACTCCAGACCCTACTCTTTGGCCAGAACCCAGGTCCTCTGCTCATCGCCGAGCCGGTCTGCTTCGTCGGCGTCCCCGGCCCACAGGTGCCCAAGGGCGAGGGACTGGTGGCCGCAGGATTCGGATTTCCCGGCCCTCCCGGAGACCCCGAAGAGGGCGCAGACACCATGGTCGAGGTCAACTTCGTGACCGGCCCGCGTCAAGCCACCGGCTACGAAGTACGCTTGCTTTGGGAAGGCGGACGCTGGGTGCCGGAGCGGGTCAAGCAAGCCTGGTCAAGCTAAACTGCCCGAGGGAGACTCCATGATCGCGCTACTCAGCACCCTCGCCCTCGCCCAAGAGCCGCCCAATACGGCACAGGCCAATGCGGCACAGGCCAATACGGCACAGGCCAATACGGCACTGACCGCTGCGGCACTGCCTGCACCAAGTCAAATGCAGAGCGAGGCGGTGGGCTCGACGGCCTACGTCCTCGGCCACGCAGCCGGAACGCGCGAAGGCGACCGGGTGCCCACCGCGGACTTTGCGCTTTATAGCGCTGGCGCCACCGTCCTGGCCGGCGCCGTGGGCTGCTGCGGCGTCGCTGCAGCTGGCTACATGCTCGAACCGTCTCAGATGCCCCCACGCTCCAGAGACACCCAGGCCGACCTCACGGTACCCAACGCCAAAACCCAGGTCGGCATCCCCCAAGCGCCAGCTGGCGTGGATCCCGAAGAGTGGGCTCTTGGCTACCTGGAGGGCTGGACCGAAGCCCTCCAGGCCAACCGCGGCAGGAGCGCCTTGGTGGGCGGCGGAGCGGTAGCCGTGGGCTATGCGGTTGTCACCACAATCGCATTCGTCGTCTATGTCGTGTTCGTCGGCGCGATCATCTTCGGAACCACTGCACTGGTCCAAGAACCCTTGACTGCAGACGCCTCCTGAGATGCTGCTTCTCCTCGTCACACTGAGCGCCGCAGCTCCAGCACCGGTAGCAGAGCGCACCTCCTCTCAGGACTACGCCGACGGCTACGCATTGGGCACCGCCCACGCACAGAACGTCGCGGTCGCGGAGTGGGGACTGTACGGCGCAGCCAGCAGCTGTGTTGGGCCCATCGGATGCGTGGGTGTGATGGCCGGCGCCATGCTCGTGGATCCCTCTCAGCTACGCCCCCTCCTGGGCAAGGCACCGGTCCCTCAGGTCGAGCTCGGCAACCTGCCCCCAGCCCCCAGCTACGTCCTGCACAGCGAGACTTGGGCCCAGGGGTACGAGGCCGGCTGGGACAAGCGCGTTCGGCGCCGCCGCACTTCCTGGGCCGTCGCCGGTGGCGCGGCTCTTCCAGCCATGGCGGCCACCGCCTACTTCACCGTTGTGGGTGCAGCATTATGGTCCACGAACAACCCATAACGCTGGTCTCAGCGGTCTCAGCTGAGCTCGGAGAGCTGCCCGGCCACGCCATGGGCATCGGTCCCTTGCATGCCGCTATCGGGGCCAGCTTGGCCTTGGCTGGGGGACGGGGGCCGGTCGTGTTGGTTGGCAGCGCAGGTTTCTACCCGGGGCACGGTCTCGAGATCGGAGACGTTGTCGCCTGCTCCTCCCTGGGGTTGAGCCGTGGCATCGCCGAGGTCAAGTTGGGATACCAGCCCATCGAGCCCGAAGTTCTCCAGGGCGAAAGCACGATTCTGCCGAAGCTAATCCGTGCAAGGGTCCTGACGGTAGAGGCCATCACATCCGATCCAAAGCTCACCCAAAGACGGGGCCAGACCTGGCAGGTCGAGCACATGGAGAGCTACGCAGTGGCCCTGGTCTGCGCGCGCTTGGGCCGGCCCTTCTTGGCGGTACTGGGCCTGAGCAACCAGGTCGGCCCCCAAGCCCACGCCCAGTGGTTGGCCCACCGGGTCCAGGCCGAGACTGCCGCAAGACAGGCCGTCTCCCAGCTCTTTTCGCCGACAAAATGAAGCGGACAGGTTTTGGCCCGGCAGCGGGTTAGGCTACCACCATGGACTGGCACGAGATCCCCATCATCGCCTTCGATACCGAGACCACCGGTCTAAATCCCTTCGACGGGGACCGGGTCATTGAGTTTGGTGCTGTGGTCATTCGCGTTGGACCGGATGGACGTGTGGCGTCGGTCAAGCAGCACGACTTTCTGTTCAACCCGGACATCCCCATCCCGAACAAGGTGGTTCAGCTCACCGGGATCGACGACTCCATGGTCGCCGACAAGCCCCGCTTCGAAGATAAAGCGATGGAGGTGCGGCGCCTGCTCAGCGGCGGGATCTGCGTGGCCCACAACTACGCCTTTGACCGGAACTTCCTATCGGTTGAGATGGAGCGCGCTGGCGTGGCCTGGGCCGACCCCATGGCCGAGCTGGACACCGTCGATCTCTCTCGCCGCATGTACCCGGAGGCACGCTCACACCGCTTGAACGAGGTGTGCAAGCGCTTGGACGTTGACCTGGACAACGCTCACCGGGCAACCGACGATGCAGAGGCTTGCGGCCGTTGTTTTGTAGAGATGGCCCGTCGAAAAGACGCGCCATCCGATCTGCTGGGCATGTTGGACTGGGCCGATGCCCTGGGACATCCCCCGGACAACGAGTGGATTGGCCTGGGCCCCCGTGGCCAGGTGGTGTTCCTCAAAGGCGAGTACGAAGGGGAGCCGGTGGAGCACCACCCGGTTCATCTGCACTGGATGACCATGGCCCGAGTACGCCAAGGCACCCGCTGGGGATGGCGGTTCACCGAGTCCCTGCGCCGCTGGTCTGAGCGCATGCTGCGCGTGCGCAGCTCCGGCCGGGCACGACAGAACTCCAAGAGCTTCGGCCCGGGCGACTGGACCATCGACAGCAACGCCTTGGTCCGGCCGCTGCCGTCTTAGGCCCCACCACTGCACGCTCAAGTTCTGTGGTTGCCTTCCCAAGGCCCCCAGCAGGGCCCGTTTTGTCGCCCTCCTCACGCTTGGCCCCCGCTGTGGGGGTATTCTATGCGTTCATGAATTCTCCGCTCCCCCGCCGAAGCTTGATCTTGGCGCTGCCCGCACTGGCAGTGGGTTGCGCAGCACGCGCTGGCAACAAGGACTCCCTGATCTACAGCCTGGACCGGGAGATCATCGCCCTGCGTACAGAGAACGAGCGGCTGGAAGGCCGCCTGGAGACCTGCGCCAGCCAAGTGGGCGCGCCCCCCCCCATCTACGCCGAGCTGGTGCAGATCCTGCCCGACTTGGGGGTCGAGGTGCTCCGGGATGGCGACAAAGTGCTGTTGCGACTGCGTTCGGACACACTGTTCGCCAGCGACAGCCTGCGCCTGCGCCAAGAGTCAGATCCCATACTAGATCTACTCGCCACAGCCCTAGGCCTGCACCCCGACGTGCGGATCGAGATCGTGGGCCATACCGACGACCTGTCGGTCAAGGGTCGATTGGCCCGTGCCTACCCCTCCCGCTGGGAGCTTGGGGCAGCACAGGCCATCTCAGTGCTCCGGGCACTGACAGAAGAGTGGGGCGTCAGTCCCCAGCGGCTCAGCATCGGCACCCGCGCCGAGTGGGCGCCAATCGCCGAGAGCGACACCCCCGAAGGCCGCGCCGAGAACCGACGCATCGAGATTACTTTGCAACACAACGCCGCCTTGGAGTCCCCATGAGACCCCTCAGCCCCCTGGCCATCGCTTCTCTGCTGGCCCTGAGCGCTTGTTCCCGCGGGGACGACACGTCCGAGACTGCCACCGCAGACGACGCATGCGGAGACATCGACGGCCCCGACGGCGCCGTGCCCAACATCTTGGGCAACTGGACTGCCGACTTTGGCAGGAACTCCTTCGAAGAAAACTGTGGGTTTAGCGGACTGACCGCTGGCTCAGACTACCTTCTGGACGGAGCATTGGAGATCGAGGGCCGCATTCCAGATCAGATCTGGGTGACCTTCGACGAGGACCCAACAGCAGAGTTTTGGGGGGTGGTCTCCCCAACGGGCGCCGTGTCCTTCTCTGGCACCTATGAGCACCGGGAGGGCTTGATGGACTTCGCATTTGGCGGAAAGGCCTACTACGACGAATACCGACAACGAACCTTTATCGAAGGTTTTGCGTGGGTGGGCATCGATACCAACGATGACCCGGACTCCTACGAGTGCACCGCACGCGGCGAATGGTCCGCCAGCAAGTCGGGACTATGAGCGACTTCGACCCAAAAGCCATCGTCGGCGCTTATGCGGCAGCCTACCGGGCCAAGATGAGCGCCACTGCGGCGGAGATCGCCGACGCCTCCCACACCCGGGACCGCGCCCGAGAGCTTCCGGATGAGTCCCGGGATGCACTGGACACTCTGATCCTGGCCTCGCCGGACAGCGGCATGATCGACCCGCGCTTCCGTCCCTTGATGGAAGAGCACGGGGAAGCCCTCTGGCAAGGGGGACTCATTCTCCCTCGCAGCCTCCCCAAGGGTGCCAAAGGCGTGGACCCCACCTACTTTGCGGCTGCAGCACGCCTGAACCCGGCTTTGCGCCGCCGCAAGCCCTTCAGGGAGCGCCTCAAGGAGCACATCCAGGACCACGAGCTCTCCCCTACCTTCCCCCCCAGCGATGCCCGTTTTGACGCGGTTGTCCTGTCGGTCGCGGTAGAGGCCAATCCGCCCAAGCTCAAGCAAGACTTGGGTCTGAGAAAGGACACCCTAGGCCGCCTGATGCGCGAGCTAGGCGACGACGTAGATCGTTGGGGGCTCGCCCTCCAGCTCGCCCAAGCCACCGGACTTTGCCGTCCGGCGGGCGGCGTGCTGCGTGGCTTCCCAGAGTCCACGCCGCGTGCCATTGGTGACCCTTCCACCCTGCTCACCACAGACCAAGTCATCCCTGGCCGCCTGTTGCTGCAGCTCATCGGCCGCGACTGGGTCTCCTTTCCGGACCTGATGCAGGTGCTACGCACCCACGCACGACAGGTGCTGCACAGCCCCAACACCCGAGGAACCTACGAGCAACGCCCGGGCACCAACTTTGGCCAAGACGGTTGGGATCTGATCGAGGGCCCCCTGTTCTTGGGCGCCGCCATCGGCCTGTACCGGGCCCGCCAGCTGGATGGTCGCCAGGACGGCGAGGGTCTTCAGTCACTTCGCCTGCCAGAGCCCGGCCCTCAGTACGAGCCAGGCTTTCTGCTCACCCCGGACCTGGAGATCCTGGTCGCCCCTGAAGAGCTGCCCAGCTCTGAATACGCCCGACTGGCCCGCCTCGCCCCATTCGTAGAAGGCAACCGGGTTCACCGCCACCGCCTGACCCGAGAGGGTGTGGCCCGAGATCTGGCTGCCGGCCACGAGGAACCCGCCGAGTTTCTGGCCAAGTACTCCCGCACCGGACTGCCGGAATCCGTTCGACAGAGCCTCCACCACTGGGCCGCCTCCGCAGAGCGCATCACGCTGCTCAGCGGCGTGAGCATCCTGGAGAAAGACGGCGTGTTCGAAGTGGTGGCCTCCGACAAGGAAATGGAAGACGCCCGAGAGCTGGACTACGGCATGCGGGACAGCCCGGTTCCTGCGGCTTTCCGAGTACAGGATGCGGACCACATGCGTGTACCCGCTGGGCAGGATGCACTGACGGTCCGGGCTGCGTTGAACCAGGTCGCCGACTTGGTGGGCCAGGATGAAGCAGGCCTCCTCTACCGCATCAATGCCCACGCTCTGGTCGATGTGACCTCCCACATCGAACGCTTGCTGACCTTCTTCGACGGCGAAGAGCTGCCAGGCGCCCTGGAGACTGCGATTCTAGCGGCCCAAGGGGAGCTGGCGCCCGTGCGCACCGAGGAGGCCTTGATCCTGCACCTGCCAGAGGTTTTGGCCCATGCAGTGGTGCGCGATCCAGTAGCTGGCCCCCTTCTGGAGCGTTCCGTTGCGCCCGGTCAGCACTTGGTCAGCCGCGCCAGTCTTCCAAAGCTCTCCGAGCGTCTGCAGCGCTTGGGTATTCCCTTCTCGGTCTAAACCGCCCCAGTCTGAACGGCGGCGGTCTAAACCGCCGCGGTCCAAGCGCAGACTCACGGTCCAGGCAGACCCGGCCGGGCACCCTCAGCTGGGCTGGGGTCGCCCAGCCTGGCCCTGTTGCTGTGTGTCAAAGGGGCAGTGCCGACAGCCATTGCCGCAGCACTGACCCTTGTCCAGCAGTGCCTGGGCAGTCAGCACATAGTACCCGGTGCTCGGGTCCCGATACAGGGGCTGTCCCGCCGCGACCGCTTGGTCGTGCAGCGCACGTATCCGTACGTCCAAGCGGGGGTCTTGATCTCCGGATGTCCTCATTCGCAATCCTCTACAATGCCGTCTTCCACATCTACCGGGTCCGGCAGAAGGGTCCAAGTCTCGGTGCTGCAAAGGTCACGACCGCCGCTGTCTTGCGCACAGATTTCCACCACAACGTCCTGGCAGGCCAACACTTTGGGCACGATATCCCCCAAGGCCTCCTCTGTGAAGAGGTACAGGGTCAGGCCGGGGAAGCTGCCAGCGCAGCCTTCTTCGTCTACAAGCTGCACGTAGGCTTCGGACCACGGACTGACCTCGGTCGAGCCAAACATCACACGGGTCTGCAGGGTGACGATGCTTCGTGTGCCCGTGAGCCACATGCCCGCCGTTACATGCCAGCCCCCCTGCACCCCATGCACCATAGGAATCTGGCCATCACTCACCGGAGCGTAGGCCAAAACTGGTGTTCCACCAAGATCTTCAATGACAGTTGTGCCGACCATCAGGCTGGGTTCCTCGCAGGCACAGGCGGCATCAAAGCTGCCCACTTGGGTGCCGTTCTCCACCTGAGGGCAGCCGGTGTCGGTGGGTTTTGAGCACGCAAGAAGCAGGAAGAGCATGCCGTCAGAATAGCCCGGACGGAGCACGCATCGAGGATCTCAAGCGCAGAAAACCTTGACAACGCTCTCACGATCGGGCATTCCGCCGCATCCTGTATGGAGTTCTCCGATGTCTGCTTCGCTTCTCTTCCTGCTGTCCCTGTCTGCTTGCTCCAACGGTTGGTTTGGTGGCGGTAAAGACCCCAACGCTGACACCGCGAGCGAGGCCGATGCGGACACGGACGCCGATGCCGACACCGACTCGGACACCGATGCCGACTCGGACACCGACACCGACACCGACACCGACACCGACCCGGACAAGACCGACGACGACGGCGACGGGTACTCCGAGGAAGACGGCGACTGCGACGACGACAACCCCAATGTGGGCCCCGACGAGACCGAAGTGGCCTACGACGGGCTCGACAACGACTGCGACCCCAGCACCCCCGACGATGACCTGGACGGCGACGGCTACACCGTCGACGAGGACTGCGACGACGAGGACGCCAGCTCCTACCCTGGCGCCACCGAGGACTTCAGCGACGGCGTGGACAACGACTGCGACGGCGACGTGGATGAGCGCTTCGACACCGAAGTGGCCGACTCCAGCTGCGACTGCGGCTACACCAGCGTGGTCGACGTGGACAGCCTGGGTGGCGTGCACGTGGCCTACCTGAACACCGACACTGGTGAACTGACCTATTCCAAGCGGGGCGGGAGCAGCTGGGGCAGCACCAAGGTGATCTCCGGGAACAGCACCAACTGGGCCGGCTTGTACCTGGACGGTAAGATCGACAACGCCGACCAGTTCCAGGTGGCCTACAGCTACCACTACAGCTCAAGCGGCACCTTCTACGACTCGGACGTGTTCTGGGGCTACCGCGACTCCAGCGGCACTTGGGACGCCGACTACTTGGTGGACGGCTACTACGAGGACGGCGACTCCTACGACGTAGGCAACTACGTGAGCATGAGCGTAGACAGCTCAAACGTTCCTGCATTCCTTTACCAAGATTACAGCGGCGTCTCTGACTTGGGAATTGGGCTTCCAGTGCCCAAGATTCGTACCTTTCAGGACTTCTCCCTGGTCTCCTTGGACATCTCCAGCGCCTTGGACATCAACTACAGCCCCTTCGGCGATGGCAGCGGGTACTTTACTGACATCTCCCGAGACAGCAGCGATGTGATCCAAACCGCTTGGTTCGATAGCTGGGCTGAGGAAGTCCAGTACCTCCGCCCGAAAGACTACATCTCCTCAGGTGCCTTCTCAGCCCAAGAAACCGTCTGGGAGGGACTCGGCTATTGGATCAGCCTGTCTACAAAGTCCGACGACACCCCCTGCGTCGCTTTTCAAGACGCCACCAACGCCGACGTTCTCTACGGCTGCCGGAACTCCTCCACAGAGGCGTGGAGCATCGAAACTGTAGACTCCTCCGGCTCCGTCG
Source organism: Cognaticolwellia sp. (assembly GCA_047621545.1). Taxonomy (GTDB): domain Bacteria; phylum Myxococcota_A; class UBA796; order UBA796; family CAJQPC01; genus CAJQPC01. Next base: position 6,084 of record JBLHMA010000022.1, on the reverse strand, counting down.
GCCAGGGCACTCAGCTGGCCTTCAACAGCCTGGATGAGCCCTACATCGTCTACTACAACGAGACCAGCGGCGCACTTCGCATGAGCCACCACAACGGCAGCTCCTGGAGCAGCTTCCAGGTCGACGGCGCCAGCGGGGATGTGGGCCAGTACCCAAGCATCGCCATTGACAGCTCCGATGGCGTTCACTTGACCTACTACGATGTGAACAACGGCTACCTGCTCTACGCAGTCGGCGAGTAGCCGCTCGGCTTGGGCTGAACGCCTCTGCCTTGGATCCATCGAGAGGCGCCTCAAGAGAAACGCCTGAAGAGAAGCCGCAGCGATTCAGCTTGGGCGCAGAGTGCTGCACTTCCAGCAGGACCCAAAGCTGCCCTCGTTGACCTCGCCGCAGGAACAGGTCCAGTCCACTCCTGGAATGGACTCCGCCTCCCAGCGCGCTAGGGCGGCCCTGGCCAGGGCCAGCTCGTCTTCATGTACCCAAAGGCTTGGAAAAGAGTCGGGAATGGGGATCACGCCACCTAGGCCAGCCAGGTCCTGTCCGCGCAGCTGCGACTGCAGTCCGCGCTGAGCAAGGTAGTCGCGAATCAAGTAGGCCTCGGTAGGATCCGAAGCTTGGAAGAGGAAGGTCCAGCGCATGCCACCATCATCCATCATTTCAGTGCTTCCTGCCCAAGGCCAAGGCCTCCCAGCCCCGTGGTAGCGTTCGCACTGTGATTCAAGACCACACGCGCATCCAGGCCGAGATCCATCAGGCGAGAGCCCAAGGCCAGCCCCTGCGGGAAGCAGAGCTTCGCGCCCGTCTCGCTGAGATCCATAGCGAAGCTCAGCAATGGCGCGAAGCGGCCCAAGAGCTGCACTGGGCTGCGCAGCTGGCACTTCAGGAGGGGGCCATGGCGCCCCACGCGGAGTACCTGTTCGAGAAGGGAGAGCGCCTCACCCACGCACCGGGCCTGAGCGAGAGCGCCGCCCGAGCGCTGCGAAAGGCCTGCGCGGCCGCTAGGGTCGCTGGGAAACTGACCTTGGCGCTGAGCGCATCTCAAGCCCTGGTCACCCTCTGGGTGGAGATACAGGCATGGGACAAGGCCGCCTCAGCCACGGGCGAGGTCATCGAGCTGCTGGACAGCTTGGGTCGAAAAGCAGAGCTCTGTGACGCCCTGGAAAAGCGAGCCAGCTACCTGCACCGCATGGATCGCGAGCAGCCCTCCGACCGCAGCCGGGAAGGCGCCTTGCGCGACATGAGCCGCGCAGTGGCCCTGGCTGAGCTCCAAGACGACCTACGCCGCAGCGTAGAACTGCGCCTGATGCGCCGCATCCTGCGGGACTTTGTGTGGGAAGAAGGCGCACCCATCTCGGCGCTGCACAGCGAGCTGGAGTTGGACCACGACGCTGACCCCTTCGCCGATGAGTCCCTGGGTCAAGCCATGGCCGCCCTGCAAGCCGGCATGAGCGAGACCGGCAACCACCACGCCACCGCGGCCCGCGACGCAGCCTTGGAGAGCGCAGACCCCCTACGCTACATGCTGGCGTCTCTGCTCTTGGCCGAGGCAGCTGAGCTCGCCGGAGACCAGCCAGGTGCCCTACGCGCGCTGCTGTCCTGCAAAGCCACCTTGGAGAAGTCCCAGGGCAAGCAGGCTGGCCACCCCATCCGTTTGGTGCTCAACGCCCTGCGGCACCGCTGGGGAGACAATGCGATGGCCGATGCGATCCAGGCCTACAGCGAGCGACTCCAGTAGACACGGCTGAACGCAGGGCCTAAACCAAGCCCCAGCGAAGCTCCCAAGTCTCTCGTCCCTCTGCGTGTCCTTTGGACTCGTATTTGGACAGAGGGCGAAAGGGTGGGCGCTCGCCCTTGGCCTGGAGGGTGAAGCGGGGGTCGTGGGACAGGATCCCTTCGGCAAACTCCGCGTAGCTCTGCACGTCGGTGGCCAGGAACAGCTGGGTCCCAGGTTGCCCATGCAGTGCGAGAAGCTCGGTGAAGAGCGGCCGGATCAGGCGGCGCTCGGGCCGCTTGGGGAAGGGATCAGGAAAGAATACGCAGACTTGGTCAAACTTGGACGGGGCGAGCTGGTCGTTGAGTAGCCGAAGCACGTCCTCTCGCACGATGCGCAGGTTCTGCAGGCCCAGTTCGGCTGCCTGTGCGCAGACCGCGCCGATGGCTGGCACGTGCACCTCCACGCCCAGGAAGTTGCGCTCAGGCTCCGTCTGGGCGCGGGCCAGGATGCACTCGCCCATGCCAAAGCCCACTTCCAGGGTGCATGGGGCGCTGCGGCCAAAGAGCTGCTCGACTTGATGCACCTGCCCATAAGACCAGGACACACCAAAACGGGCCCAGTGCTCGCGCAGTGCGCGGCGCTGGGCCCGTGTCTGTTGGCCTTGGCGGCGGCGAAAGCTGGCCGGCCAGCGGTCACGACCGCCGGGTCCAGGGCGTTCCGCCACGCGACCTAGCTCGCTGCAGCTTCGGCTGGAACGAGTCCTGCCTTGGCCTTCTTCGCCTTGAGAGCGAGCATCACGATGCCCACAATGGCTCCAATTGCGACAAGCAGGAGCAGAACACCCAGCACCGGCCTAGCAAAGATCCATGCCACCGCGATGACAACGAAGGTCACCACCACCGAGAGCAGAAGCGAGATCAAGCCGATGCCGCCCTCGATCAAGTCACCGATGAAGGGGATCTTGTCCGCGATGACCTTGAGGGGGCCGAAGATGGCACCAAAGGCACCGGCAATCATCAGGAATCCCACAAAGCGGATGACCCAAGTCATGACCACGTTGGCCTGCTTGGCCGCCTCGAACATGGCCTCGGAAGACTGAATGGCAGGCGAGACCATCAGGAGCTGATCGCCCGCCTTGGTCTGGTAAGGCGCAAAGCCGCCACCCACTTGCTTGCCGACGATGCTCATGGGGCCAACACGAACGATCTTAAAGGCCACCCGCATGTCGCCAACCAGGGGGTTGGCAGGGTCCGTGCCAATGTAGATCTGGCCGTTGTGGGCCTTGGCAGCGCCACCGTTGAGAGCTGCCTGCTCTTCGGTAACGGCGAGGTCCTCGTAGTTGCTCAGCTGGGAGATCTCATCGTCGTCCAGCTCGAAGGACCCCAAGGTGCCCCGGTTGACCTGGTAGCTCTTGCCTTCGTAGGGGATGGAGGTGGGGTTGGTGTGCCCCTCGATCTCCTTAAAGTCCGTGTAGTCCTTGAGTTCGGAGCTCCACCCCTTGTCGTAGGTCCACGTGGTGATCTCCTTGTCGTCTTCTTTCCGGGTCTTCTCAGACTCGATCCACTGGTACATCTCGACCGTACGCTCCATTCGGAAGCCCTTGGCCTTGATCTGGAACTGATCGTCGCTCAGGGTCTCCGAGGTGTCCGCGTCACCGGTGGTGTGCACCAGGCTGCCCTCGTTCCCGGCGTCCACTGCGTCGGAGCCCACGGAGACGACCATGCCGGCCCCCTCCTCCAGGCTGTTGGCCGTCTGAACCGAGCGGCACTCGTTCCAGAACAGCAGCAAGGGTGCCAGCAGCAACATGCCAAAGCCGCCGAGCACACGCTTGAGGGAATCCATAAGAGTTCCAAAGAAGCCCTTGGTAATCACTTCGGTCACGGCCATCTGGGCCTCCTTGACCCGCCGATTAGCGCACTGCAGTCTCACCTGCACCTGACAGGACGAAAAGGACCTTGGATGCCGCCTACTCGGGCTCGGTGTCCGGACGGCGTAGCTTGACCACAGGTGGCGTGGACGTGACGCCCACTTCGATAGTAACCATGGTCGGCCCGCCCATCTTGGAGACACCACTGGGGTCGTTCTCGCCGGGGGCGTCGGGGTTGTCGGATCCCTCGTCAATCCAGGCCCCAACGTAGTAGTCCCCTGGGGCGATCTCCAAGGTCTGCGTCTGGTTCTCCGGGAAGCCCGGGGCCATGAAAGACTCGGTGTAGATCAAGGTCTCAAAGACCTTGTCACCAGTGGACAGACCGATGATCAGCGGTCCAATTCCAGGCTTGGCGAGGAACTCAACTTCGACCACCATCGATCCCGTCTCTTCCTGTGTGTCGTCCACCGCAGTGTCCTCGACCGTGGTGTCGTCCGTTGCAGCGGAGTCTTCTCCACCATCTAAGCCCTTGCAGGCAACCAGTCCGACCAAAGCTATCAGCAGAGTCCAGCGCATTTCACGTCTCCTATGCGGTCCAGATACCCGACCACAGCCCGGGCCGGCCACCCCGGGCTAGTCATCCATATATCCAGCCGCCCGAAGCGCATTCAATAGATCAGGATCAACGTCTCCTCTAGGAACCCCACTCACCCGTACCGCCCTGACAAAAACGGCCAGATCAGGATCCAGCGCAGCAGCAGAGAGCTCCCCGACCGGCCCCATGGCCCATCCATCTGCATCGCTCCACAACACCTTCTGGTCAGCCCGCCATTCCGCAGCCGAGGTCCGTGTGAACCATCTTCCCTCGGTCCACTCCGATCGCTGCGCGTGTGGGAAGGCCGCCGCCCGCACCTTGGGGAGAGGCTGGGCCAAGGCCCCATCCCGCACCAAGCCGTAGGCCGCCAGGGCAGAGATGGGCTCCGGCAGTGGGCCCCCCTGATTGCTCATCAAGAAGACCTGGTTGTTGGGCTCGCCCAAGTAGTGCCCGTGGTCGATCAGCCCGTCCTCGCCCAGGTACTCCCCGTGATCGGAGGTGATCACGACCCGGCTGCCCACGCCCAGGCGATTCCAGTCCTCCAACAAAAGCAGCGACTCCGCCAGAGTCTGATCGGCACGAGAGACGCCGTAGTCGCAGACATCGCCCAAGTGGGCCAGCAGAGCGCTGCGCTCATCGGACCCCATGCGCCCGCCCAGAAAATCCGCCCAGAGCGTGCCCTGACCCCAGTCCAGACCGGGCCGGGCCGGGACCCAGTCCAAGCCATCCGGCACCGGTGCCCAGGGCACGTGGGCATCGGCGATGTTCAGGAACAAGAACAGAGGCTTATCCCTGGAGGAGCCCACCTCCAGGGCGTGCTGAAGCTGCCGCCTAAAGTCTGCGCCGTACCAGCTGCCAAACTGGCCGGGTGCCCGCACCTCCGCAAAGCCACGGGTTAGGCCGCTGGCCGGGGAGACCACCGGGTTCCCGCTCACAGAGACGGTGTCAAAGCCCAGGCCGGCGAAGTGCTCAGCCAAGGTCTCGGGCTCAGGTCCCAAGGGCCGCACCTGCTCGGAGGTGTTCTGACCCAAGTCCTCGCCGCCAGCCGCCAAGCTGTGGGCGCCGTGCTCGGGGACCTCTAAGCCGGTGAAGTAGCTGGCGTGGCTGGGCAGAGTCCACGAGCCGGGAGCAAAGGCACGGCAGGCCGTCGACCACCCTTCCTCCTGGGCCAAGCGCTCCAGGGTCGGTGTTGTCGGCCTCTCGTAGCCGCACACTGAGCTGTGATCGGCCCGCACAGTGTCCAACACCACGAAGAGCACCGTGTCCCCGCGAGGCTCAGGCGGTGCCTGGATCAGGCGCACAGGGGAGATCCAGGCCTTCTGCCAAGCCACCACCCCAAGGCCCAGGAGCAGCGCCCCCGCCAAGAGCAGAGTGCGCCGCTGACTCACTCAGCGTCCAGCACCATCGGTGCCACCCGCACGGAGAGCACCGCGTCGGGGGCCGGATAGCTGTAGCCATCGTCTACCTCGCGCAGCTCTGAGGATTCATCCGCCGCGCCGGTGTTTGGGGCCAGCTGCCGGGGGGCCTGATCCGGTCCCAGGCCGGGAGGCTGGTTGGTCTCCGTGCCGGCGTCGTAGAGCACCAGAGCATCGGCGAACTCCCCTTCCACGGGAGTGCTCCCGTCAAAGAGCGGGATGCCTTGGGGTGGGCTGCCCAAGAACAGGTCGTTGGTCTGGGCCAGCATGGAGGCAAAAAAGAGCTGCTCGCCCTGGCTGGCTTCGATCTCAAACGTCGTAATGGTGCCCGGCATCAGCGGCTCGTAGCCGCCGCCTTCTTGGTCAGCGAAGACCGCGCTGCTCGAGAAGCTGTCCAGCTCAAGCAGCTGCAGAGGGTTGCCATCCTCCGCCAGGGCTTCCAGGCCCTCACCGCGGTCGGATTCCCCCAGAACAACGAGCTTGCCCCCATCCA
>JBLHMA010000021.1:0-28343 GCA_047621545.1 Cognaticolwellia sp. | reverse complement strand
CATGGCCTTGTTGTTGCACAAGAGTGATCCCCCCGTTCTACAGCTTCAGGTCCAGGATCGGGAGATTCACTACACAGACCAGGGTCCCTCCTCAGGCCCAACGGTGCTGGCCATCCATGGCTACCCTGGCTCGCCAAAAGACTTTCGGTACATGGGGCCTCATCTGGAGCCAGAGCTTCGCTTGATTCGCCTGGCACTGGCTGGCCAAGGCCACAGTCCAGAGGATGGCGGGACCAGCTTGCCTGAACGCGTAGCATTCGTGCGCCGCTTCTTAGACGGCATGGGCTTGGAGAAGGTGATGCTCTTGGGGCACTCGATGGGAGGCGGAATCTCCCAGGCCGTGGCCGTGGCTGACGAGAGAGTGAACGCGCTCGCTTTGCTGGCCAGTGTGGGGCTTCGCAAGCACAAGGGCCTACGCTGGACCAGCCCCAAAGTGCTTCCAGCCCTGCGATCCGAGCTGGGGTGGAGGGCGATGCGCCCTGGGATTCGTCAAGCTTTCACCGGTGCCGGATTTCCCACTTCCACAGGAGATGGGCCCATGCGAAATGCATTGATCAGTGCCTTAGAGCTCGACTTTGAGGTACTCAATACCCTGCCAGAACAGATCTCGGTGCCCACCCTGGTGGCCTGGACGGATGACGACGCTCTAGTCGAACCGGAGATCTCCCAGGAGATCGCAGATCGCCTGCCAAAAGGACCGAGACTGCACTTCGAGAAGGGTGGGCACAACCTCCAGAAACAACACGCTGCCGCAATCAGCAGCGAGATCCTTGCCATGCTCCTGTGAACCAGCCCACCTCAACTACACACTAAGTAGAAAGTAGGCAGACGCGCACACAGCTCGGGTTCATCCTCTGGTGGTCTCTGACCACTACCCTTGCGGTCGTCGCGTTATACTTCCGCCCCTCTCCTCGGAGTCGCCATGTTTCAGACCATCGGACGCGCCAGAAAGGTGAACCGGCACCGACAGCTCGGTGCCGGAATGATGGCCGTGCTCCTGCTCATGACCGCCACAGGCTTCAGCGCCTTGAGCGGTGGCCAAGAGGTGGAACTCCTCGATTTGGAGTCAGTCCAAGTCGAGTTCATCGAAATCTCAGACGACGCGCCTCCGCCACCTCCTCCGCCTCCGCCCCCCCCCGCTTCAACAACTCCTGATGAGGAAGAAGAAGAGGAAGAGGAAGAGGAGGAGGAAGAAGAAGAAGAAGACGAGGAAGTCGAGGTCGAGGAGCTCCCTGACGAGATCCCCGAGCCCGTCAAAGAGGACAAGCCTGCACCCGGCATGGTCGGCGGCGTTGTCGGCGGAGTCGAGGGCGGCGTTGTTGGCGGCGTCATCGGCGGTGTCGAGGGCGGCGTGCTCGGCGGACAGCTGGGCGGCACAGGCACCAAGTCCATCCATTGGAGCCAAATCACGGCGAAGCGGGAGGTACGTCCCGTCTACCCCAAGGCTGCAAAAGAGCTCGGCATCGAAGGCGACTGCGCAGTGCGCATGTTCGTAGACGAGAAGGGCAAGGTCGTCGACGTCAAGATCGAGACCTGCCCCACCCCTTTCCACGACGCTGCGAAGGAAGCCGCCTACAAGTGGTCTTTCTACCCAATGAAGGTCGAAGGACAAAAGGTCTCAGCGACCTTCGTTCTCAAGCTTCAGTTCCAGCTCTCCTGACTTTTCCCCGCTGACGCAGGACACCCCCCCTCATGGCATTTGATCTCCAGCATCTCTGGGAAGCTGCAACTCCCTACACCTTGGCCATTTTCGCAATCATGCTGATCATGGGCGTGATGGCGGTCTACGTCGGCATCGAGCGCTTCGTCACCCTGAACAAGGCGCGGAACCAGTCCCGTGACTTGGCCGAGGCGCTCTCCAAGCCCTTGGCTGACAACGACATCACCAAGAGCTTGAAGCTCTGCAGTGATGAGCAGTACAAGTCTGCCTACCTAGGCAAGATCATGAAGGCCGCCTTGGCCGAGATCTCCAAGAGCTTTGACCGCAACAGCGTCAACGCTGCTCTGCGCGCCATCGAGCGTCAGAACACGCAGGAAGACATGGACCTGCGCCGGGGAATGAACATCCTGGCCACCGTCGGCTCCACCTCACCCTTCGTGGGTCTGGTCGGCACCATCTTCGGCATTATCAACGCCTTTGGCGCAATGGCCAGCGGCGAGGAGACCGGCTTGGCCGCTGTATCCGGTGGTATCTCCGAGGCCCTTGTGGCAACCGCAGTCGGCATTTTTGTCGCCATCGTCGGTGTTTGGCTCTTCAACTTCTTCACCGCGCGCTTGGAGATCATCGACAACGACATCTCCATCTCGGTGCAGGAGTTCACCGACTGGTGTGAGAAGCGCCTGTTGGAAGGTCCATCCGACGACCCCACCGAGCAGGTGCTCGCAGCCAAGGGCAAGTAGTCAATGGGAGCCAAGCTCGGCGGTAGCGGCGCTGTAAACGACATCAACGTCACCCCACTTATCGACGTGATGCTGGTCCTGCTGATCATCTTTATGGTGGTCACGCCCATGCTGTCCAACAGTGTAAGCGTGACGTTGCCGACCGCGGCCTCGCCTACGCCAGGCCAGGACAAGGGGCAACACATCGTGGTCAGCGTCGATGCCCAAGGCGGGCTGTACATGGGGCAGGACCCCATTGAACTGGACGAGCTCGTGGACGAAGTCAACGAGGAGTACCAGAAGAACCCTGCCCGCAGCGTTCTCATTCGCGGCGACAAAAGCCTGCGCTACGGCCAGGTACGCGAAGTGATGGACACCTTGGGCGAGAGTGGAATGACAACCGTGCAGCTGGCCGTCGACAAGCCCGCCGGGGGTGAGTGATGAGTGCCAAGCTCGGCGGCGGAAAGAAGGTCCAGGGCGACATCAACGTCACCCCGCTCATCGATGTGATGCTGGTGCTGCTGATCATCTTCATGGTGCTCTCTCCCCAGATGATCACCGAGATGTCCAGCCAGGTCCCCGGTCCCGTCAAGGACCGGCCCAAGCCCAAGGATGCGGACAAGCCCAACCAGCTCGTGGTGGCAGTCTACGAAGACGGCACCGTAGCGCTGAACATGGCGCCTATGGAACGCACGGAGCTCTTCTCCCAGGTCCGAATGCGTCTGGACGCCCGCGAGGCCGACAAGCGGGTGGTCTTCGTCGATGCCCATCCAGAACTGGACTACGGCAGCGTCGTCTCTGTGATGGACTTGGTCAAGGACGCTGGCAAGGGCAACAGCGGAGAGAAGAGCGTGCGCGTAGGTCTTGCGCGCATCAAGGACGAGGGCCCTCGTCGCCCGGATGCCCCCGCTGAGACCCCGGCAGAGACCCCAGCGCCCTAAGGTCCAGGGGCCCGCCCTAAGGGTCCGCCACAACGCAAGGAGCCCCCATGTTCGACCTCGAGTCCTGGGCTGCACCCAGGCGCGACATGCTGCAGCAACGCATGAACGCGCTCTTCGCGGACGCCTGGCCCGAGCCCTTCCGGGCGATGTGCCTGCATTCCCTGCAGACCGGCGGCAAGCGGATGCGCCCTTTGCTGACCCTGGCCGCCTTTGAAGCGGTGAACCCGGGTGACCCCAAGCACGCGATTCCCGCCGCCTTGGCCATTGAGCTGGTGCACACCTACTCTCTGGTTCACGACGACATGCCCTGCATGGACGACGACTCGGAGCGCCGAGGGAAGCCCACCACCCATGTGCTTTACGGGGACGACATGGCTCTACTGGTGGGGGATGCCCTGTTGACGGAGGCCTTCCGCCAGCTCACCGATCCCGGCTTGCCACCGGAGCTAGCAATCGCTCAGGTGCGCGAGCTGGCGACCTCCAGCGGCTACTTGGGCATGGTCGGTGGCCAAGCCAGCGACTTGGGTGCCGGCGGTCCTGTGACTGACGTAGAGACCCTGACCCGCCTGCACCGAGGCAAGACCGGCGGACTCATCCGCTGCGCCGTGCGTATGGGTGCGATGGCTGGCGGCGCCAAGCCAATACAGCTTCAGGCTCTGACCCGCTTTGCGGAAGCTGTGGGCCTGGCTTTCCAGCTGGCGGACGATGTCTTGGACGCCGAGGAAGATGCCGGCAGCGATGGCCCCCCCAGCTTCGTAAAGCTGATGGGCGTGGACGGAACACAAGCCAAGGCCCGCGAGCTCACCGCACAGGCCCGCGGATCCTTGGAGGCCGTGCCCCAGGCAGACGCACTGGAAGCGCTGGCCTTGTTCACGGTAGAGCGGAAAATCTGATGGCCAAGGCGCCCAAGCGCCGCCTGGACCAGCTGGTGTTGGCCCGGGGTCTGGTGCCCTCCCGACAGCAGGCCCAAGGGCTGATCGTGGCCGGTCGCGTGCTGGTTGATGATGCGCCGGTCACAAAGTGCGGCGCGCAGATTCGCGAGGACGTCAGCCTGCGCATCAAGGGCGAGCTGATGCCCTTCGTGAGCCGCGGAGGCCTAAAGCTGCGAGGCGCCCTCCAGGCCTTTGAATCGGTTCACGTAGCTGGACGTATCTGCGCGGATCTGGGGGCCTCGACTGGGGGATTCACAGACTGCCTGCTGCAGCGGGACGCAGCCAAGATCTACGCCATTGATGTGGGCTACGGACAGATGGCTTGGTCCATCCGCGAGGACCCCCGGGTGGTGGTCATGGAGCGCACCAACGCGCGCACCTTGGAGTCACTCCCGGAGCCCATCCAGGTGGTGGTGGGGGACCTAAGCTTCATTGGCTTGGGTAAAATCCTGCCGGCCATCACACGCATCACCGCCCCGCAAGCCGACTGCGTGTTGCTCATAAAGCCGCAGTTCGAGGTCGGCCCAGCAGGCTTGGCCAAGGGTGGGGTCGTAAAGTCCGAGGCCCTGCGAGAACAGGCAGTGGCTGACGTCCTACAAAGCGCCAAGACTCTGGGCTTCGAATACCTGGGACGCATCGAGAGCCCCATCCAGGGCGCAAAGAGCGGCAACATCGAGTACCTCGTCCACCTGCGGGCGCCCTGAGCCGCTGAGTGCTACCCTACAAGACCGGAGGATCCCTTGCTGCTGCTCACCTTGGCCTGTACCTGGATCTCAGAAGCTGATGTAGATGCCCGCCTTGACCAGCTCGACGACGACGGAGACGGCTTCTCCATCGCCGACGGCGACTGCGATGACGAGAGCGCCAACAGCTACCCCGGGGCCGACGAGCTCTGGTACGACGGCGTGAATCAAGACTGCGGTGACGAGCAGGACTTTGACGCGGACGGCGACGGCTTCGACGGCAACGGCGGCGACGACTGCAACGACACCAACCCAGAGATCAACCCCTCTGCGGCCGAGACCTGGTACGACAACATCGACCAGGACTGCGCTGAAGACAGCGACTTTGACTCAGATCAGGACGGCGAGAACCGGGTGCCAGAGGGCGCCGACTGCGACGACACCGACGCCGGAATCAACAGCAGCGCCGAAGAGGTCTGGTACGACGGCGTAGACGCGGACTGCGATAAAGGAGACGACTACGACGCGGACCTGGACGGCTCGCCCGTTCCCGATGACTGCGACGATGTGGACCCCGAGATCTATCCGGGAGCACTGGACACCTGGTACGACGGCATCAACTCCAATTGCGACGAGATCGACGAGCTGGGAGACTACGATCAGGACGCGGATGGGGCCTACCAAGCCGACGCACTGACCGACCCCCTGGACTGCGATGACGTTGACCCTCAGGTGTTCCCCGGCGCGATCGAGGACCCGGCAGATAGCCGCGATATCGACTGCAACGGCAGCGCTACTGGCTTTGACGCCACCGAGCTGGATCTCAGCCTCGCCAATGCCCGGAACCTGTCGTCCGTCGCCGATGGCAGCGTCGGCTACGTGAGCTTCCTGGCCACCTCAGCCACCGACTCGGGCAGCCTGTCTCTAAGCAACGCAGCCGTCGTTTTGGAGTACGACGACACCCCGGAGGCCGGAGCCTTGACCACACGCGGATGGCTCTCCACCTCCGCCTTGGACGAGGGCCTGGACTTCCTGGTCTCCGAGGGGACCATTGTGGGTGCAGCAGGCCTGCTGACCAGTGCCAGCCGCTCGCTCTTGGTCAAAAAGGACGCAACCACCACGCCCAACCAGTGGAGCGCCCCAGCGGCCGGCTTGGCCAGCTCCTTCAACGACACTGCACTAGCCCAGGACACCGACGGCAGCGTGCACGCAGTCGGTTGTGCAAACGATGGAATCCAGTACATCAAGGTGGGTAGCCTGACCTCGCCGACGGTCACCCTGACGGACTATCAGACCAGCCAACCGGCCGAGAACTGCGAGCTTTACTTGGACGGCAGTGGAACGGGCTTGCTGGGACTCACCGACGCAGCGACCGGCGAATACGTGGTCATGGCCTGGGACACGGCCCTGACGGAGCTCACCTGGCTGGAGCTGTCTCGCGAGCCCGGCGTGAGCCTGCTGGACTTGGACTGGGATGCCCCTGAAAGCACGCTAATCGAGCTTTACGTCGACCAGATCGCTGGTCAAGTCGTCTTGAGCGACGGAGTGACCTCCACGAGCATCACACCCACCCAGACGCCCATCCAGGCGTCTTGGGATGTGAACCCAAGCACCGGTACGGTCTACGTGGTCTGGACGGACAGTTCGGGAGGCGCTGGCCTTGGCTGGGGCAGCTTGGACGCCGGCTTTGACACAGCCGAGGTGAGCCTCCCTTGGGTAGCCAAGGAGCTGACTGTCATGGTCCAGAGCGATGGCGGAACCCTGCTTATCGTCGCCATAAATGCCGCAAACATAGCCCAAGCGGTCGTGATCGCGCCCTAATGCACCCGGGCTCAACGGCTGAGAGCCTGAGAGCCTGAGAGCCTGAGAGCCTGAGAGCCTGAGAGCCTGAGAGCCTGAGAGCCTGAGAGCCTGAGAGCCTGAGAGCCTGAGAGCCTGAGAGCCTGAGAGCCTGAGAGCCGCAAGCACACCGAAAACCCCAGCTCTCAGAGCTCTGGCTCCGCGGTGACTGGAACTGGAACGCCGCGCACGTAGATCTTGCGCCAGGTCCTTAGGCCTTGGTCGTCTTCAGCCAGTACCACCATGGTGTTTCGGCCGGGCTCCAACTCCAAGAGCAAGCTCTGCTCCCACTGCCGCCCAACGCCTGCCTGCCAAGAGAGCTTTCGGCCTTGGTGCCAGACCACCACATGATCCACACCGCGCTCGTCCTGGGCCTGGATGGGCAGGTTGTAGGGGCCCACCTCGGCGCTGAGCGGTGCCTGTAAGGTGACCAGGGGGGCGCGCAGATGCACCGGTCGGCCGTCCAAGGGCAACTCTAAAGCCATCGAGGCGATCTCGCCGAAGCGCTGGGTCTCGATAATGAGCTGAACGAGAACGCTCTGCAGGGATGGATCCACCCGGCTGGTATCGATGCCCAGCTGCAAGGTGACCTCGCCGTCGGCCGCCATGCTTGGCACCAGGCTCTCGTACTGAGTGAGCTGAACGCCGGAACTGGGTGCCACCTCAAAGCGCGCTCGAATCCCTTGAAGAGGATGCGCCGCGTGGTTGGAAAGCCGCAGCTCGGCGTGCTCGCCCTGTGCATCTGAGATGTGGTGAATGCGCACGCTCACCTCCGGCTGAGCAAGTCCCTCGTAGCCCAGAATGGTGGTGCCTTGATCTACCTCTGGGCGACCGTCGCTCTGCACGACAACGCTCACCGAGCTCTCCCGCCCCACCGCCGCAAACGGGATCAGAACCTCCGCCAAGCCCTCGCGACTCTGCCCAGGGGCCAAAAAGCCTACCGGAAGCACATAGCGGGTCCAGGTACGGTCACTGGACTCCAGGCGCACCATCACGCGGTGAAGAGGCTCATCGCCTGTGTTGGTGACGCGGGCGACCAGCTCAGCTGCCCCTCCTGCGTGGGCTGGCTCCCGGGTAAAGACCTGCACCTTTAGCACTGGGGCGCCTCCGAGCTCCGGAGCTGCACGCCAGTCAATGTCCCGCGCGGCAAAAGTAGCGACCAGGCGCTCCTCCTCCTCTACCCGCACCAGCTCCCGCACCTGGCCGGCAGCGTCTAATACCGGCGAGCGGTCCATCTCTCCCGCGGACTGCGCCAGGACCCGCACCGCGAGTTCCTCCCACAGGTCGCTGCGCGCTGGGATCTCCCCGCTCTCGCGCCACCCAGGCTGCTCCTCAACGAAGAGCAGGGGCTCGGCCCCGTCGGGCTCCTTGAAGTCGTCCAGGTAGCGCACGCCGTTGGGCTCAAAGCGCACCACACCGATGGGCAGGTCTGCAGCCACCCCGTGCTCGTCGTGGATGCTCAGCCCACCGGAGAGCAGGTACTGGGCGACCGTGAGCTTGAGGCGCACGTCTGGGCGCAGGGTGTAGACCTTTTGCACCGTGCCCTTGCCGTAGCTGCGGGTCCCCAGGAGCACGGCGCGGTCCAACTCGCGTAAGGAACCAGCCAAGATCTCCGAGCCGGAGGCCGTGCGGTGGTTCTGGAGAATCACGATGGGGATCTGAGGCTCGTTGACATCCTCGTCCGCCCAGAGATGCTCTACAAGGCCGCGCACCTTGCCGCCGTCCGGGCCCACCGTGCGCACCAAATCACCCGCGGGCACAAATGCGTCAGCAGACTTGGCCGACTGCAGCATGGAGCCGCCCGTGTTGTCCCGAAGGTCCAAGACCAAGCCGCGATCCAGAGCGCCTTGAGCTTCCAGCTCCCCCAATCCTTGCAGTAGGTAGGTCTCGGTGAGCTCAGAGAAGTGATCGATGCGGATGTAGCCAAAGCCGCCCACCAGCACCTTCCAGGAAACATTGGGCTCCCGCACCTCGTCCCGGGTGATCACAAAGTCCAGTAGCTCCCCCTCGGAGTTCTCAAGCAGCGTTCGCCGGACCTGAACCATCACCTGGGTGCCCTGCTCGCCGATGAGAAGCTCGGTGATGTCGTTGACCCCCATCCCAACCAGGGACTGCCCGTCCACGCTGATCAGTTCGTCGCCGCTGCGCAGGCCGGCCTTGTGGGCTGGGTTGTCCACAAAGACCTGTGTGAGCACCGCAACTCCACCCTCCGTGCGCACCCGGGCCCCGATGCCAGAGTAGGTGCCCTTTAGGCGCTTGTCGAAGGCCTGGAGGCGCTCCCCGTACAGCACCCGAGAGTGCTGATCAAGAGCCTGGGCAGCCCCCGCCAGAAGCAGAACGTCCAGCTCAGCATCGTCCAGCGGAAGCTCGGCCTGCTGCACCAGGCTCTCGATCTCCCGAAGCCCGTCAGCCAAGCTCTCCCAGTCCCAGGCCGTCACACGACCCAGTTCGCGCCCATCCCCCGCACGCAGGACCAGGAAATCGCCCTCTTGCTCGGCCAGCAGCCACTCGATCTCGTCTTCCAGTTCCTCGCCTGCCGCAACCAGCAGATCGAAGGGCTGTACATCCGCGCGGTGCAGGTACAAACCCTCGATCCGTGCCAAACCGGACATATAGAGATCGGGCGCCTCAGCGACCGCAGGACGCGAGAGCAGCCCCAGACAGAGCAGCCCCAGAGATAAATGTGGGACCAGTGTGCGCAAGCGAATCATTGTCATGGAAGATACCTGCCGAACAGGAAGGGCGCCATGCCCTGGAAGGAGACCATGGACCAGCAACGACTCAAGGCTCTGCTCGAGCAGGTACAGAGCGGCCAAACTCCAGTAGACCAGGCCGCCGCGGCGCTCTCGGGTAACGGAGTAGAAATCGGTGGTGATACCGTTGCAACACCGGATACCCGGCGCGCAATCCGCCGGGGCATCCCCGAGGTCGTGTTCGGCCAAGGCAAGACCCCAGAGCAGATAACCTCCATCATCGGCGTGCTGGACCAAGCCGGTCAGTCCGGACTGGTGACACGAATCGGCGCACAGGCTGCGGCAAAAGTCCGGGAGAGCTGGCCCGACGCCGTCTACCACCCCGTCGCTCGGGTCTTGGAGCGCAGGGTTGGTCCCTGGGTAGACCGCGGCCAAGGCACCGTGCTGATTATCTGCGCAGGCACCTCAGACCTGCCTGTCGCAAACGAGGCCAGTGTGGTGGCCCATGCGCTGGGCAACCGGGTCAAAAAAGTCACTGACGTAGGCGTTGCTGGACTGCACCGCATCCTGCGTCACCAGGAAGACATGGCCCAGGCCCGTGTGGTCATCGTCGTGGCTGGCATGGAGGGCGCCCTGCCCAGCGTGGTGGCCGGCTTGACCGACCGACCTGTCATCGCGGTGCCGACCAGCGTGGGCTACGGCGCCAGCTTCGGTGGCTTAGCGGCCCTGTTGGGCATGCTCAACAGCTGCGCGGCCGGCGTGAGCGTGGTCAACATCGACAACGGCTTTGGTGCCGCCTACCAGGCCACTCTGATCAATCGGCTCAGCTAATGCCCACTCAGCTGACACGCGCTCAGCTGATCCGCACCCTGTGGATCGATGCTCGAGCGGGCCTGGCCGGAGACATGCTCTGTGCCGCGCTGCTCCAAGCCGGCGGCGACCTGAGCGAGCTGCAGCTGGAGATCGACAAGCTGGCCCTGCCGGCGCTCACGCTTCGCACGCAGGTGGTCACGCGAGGAGCATTTTCCTGCCTGCACTTCAAGGTACTCAACGGAGAGCAGGCTGCAGACGCTGACGCCCCTTGGCAAGCCCCAGGCGCCGAGCCCGGTCACGACCACGGCAGCAGCCACGATCACAGTCACAGTCACAGCCACGACCACAGCCAACAAGACACCAAGGCCGACCCCGCCTCTTGGCAAGCCATCCGGGCACGCATCACCCAGGCCGGACTCCCCAAGGGCGCGGAGGAGAAGGCCTTGGCCGTCTTCCAAGCCTTGGCTCTCGCCGAGGCCCAAGTGCACGGCATGCCCGTGGACCAAGTCACCTTTCACGAGGTCGGTGCGGCCGACTCCATCGCCGACATCGTCTCCGCGTGCGTGCTCATCGAGCAGCTGGGCATCACCCGCATTCTGTGCACCGAGCTGCCAATGGGCGGGGGCCCGGTGAACACTGCCCACGGTAAAATAACCGCCCCAGCGCCAGCCACCGTCGCCCTACTCAAGGGCTGGCCGTGCTTTCAAGACGGTCGCCTGGGGGAGCTGGTCACCCCCACCGGCGCCGCCCTGGTGGCGACGTTAGCCACACCAGGTCCCATGCCGACCATGCGCCCCCTCTCCTCCGGCTTTGGAGCCGGCACGTGGAACCCCAGTGGCTGGGGCAACCACGTCCGCGTCGTGCTGGGTGAGTCCGGCCAATCGACAAGCCAAGACCTCACACCGACCAGCGTATTGGAGCTACAAACCCAAGTGGACGACATGCGCGGCGAGGAGGTGCCTGCCTTGCTTGACGCCCTGTTCGCTGCTGGGGCACTGGACGCCTGGACCCAGCAGGTCAGTATGAAGAAAGGCCGACCTGCGCTCCTGCTCAGCGCCCTGTGTCGCCCGCAGAACCGCGAAGGGGTGAGCCGGGCCATGCTGCGGCACAGCACCAGCTTTGGCTTGCGGGTGCAGGCCTTGGAGCGGGACATCTTGCGTCGGGAGCATGTCCCGGTTCAGACCGCCTTTGGGCCCATACGAATCAAAGTGGGGTGGTTGGACGACGAACGTCTCCAAGCCAGCCCAGAGCACGAAGACTGCGCGCACGCCGCTTTGGCCCACGATCGACCGCTACGATCGGTGTACGCTGCCGCTCAAGCCGCCTATCGTGCGGCCTATCCGGAGTAGCGTCCATGGCCCGCCTGTTGGTCTCCAGTCCCCAGCTCGCTGAGCGCCTGCAGCGTGCCGGTCACTCTGTGTCCTGGGATCCCAGCGGACCGGTGAACGCCGAGCTGCTCTTGATCGGCTTTGAAGACGGCCCAATCAGCGGCCCCGAGTGGGTTCGCTTGCAGCGCAACCGCGCCAGATCCACCCCCCTCCTAGTGGTCTGCGCCAACACAGAACAAGCCGAACAGGCCCTAGCAGCTGGCGCCGACGATGTGGTGCGTACCCCGCTCTCCCCAGCAGTAATGGCAGCCCGCCTGCGCGGCTGGCTGGCAGCACCCAGCCCTTCCCTGAGCGATGCAGCTGGGGCCTCGGACCTCCTACCGCGTCTGGTCGAAGCGTCACCGGATCCCGTGGTCGCCGTCGATCTGCAGGGCCAGATCCTGCTCTTCTCCAGGGCCGCCGAAGAGGTGTTGGGGTATCCCGCCGACCTGGTCCTGGGCCGCATGCACGTCGGGCAGCTCTATGCCGCTGCAGGCGACGCCAGCGATGTCTTGGCCCGCCTCAAAGCAGCCGAAGGCCACCGCATCAACGGCCATGTGGTGCGCCTGCGCAGCGCTGGAGGCGAGTCCATCATGGTCCAGCTCTCCGCCGCACTTCTCCATGACGCCTTGGGTCGACCCGTGGCGACGGTGGGGATCTTCCGCGACGACAGGGAGCGCCTGCAGCTGGCCCGTGCTCTGGAGAGCACCACCGATCAGCTGGTCCAGAGCGAGGCCAGAGGGAGCCTGCTGGACGCCGCACGGGCCGGTCTGGCCGAGCTCGCCGACCCTCTGACGGAGGCCTTGGGACGACTGGAGTTGGCCTGCTTGAGCCCAGAGGTTGACCCCGGCATGCGGGTCCAGCTCTCCCAGGCCACAGGCCCTTTGGACCGCGTGCTCCAGCGCACACGAGAGTTGACGGAACGCCTAGACACGGGCACCTGAGCAAGCAGCGCCCCCTTGGGGATTGGAGACGCCATGTTCCTGATGCTTTCATCCCTGGCCCTGGCCACACAGCTCGACATCCAGATCGAGCCTTGTCCCACAGGCAAGGGCACGGCGCGCGTCTACACCAAGGTGAGCGCCAACACCCACGGCGGCTGGGACAGCGACTTGGTCAGCTACTCCACTGAAGGGCAGTACCGCGCGTACGCCATCGCCACCTGCACGCAGGACCTGTTCACGGTCTACGGCCGGGACATGGCCAAGCTCTCGCCCACCGACGCGCAGCTCAGCCAGATCGGCGCCAAGCTCGACGAGATTCAAAAAGCGGCGGGCAATCCCAACGCACTGGAGGTCTGGGACCGCTACCTGATCGCTGGCGAGATGTACAAGATTCTGGAGGCCGACCACCGCCGGCTCTATCAGCTCTATTTAGAGGCCAGCTGGACTGCTCGAGACGAAGCCGTAGGCGTGTACATCGGTCTGGAGGGCCCGGTCCAGGCCCGTGATCTGCTGGGTCAGGGCGCCGTCGAGCTCAAGCGCACCGATCTGAGCGCCCGCCAGCGCAAGGTCCTGCTGCACAACCTGGCCCGCGTCGCCCACCGAGGAGGATTCGTGCCAGAACGCGACGCGTACCTCCAGGCTTTTGAGCAGGTCGGCACCCTGGACAAGGATGAAGCCGAGGCGCTCAAGCGCTTCCGATGGATCGTGACCGAGGTCGAGCCCAAGCTTCAGCGTTTGGCCATGGCGGAGCTGCAGGCCTACATGGCCACTGAACCCGGCGATCCTATCGAGCTCATCCGGGCGACCTATCTGTTGGCCGATCTATACCGCCGCAACGGCGAGTTTGAGATCGCCGTGCAGGGCTACGCTCTGGTCGCCGTGCATCCTGACTCCCCAGCGCAGCTCAAGGATTTAAGCGCGTGGTTTGGAGCCCAGCTCTAGACTAAGGAAATGGGCTCAGTCCTCGTCGGCCTTGAGCCAACCCAAGCGCACCAACATGGCCTCGGCTCGGTCAATGTCCCGACCCATCAGCTCGAAGAGCTCCAACAGGGCCTTGTCTCCAGCTTCTTCCGTCATCTTGCCGTCGGCATCGGTCAGCTCATCCCCCAAGTCCTTGCAGACCACTGAGAGCGCCACGACGACCATGCAGTACTCGCCGATGGACTCAAAGACCAAGGTGGGCTTCCAACGCATGCGCTTGTAGCGCACCTGGTAGACCTTCTCGTCCCTGGAATCGAAGACGTAGATGCACTCATCGCCTGCGCGGCCAACGACGGTGTGGTTATCGTCCCAGTTCTTGAAGCGCTCCCCGGTGGACGGGTCGAAGACGTAGCCACCCTGCAGACCCCAGAGCTTACGCAGACTGGGCAGGGTCAGCTCGGCGGGCCAGTAGGTCAGGCGTAGGTTCACCGGCCCAAAGTTCGCATACATGTCGGCCAAACCGCCGGGCAGAGGGTAGTTTCCACCCCAACTTGCCTTGGGCTGAACCGCGACTAGCGCTTCTGGGTAGTGCTCGCTCACGAGCCTTCGGGCCTTGCCTAAGTAGGATACCAACGCCATCTCACACTCCTGTCAGGCCCCCAGCCTAACCGGTCAGCGGCGCTTCCCCTTCTTCGATCCAGCGCGGGCCTTGCGGCGACTCTTGACGCTGGGTCGGGCGGAAGGAAGGGCTCTGCGCTGAGCGAGCAGCTCTTCGCGCTCCGGTGACTCTTCAAGCAGGCGGCCGATGCCCGCGGTGAGCGCCGCCTGGGCCTTGTCCGGCCGCCGCAGCCGTGTCCATGCTGTGCCAAGCGAGGACACTGCGCGCGAGGACACCTTTGGGTTGATGGCCAACACCGCCATCTCCAGGTGTTGGATGGCGGCCTGAGGCAGGTTCAGGTTGAGCAGGGTCACCCCCAAAGCCAGCTGAGCCGCGCGGAGAGTTGCACCCGATGACGCGTCAGTAAGGGACGCCGACGAGGTAACCGCCAGGTTCACGGCCTCCCTGTGCACAGGCAAGGCCTTGCGGGGCTGCCCTAGCTGGATGTGCAGGTTGCCCATCTCCACCAGGGCCATGGCCTTGTCGATGGCGTGGGCGACCTGGGACGCGAAGTACTCCAGGGCCTCTTCTTCACGACCGGCGGCGGACAGCGCCCTGCCCAGCTGCTCACGCGCCAAGGCCAACCGCCGCGCATCCAGCGCCACTTCGTGCATTGTTTCTTGGGCAAGCGCCAGGCAGCACTCGGGATCAAGGGGCAAACACAACGCGACCTCGACGCGGTCCAAGTAAAGATCCGGTCCCCGAAACCCACCATCCCAAGCACGCGAGAGCCAGGTGTGCGCCTGCTCCCAGTCTTCCTCCCAAAAGGGGGGGTAGGCCCGCAGCCACATCAGTTCGGGGTTGCCTGGATCTTCAGCCAGCAGCGCATCTAGGGTGGCAGACTTTAGGGCGCCAGACCGCTCTCGCAGCAAGCGCAGGCCCTGCATCTCCAGATCACTCAGGGGCATCGACGCGCTCTTGCTCTGCGTCCTGGGGAGTGGCCCCGCCAAGCTTCCAGGTGGTCATCCAGCCAATGGGCACGATGAAGAAGCCTGCCAGGGTGACCGCGCTCAGGCCCACCACAACCAACATGCCCAAGGACTCCACCCCGCGGTTGGCGGCAAAGGTCAGGCTCAAGAAGGACAGGATGGTCGTCGCTGCGCTCAGCCCGCTGGCCCAACCGGTGGTGCTCAGAGCCTTCATCACCCGCCCGGGCCCCTCTTCTGCCAAGCGATGGAGCAGGTGAATGACCACATCTACGCCAATGCCCAGCAGGATGGGAATGCCCACCAAGTTGAGCACCGTCAGGTCGACCCGCGCAATCACCAAGGCACCGGCGCCCCAGGTCATACCCAGAGCCAGCACCACCATGGCGCCCAAGGAGCGGCGAATCGCGGTCAGCCGCTGGCCCTTCTTAAGCAGGGATGGCAGGGCTTGGCCCACTGTCCCCAACCACACCAAGATCACCGCGCCCGCACCCACGACCGGTGCGTCACGCTGAAGGATGCGGGAGAGGGAGCCCACCACAAGGTACTCGCCGGCCGCAGGGATACCGCGGGACTCAAAGTAGCTTTCGGCTTGGCGCTTGAGCTCGGCGACCTTGTCCAAATTCCAAATATTGCCAGCAGGAAAGACCAGGAGACGGTGGTGGTCTTCGTCCGCCCCGACCATGTGCTGGACCCCCTTGGGCAGCTGTTCCACGGTCACCGGAGTGAGATTGGCCCCGTCTAGAGCGGCCAGGTTCTGCTTGAGAGGGGCGGGCAGGTAGATGTAGTTCTCGTCCTGGGACAGGGCCTGGATCTCGCGGAGCAGCTCGAAGCGACGCTCCTGTTCGACCGGCAAGATGTCGTGGACGGAGATGATGCGGCCCAGCTGGTCTGCTTCGCCCGAGTCACGCAGCGCGCGGAGCTCCAACGCGCCAGCCCGCAGAGAGTCGCTGTCAGGGTAGTCCGCGATGATGGCTGCATACGTCAGCTGGACCAGCGCCCGATCTCGATCCGAGAGCTCGTCGTAGGCCATGCCCTCCCGCTTGAGCACGCTCAGATCCTTCTCCATGGCCAGGTTGCGGGCGATGACCCCGAAAATGGCGGAGATAGCCAGGAGTCCCAAGAGCGCCACCGGCGCAAAGCGGTAGGTAGGCGGACGGGCCTTGAGCCGGCTGATGGCCAGAGTGCGCGGGCGCCAGGCGCGGGGCTGCTTTTCGCGCCACGCAATGAGCACGGGCATGAGCATGAGCACGCTGACCAAGCAAGCGCTCACCCCAAATGCCAGCAGCACGCCCAGCTGGGAGAAGCCCTTGAACTGGGCCAAGAGCAACCCCATAAAGCCACCCACAGAGGTGACACCGGCCGCTGCACAGGGTGGTCCTGTCTGGTCCCAAGCCCGCACGATTGCGTCTTCCAGGCAGGCAGAGTTGCCACGCTCCTCGCGATACCGGGAGTAGAGATGGATGGCAAAGTCGATGCCCAGCCCCACCAGAACCGCACCAAAGATAGCGGTGTAGCTGTTCAACGAGCCAATCACCAAGGCTGCAAAGCCGAAGGTAAAGGCCGTCCCTACCAGGAGGGGCGTGAACAGGATGGGCAACACCCGCGCGTCTCGCAGAGCGCCGAGCAGCAGCACCAGCACCAAGACCACGGAGAGACCCGCCGTCCAGCGCATGTCTCCCATGATGCCCTCGACATCGTCCACGTTGTACTTATAGGCCCCGCCAATCCAGACAACTTCCACGCCGTGGGACTCCGGGTCCAGATCGGCCAAGGTCTGGTCCAAGTACTCCATAAAGGCGCGACAGAAGGGCAGGTCAGGTGCAGGCCCCGAGGGCTGAATGACAATGCGCTCCAGGTTGGGAAGCCCCTCCTCTTGTTGGGAGGCCTGGCTCAACAGACTCGTGCGCTCGTCGGCCAGATTCAGCTGCTCGGTCATGGGACCCAAGCTCAGCAAGCGCGAGGCCACGATAGGATTGGCCATGGTCTTGCCGCTGGCCACCGCAGAGTTCAGGCGGTTGCGCATCTCGACCAGGGTCTGGGTCTCTACATGGGCCAGGCCCAGGCGAAGGGCCAGCTCGTCGTCCACGTCATAGACCGCGTAGTTCACGAACTCCGGATGCTGCTCCAGCTCGGCCTGAAGCTTCAAGAGAAAGGCGCGGGTGTCCTGGGGATTGCCGGCGACCGCGACCGAGACCAGGTTCAGTCCGCTCTCCGCGTCGTTCAGAGCCTTGAGGTTCTGGCTGGCCGGATCCGTCTCGGGCATGAGGTTGAGCACATCGGAATCCACCGTCAGGGTAGACGCAAAGCCCAGAGACACCACGGTGAGAAGCAGGTAGCCAATGGCCACCGCCTTGCGATGCCGCAGCACCCATCGGGCCAAGCGACCAAAGAAGGTCCGCGGCTCCACGGGCGTGATTGTGGGCTCCTGCTCCGAGATGCGGCCTCTCTCTCGATGGTTCTCCTGCCTCCTTAACCCAACTCTTCTCCCTACGGGCCTTTAGGAAGGCACCCCTCTCGCCGATCTGAAGGGTGGACGGACCTGGGGGGTCTACTGGGACATCAAAAGGGGGTACAAAAGTATCCAGGGGTTCAAAAAAAAACCGGTGGTAAGTGGATCACTGATGACCCCCCAAAACCTAAGTAGTGAGTAATTTTAGGTACATATATAAAAACCTAAAGTTGGCACACCGGATGCAATGAACTTCAGCGAGACAACACACGGCTCCCTGGAGACTCCAAATGGCAACAGCACTCGCACTGGCAAACAACGCATCCCCTCAAGCCAAGGGTTCTGCGACCCCGCCTCACAGTAAAGAGCGTGAGCAGCTGATTCTGGACCACTACCCATTGGTCCGGACCATCGCCAGCCGCATGATTCGCCGCTTTCCTGCCAGCGTGGACCTGGACGAGCTGGTCAATGTCGGCACCCTGGGTCTCATTGATGCCGTCGACCGTTTCGATACCTCTCGCAACGTTCCTTTCAAGGCCTACGCCGAGATTCGCATCCGCGGTTCTATCGTCGACGCCCTGCGCGAGAACGATTGGGTCCCCCGCAGCGTTCGCCGCAAGGTCAACCGCATCGAAGTCGAGCGCGAACGCCTGTTCCGCCAGTTGGACCGTCAGCCCACCCGGGAAGAGATGGCCAAGTCCCTGGAGATCAGCGTCTCCGCCTACGAGGACCTGGCATCCGACGCCCAGATCCGCAAGCTCGTCAGCCTGGACGCTCCTCTGGACAACGAGTCCAGCACTCCCCTTTCGGAGAAAGTCGCCGGCGACGACGAGGATCTCCTGGACAGCTGGGTGCGCGATGAGCTCATCCAAGAGGTCATTCAGGCAGTGCATCACCTTCCCCAGAAGGAGCGCACCTCCGTCGGCCTGTATTATTTGCATGGCCTGACTCTGAAGGAAATCGGCGAAGTACTTGGCGTTACGGAGAGCCGGGCCTGCCAACTGCGCAGCCAAGGGATCAAACGCCTCAAGTTTCGTGTCGCTCAGACCGTTCACTAAGCTGCACCCACTGGACGGCTCCAGAGCGGTGTCACCCAGGACATTGGTATGGACAAGCACCTCTCTTCTCTCGACCACACTCCCGTCACCGCGCCCAACAACAAGGGTGATCGAGCCACCTACGTCGCGGAGCTTCGGGCCCGCTACCTGAACGGCAGCCTGGATGAGGTCCTGATTCCGAAGGACGCCAAGGTTCCCGACACCCTGCTTCAGGCGCTGTTTCCGCACATCTTCCCCGAGAAAGTGGAGAAGAAGAGCTGGAAGCACTGAGCTCCGTCGGGCAACAGCTTCTACACGCCTGAAGTGGGCTCCCATTGGAGCAACCCTGCACTCTGATCTCGTTTGAGGTCGGGGTGGGCGTGTTTTTTGGGTGGAGACCCAGATCAGCTGCGAGGCGTCAAGACCGTCGGCGACAAGCTCCGCAGCTTTTGGCGGAGCGCCACCGGCGTCTGCCACTTGCCTTGGGGACCGAACGCCAGCGACTGCGTTCGCGCTGCCGCCAGCTCTCGTTGCGCCGCAGCCTCCGCTGCATCCAGACCAAGCAGGTCAACGAGCACCCAGGCCAGCCGCTGGTCGACGCTCAGCATCAGCAGCAACCCATCAGGCTTCCAGAAACTGCAACAGGGCGTTGAGAAAGATCTCGGGGTGCTCAAGCTCAGGTGAGTGACCTGCGTCAGGAAAGCGCACAACCTTGGCACTGTCCATCGCCTGCTCAGGCACCGAGTGGCGGTGGGAACGATCCAGCTCCCCCCAGCCCAGCCACTTGGGCATTGTCAGACCTTGTGGCGGCGGGCCGGTCTCGAAGAAGCCCTGCACCAACGACGCCAGGCAGAACGAGCCCCCATGGGCCAGACAGGTGGTCGCGGGTTCAACGAGCCGCGAGACCTGATTGGGGCTGGCGGAGGCGCGATACCAACCGGAAACCGAGCGATTTCGCGTGGCTCGGGTGGCCAGCTGCCCCAGGATGGGCGTACGCAGAAGACTGCGGCGGTCCACACGCTCGAGCCACCGCTCCATGTCAGGCCAAGAAGGGGTCTGGGCCAGGGCCAGACCCTCGATCATCGTGGGCTGCGCATGGGCCGCCCACTGGGCCACAAAGCCCAGGTAGCAGGGAAAGACCAGCACCCGGGGGCCCGTTGCGGCGAGTACTTCACGGGTCCAGTCCACAAAAGCGGGGCAGCTGTAGTCGAAGTGGGACGAAGGCCTGCTGCCTCCCGTCCCCGGGGGTTCGATCACAACGATGTCGGCGCGCCCAGCGCCCGCAGCCAAGAGCCCATCATAGTGCTCCAGCACGTTGGGCCCGTCGACAGCGAACAGCAGGCGAGGACCTTGCCCAGGAGCCCGAAGCATGCGGCACCGCCCCGCTGCGGTCGACAGCGCTTCGATAGAGGGACGCGACGACCAGAGTCGAGGCGCGAGAGAGGGGCCTGCATTGCCGATCAGAGGGAGGCGATCGATCCAGCGGCCGGCACGATGAGAGAGGGTCATGTAGCTAAGACGGGGTAGAGGCAAGAAGTATGACGGGTCCCACCTGGATTCTCAATCCGGCAGATTGTCAAAGTCCCGCTCGACCTGTTCCACCTTGCCCAGCGCCCGCACCATCACGCCGATCTCCACACCAGTGGTCAAGCTCGGTACCTGAGGTGGCGCCACATAGGTGCGGATAGCTCCAGGCTGCCCATCGTCGTAGGTCTGAGTCTCGCCGCCCACCACCAGAAAGGACACGGGCAAAGCGACCCAGATGTCCAGGCGCGGCGAGAGGGAGGTCTCCACCCCAAGCCGAACTTGGGCCATGCCGTAGTTGCTGCCCGCAAAGCTCGGCAGTCCGGTCCCTGTAGCCGGGAGCAGGTTCTGATCCGTGCCCTCTCCGAGCACGTAGACAAAGCCCACCCCAACTTGAGGGCGCGCTCTCCAGGTGGGCATCAGGGCCCCCAACACCCGTGCCCCAAGCAGGAAGTTCTGCTGGGGGAAGTCTTGGCCGTCGCGTGGAATGACATCCTCTCCGACAATCTCTTGCTGGATGTGGATGTCGTAGCGCCCACCCGCCAGACCAAAGCCCACGTCGACCTCGACAAAGGGATTGAGTCCGTAGCCGGCCCACGCCATACCCACCGGCCCAGTGGACAGGGTGCGACTCTGCCAAGCCTGAGCCTGCAGGTTCTGCTGGGTGGTCGAGTCGATGGCATACCAACCCTCGTATTGGGTGTCTAAGCCCCCTCGCATCACACCTCCGCCGGCATGGATCAGGAGCTGCCCACGTCGCCCTGCGGTCGCCTGCCGCCACTGGCTCACGCTCATCCCTGAGTTCTTGAACTTCAGGAACTCATTGGGCGTCATACCCACCAGCTCCCAGGGCGGCGTGGCATCGCTGGCGGCGTCTTGGCCCAGATCGTCCATCGTGTACTCGGGCCGCTCAATGCTGCGCTCCCCGCGCGCGGAGAGATCGCTGACCTCCCCCATTTCCCCAGCGAGAGCCGCCAGCTGTCGGGCCACTGCTTCTCGCTGTGCTGCTTCTGCCTCTCGGGTGTCGGGAACGAACTCCCGGTCATCCGTCAATGCCCCCTGCTCTCCAGCGATGACAGCCAGCAGCATGTCCTCGACGAGCTGGGCGAAGCGCTGGTCATCCCCCAAACCCAGCAGCACATCAAAGGCCACCGCTTCCCGAGAATCATCCACATCGATGATGCTCATGTGCACCTGATTGCCTTCTGGAAGCGCCTCCACCGACCCCGTCACCGCGTAGCGTGCATCCACACGGTCTGCGACAACGTAGGCACAACCAAGGGCCTCGCCCGGTGGGCAAGAGAGCAGGTAGTCCACCGCAGTGGTCTCCCCAAAGTCGGGGGACTCCCAGGCGGTGATCACCGAGAGCTCGTCAGCGGCGCCCAGCTCACCGGCCAGGTACCCAGTCATCAAGGAGGCAAACCCTCCCGCTTCCTTATTCTCCGGCTGCAGCTCAGAGACAAAGACGCGGGTGGGTTCGGATTGCGCTTGGGCGCCAGCGAGGCCACTGAGGGCCAACCAGAGAGACAACATGGGGGCATGGTAGCCGAAACGGCGTGCTGCTCCTCTATCGCTGGACCATACTTCCCCTGTGCTCCTGCTCCTGCTGGCCTGTGACCCACCCACCGCGTCCCAAGACTCGGCCAGCCCCTGCATGCCCGCCACTGAGATCCCCTACGACGGACTCGACCAAGACTGCGACGGCGCGGACCTGGACGACCAAGACGCAGACGGTGTTCCGCACCCCCAAGACTGCAACGACACCGACCCGCAGATCTTCCCCGGCGCAACCGACATCCCCTACGACGGCATCGATCAGGACTGCGATGGGGAGGACAGAGATGATCTCGACGGGGACGGCTCCCCCTACGCCTTGGACTGCGACGATGAGAACCCCATCGCATTCCCTGGCAACACCGAGGTCTGCGATGGCGTGGACAACGACTGCAATGGGGACATCGACAGCGACGCCGTGAACCGCCTGGAGTGGCCGGTGGACTTGGACGGCGACGGTTTTGCGGGCAGCCTGGCCCTCGACTGCTTTGAGCAGGGCTTTGAGGAGCTCAACGACTGCGATGACACGGACCCGGCGGTGAATCCCAACGCCACGGAGAGCTGCGGGAATGCCACCGACGACAACTGCGATGGCTACGTGGACGAGATGCTGGTGGGCAGCACCCACACAAGCATCGAAGGGGCCATCTCAGACATCTGCGCAGACGGGGACACGGTCTGGGTGGGCCCGGGCACTTGGTACGAGACCCTGACCATCGACAGACCCTTGGTGCTGCGGGGGGAAGACCAAGCGACGAGCATCATTGATGGGAGTGACTGCAGCGGGGACTGCACCCTACTGACCCTAGAAGACGGGGCCGCAGGAGGCGAGCTGCGAGCGCTGACCCTCCAGAATGGCCACAGCAGCAACGTGGGCGCCGTCTTGATTCAAGCAGACGACATCACGATCTCCGAGCTGCTCTTCCAGTTCAACCAGGGCGATGCTGTCGGCAGCATTGCCATGATGAACCAACACAACCTGAGCATCCAAGACTCCCTGTTTCAGTACGAGACGGGACACGCCGCCTCGGCCATCTACTTCTCAGACTCCGTCTATGGGGTGCTCATTGAAAGGTGCACCTTCGACCAAAATCAAGCCAGCTGGGGCACCATTTACCAAGGTGCGAGCAACGCCTCAGAGGACAGCGAGCACTCCGTCATCTTGAGAAACAGCAGCTTCACTAGCAACAACAGCACCGCAGTCTGGACCACCAAGGCGGACTGGCTGATGGAAACCAACACCCTCACAGGGAACTCGGGCAGCCACGGTAGCTACGCAGGTGGACTCTTCTGCCAGTACCCCATCACCTTGATCGGAAACACGATCTCGGGGAACACACCAACGGACGTGCTGCCCTCTATCGAAGACTGCAGCCTCTGACGGCCCCTCGCCGACCACCGCAAAGCTCAAGCTCCCACTGGCTCTCAGGTCCCAGGCCGCATCCCCGCCCACAAGGCCCCACTTGAACCAGTGGGGGCAGACTCAGCGCTTCTTCACGGTGCGGCGACGCGGCGCCCGCTTGCCCTGAACATCCTCGCCCTCGGGGGGCAGCAGCACAGCGACAATCTCGACGTGCTGGGTGTTGGGGAACATGTCGAAGGGCTTGACGCTGGTCACGCTCCAACCCTCTTCCACAAAGCCAGCCACGTCTCGGGCCAGGGCCTTGGGGTTGCAGCTGGTGTAGACGATGCGGCGTGGACGCAAGCGACGAATGGCAGCGCCGACCCCTTCTTCCAAGCCCCGACGGGCTGGGTTGACGAGCACGACGGGACGAAGCTCGGCAAGCCGCTTCTGCTGCGCTTCCAGGACCTCGTCGACAGAGCCTGCGACAAACTCGGCCGGAATCATCTGGCTGCCAGCGGCTGCGCGGGCGTGTGCGATGGCGGTGGTGTTGCCTTCGATACCCAGAGCCCAGCCGGTGATCTTGGCGGCGTTCAGTGTGGTGCCACCCACGCCGCAGTAGAGATCCACGACGGGGATACCGTCGGCCAGCTTGGCTTGCTCAATGATCTCATCCACCAACAGGCGTCCAACCGCGGGGTTGGTCTGGAAGAAGTCCGTTGGACCGACCTGGACCTTGACCTGGCCAACCCGCTCCGTGAGTGTCTCCTGACCGAAGATGCGGAAGGTGGGCACGATGCCGTCTTCGTCGCGGTCGTAGATGTTGTTGTCCTCGCGCTCGTTGACGTGCAGGTGTACGCCGACCACGCATGCCAGCTTGGAAGAGATGGCCTCGGCCATGCGGTCCAAGATGCGGGCCTGGTAGGCCGCAATCAAGGTGATCATGACGTTGCCAGTCTCCAGGGACTGACGCACCTGAACATAGCGGAGCAAGCCGCCCTCGCCCTGCACATAGGGGCGCACGTCCAGGTCGATCATGGCGTGGGTGGCCGCCAAGGTGACCTCGCGCAGGGTCGGGGTCAGGATGTTGCACGATGGAATGGTGACGATGCGGCGGTTGAAACGCCCGGGGGCTCCCAGTCGGTAGTTCCCTCGGTCGCTAACACCACAGACCAGCTTGGAGACATGGCGGAAGTTCTCCAGACCATCGGGTACGCTGACCAAATCCTGGACCTTGACCCGGATGTCTTCGCCTTCAAAGGCACGCTGAACTAGGCTTACGCGGGCATCGGCCTGACCCGGGCCATCGACGTGGAGCCAAGGACAACCGCCGCAAGCGGTGTAGCGAACACAGGGGGGCTCGACGCGGTTCTTGGAAGGGGACTGGGTGCCCTTGAAGACGACGTACTCGCGGTTCTGGCCCGAGCGACGGGTTTGAACCTGAGCGCTCTCTCCGGGAATACCACCCCAAACCCAGACGGGAGGTTCGCCGTCCATCACGGCCTCGCCCTTGTCCGACCACCAGGTCGGCGTCACCGTACGCAGACCCTGGAGTTCCTCGCGGTAAGGCGCGCTCTGTCCGGGAGGCTGGCCGCCACGGGGGCCACCCTGGCTGAGAGGCTCACGGCTTGGGGAGCGCTCAGCGCCCGGGCGCCTGAGTGGGCGCTCGCCTCCACCGCTCCTGGTGCTGTTGGAAACGTCGGGACGCTCACCGTCCCAACGCTTCTTGGGCCGGGTGTCCTGGCGACCGTGGAAGGCACCGTCGGCTGAAGGCTCTGCAGCAGCATCCTCACGGCGGATATCTTGGTGTCCGGGCTTGCCACGGGAAGGCCCCCCACGCTCTGGCCCCCCACGCTCTGGCCCTCCACGAGCAGGGCCGCCGCGAGCGGGCACCCCACGAGAAGGTCCGCCGCGCTCGTTGCCGCCGCGGCTGTTCCCGCCACCTTCGCGGCTGCCCCCATCACGGCTGCCACCCTGACGCTCGTTGCCACCCTGACGCTCGTTGCCACCCTGACGCTCGTTGCCCCAGCGGGCGTTGCCTCCGCGGCTATTGTCGGGCGTTGGTTCGCGGACTGTCTCTCGACGTGGCGCGTGATCGTGCTGAGGCTTGCGGGCCTCGAAGTTGGGCCAAGCGGGCTTCTCGGACTTGGGCTTGTCCGGGAACTGATCCGGGTTGGCCTTCTCATAGGCCATCCGGGACTCGTCTTGGGCCCGGACTTCCGCCGTACGCAGATCCGGCCGACGGTCCCTGTGTCGCCCCTCGTCCATGTGCGCAAGGCGCTCCTCGGCGTTGCGTAGATCGGGGCGGAAGTCACGGGACTTGCCCTGCTTGACCTGGGCCTCGGGAACGGCAGCTCCCCAACGGGCGTTGGGCGTGCGCTTCTCATCCCCGTCTGGGGAACGCTTCTTCGGAGGCAAGAATGCCTCTTCCTTGGGCTTTCCCCAGCCTTCTGCCGCAGAAGATCGGCTGGGATCCCCGCTGGCGCGTGCGCGAGAGCGCTTGGAAGGCGTGCGCTCACCACTGGAGGGAGTGCGCTTGGAGGGGGGCTTACGAGGGGGCTTGGACATGCTCGCGGTATAGCCCAAGGGGGCCCAGGATGCAGTCTAAAAGCAGTCCTTCACACGGTCTGCATGGCCGCCGCAACCGGCTCCGCCCAAGCCAGGTCCGCCGACCCGATGGCACCCATGCTCCGCATATGTGCTTCCAATCGCAGGATCTCCGACTCCCAGGGGCTCTCCCCGGAGGCGCCGCTCTGAAGTTGGGGCGCATGAATTGCGACTGCACCGGCGACCGGATCCAGGGGCAACTCCAGCCACTCAAAGACCTTGGGGAGCACCTGCGATGGGCAGGCCACGACATCCGGCAACCAGACCCGCTGCAGTCCCAGTCTCCTATGCGCCGCGTCTTGGAGCAAGGCCAGGTGCTGCACAAACCAGGCACGGTCGGCGCTTAAGCCGGACTCCGCTGGCGGTGAGATGCTGTGCATGCGCGCCAGACTGGCGGCGTAGTCCCGCCAGGGGCGCACGCTGAGCAAGACCTTGTCCAGGTACTTGCGTTCGGTCAGACGCACCCCCGGAATGCTGACTTTGACCCCCACCGGCAGCTCAGGGGTCAGCTCAGCCCCGCTGACCGGATTGGGATTGCTGCTGGGGTTGATTCCGTGCATCAGTGCCGACTCAAAGTAGCCCTGCGGGTTCAAGCTGGGGTCCTGGCCAGGGCCAAAGCGCTGACCGACGATGGGCAGACCCGCGGCAGAGAGCACCTGCATCCACATCGAGCTGCCGCAGCGGCCGGTGCCAGTGACGATGAGCATCAGTAGGGCTCCACTGCGATGCCGAGCAGGAGCGTTTGATCGTCTCCGGCCTGTGTCCCGCCCATACCCCAGCGCTGATCACGCACCGAGAGACTGACAGCCACATCGCTGCCGCGAAGCTCCCCCATCCGCAAGTGGCCGGAGAGGGTGCTGCGGCTCCACCAAAGAGTCTGAGCCCCCCAGACTGGAGTCAGAGTGGCATCCAGCTTGAGCCCCGTGAGACCAGCTTGGGCTGAGCCCAAGCGCCCAAAGACGCTGACTGGCGTGCCCAGTCCACCCTGCATGCCCTGCTCTGGCAGCCGGGTCCAGCCAGGCGCCACACCCAGGCTGATCCCCAGGTGATGCTGGTGGCCGCGGCCCTGAATCAGCTCCAAGGCGACGCTGGCCTGAATGGGCTCAATCGCGCTGGGCCCAGCGGTCTGCCAGAGCACCGATGCGCCGCGCAGCGCAAAGCCAGGATTCAAGATCCGTCGGTCGTTCTTGATGTGTTGGTAATGCACCAAGCTGGTCTGAATACCCAGGGCCATGGGACCCCTGTCCTGGGGTGCCCCCAAGGCGAGCCAGAGGGGCAGAACGGAGACATCCAAGCCCGTGGCCAAAGGGTAGCGCCGGGCCTCCCCAAACCGTAGGCGTAGAGGTGCGTGGCGACCTCGATACGGGGTGCTCCGCTGGTGTCCACTCCGCCGGATACCGCCACCCGACGAAGCGCCGAGTGGGTGTGCTCTGGCATTGCTTTGGGCTGCAGACCTTGCTCCACCATCAACCGGGCCTGGACTGCCCCCACCTGCACCTGAGGGTCCATCACCCCACACAGAATTAGGCCCTGCCATAGCCCAATGGTAGCCGCGGACTGGGGGTCCAAGGCGCCGTCTTCTTGCTCTACAGACTCGCTGAAGAGAAGGAACAAGCTCAGGTCTTCCGTGGCAACACCACTCTGTGCCAGGGCGCCGATCTCAGCGTATGCCTGGCCTCGTCGCTCGGGACTGCGGGACTGTACCCCTTGGAGAGCGGCAGACAATTCCGGACTCGAGGCACTCTGCGTAGCGCGCCCGGCAGCCTCCCAACGAAGCTGCTCGGCGACCTGTGCCAAGTCCACTGGGCTGGGCGTATCAGGGAGCTCATCCTCCAGCTCGGCCACCCCCAAGCGTTGGACCGCGCCAATGATGGAGTCCGGCCCGTAGATATCCGGCAGGCCCAGGTCCAGACCCAATGCAGCCTCCACGATCAGCTTGGGCAGCTGGGTACAGTTCCGCGTCAGGAAGAGATAGGGTCGACTCCAGGCCACCCGCAGCTCATCCAAACGCTCCAGACCCGCCCGAAGCTGCGGCTGAGAGAGGATCAAGGGAATGCGCTGGATACCGCGATCCTCCTGGGCATAGCGCAGCACCATCATCGCGAAGGGTTCTCGCCGCACGATGGATGGAAAACCGCCCGTCATGCCACGCCAGACGTACAGGGGACCGTCTGGTGTTGTCCCGTCGGTCACCGCCACAAGGGTGTAGGCATCCAAGCGCTCGCGGCCATCTTCCTGGTGCCGCACGCCCAGCATCAGGTGTCCCCCGACGCTGGACGGATCCGCGCTCGAGGCCAGCACATAGAGCAGCTCCAGCCCCAGGATCTGCGTAGGGTCCAAGTCCACACCCTCCAGGCTGTCACAGGCCGAAAAGTCCGGTTCGGGCAGGGCCATAAGCTCGGAGACCGCGCGAAGTTTGGTGCGCAAACGACAGGTCCCAGAGATGCTGGGGTCGCCGGGCAGGTCGATTCCCGTCAGTAGGTGTTCTGCGGCCGTCGCCATGTCCTCGGCTGGGGAGACAAGAGCAAAGGGGTTGGCGTAGCTGAGCTGGTCTTGTTCGCCGGGACCCCAGACTCCCCAGTCTGAGATCCCTCTCCAGCGCTCCGTACGCGAGGCCCCCGAATCCAGCTCATGCACCAACACATGGGCGATCTGCCGAGCAAGCAAGGCCTGGGAAAGCTGAGCTGAATCCGCTTGAACCTCAGGATGCATACGCAACCAATCTCCGGTG
>JBLHMA010000020.1:0-28597 GCA_047621545.1 Cognaticolwellia sp. | reverse complement strand
ACCCCCAGGGCCGTGAAGCTGCGGTGGCCGAATCCGTGCAGAGTCTCGCCGGCCAGCCGCAGGGCCCAGGGCCCTACTCGAAACTCTTCACCGTCGTTAAGGGGCCGGGTGGTAATGGGTTGCCCGCCGACCAAGGTTGGGCGACCGGAGCCGGCATCCATCAGGCGCCACTGGCTGCCCGTACGAAGCAGCGTGCAGTGGTGCTTGGCCACCTGTGGGTCACTGAGTACCACCTCGTTGCCCGCGGCCCGACCGATGCTGATGCGCTCTCCCTCTAAGGGCCAGCTGATCTCCCCTGCCGCATGGCGCGGGTCGTAGCGCTGAAAGAGGGCCGAGACGAGCATGGGGTCCACACCGAGCTCTTGGGCGGCCTGCTCGAGCACCCTGGCCTCGTCGGCGGTGATCAGCCCATCGGCTGCCCCAACTCGAAACATGGCGTCCAGCAACAGCAACGAAGCTTCGGCACCATAGCGACGAGCAAAGTCCTCCAAAGAGAGTTCGTCCGCTCGGGCCTGTTCCAGAATTGCGGTCGCTTCCGGACCAAAACGGCCTGCAAATGCGGCCACCTCATCAGCCCCGATCTCCGTCGAGTGCTGCGGGGAACACGCCATCTCCAAAAGGAGTTCGCGGGCATCTTTAGGCAGACCGGTTCTGGCTTGAAGCGCTCCATCGATCACCGCACGCTCGGAGTCCTGAAGCTCCAAGCCCTTGGAACGCACCAAGAGCTGTGCCATGTCTGAGGCCAAGTCAGCACAGCCCACGTCCAAGTCCTGCCCCCGAAGGGACAGGGCGGACGCGAAAGCCTCGCGCAGGCGACTCAAGCTCGCCGCCGATGGTTCAGCGGTAGGTCACAGCCATGCCCACACCCGCCGCAGTGGTCATGTCAGCCAACTCTGTGGCGTGCACAGCTACAAAGTAGGTGTCGGTGGTCGTTGGCTTGTGCGTAAGCACGGGCTGGCGGTCGTCAGTCTTGTCCTGGCTGATCACGTTGCCATCGGCGTCGTGCAAGACGATGTCGATATTCTTCGCGTGGGAGTCAGCGCAGCCGGAGATCTGGTACTCGTTGCCGGCGTATAGGGTCACCAAGTAGATGCGGTACTCCCCCTGCTTAAGGCTGGAGGAGGTGGCGGTACGAACGGCCCAGCCGTCGTTGTAGCCGTCCCAAATTTTGGTACGCAGGCAGCTCTCAGCCTCGTCCTCGTCGGCGAATGCAGTGGGGGCAATGAAGAGAGCGCCAAGGGTCAGGGCCGCGGCGGCCAGAGTCAGCTTGCGGGACATAGGTCGCCTTCCTTTAGAGGAGGTCAAGCACGGATGCGGTGCTCGACTGAATGGTCTTCACGTCTTCTTCCGAGAGCGTCTCGTGGGCGCAAATCTCAGCGAGCGTGTTCAAGGTGGTCTCCAACTGAGCGATGACCTCGCCCGAAGCCTTGTCCTGGCCCTCTCCCTTGACGTAGCCCTGGAAGTAGTTGACCACGGCAGGCTGCTTGAGCAGATCACCGGCCTTCTCGTAGCTGCCTGCCTCGATGACCGCACCGGCCACCAAGTTTGCGCCACCCAGCCAGGAACCAGCCTGAATCAAAGGCACGGAGCGGGGACCCGCCTCGTACTCAATCTCGGGGATGATGGCGCCGGAGAGCTCGTCGAGCTCCTTGACCAAGTCATCGCGAGAGACAGCGTCGTTCATCACGCGGTCGTGAAGGTCCTGAACGGTGGCTCCGATGTCGGAACCAGCACCCAACTGCTCCATGCCGGTCTTGATGTCCAAGAGCTGCTTGGCAAGCGCCTCCTTCTCTGCGGTCTTCACCGTGAGCAAAAGGTCGGCGAGGATCACACCGGTGCGAACCGCGACTTGATCCTTGTTCGGCACATCCATCTTTAGGGTGCGGTTCGGAACCTTCTCCCCAAGCTTGGCCTGAATTCCGGCCGCCGTAAGGGCCTTCTGCATCTCAGCAGGCGAGGGTACCAAGGCGATGTTGTCCGCGTCCTTGGCAAGCTCCTCGGGGGAGATGTGCGCGGGCTCGGGCTTGACGACCTCGGCAACAGGAGGGGTGGGCGGCTCTTCAACTGCACCAGTGCAGGCGGCGAGAGCGGCGAGAGCGACGAGGGCGAAGATGGCGCGTGGCCGGAGCAAAGACATGAAGAGTCCTCCTAAAGGGAGCCGTGAGGCCTAACGGCCTGCGAGGCTACGACCTTTAGGCCATCCCGTGCAAGGGGCCCTAGTTTCCTGACACCCCCCAAACAAAAGGAGCCCCGCAGATTCTATTGCGAGGCTCCCAGCAAAGGCGCACTGGGTGCGGCTACTCCGCGGGGTACTCAGCATCAGAAAAGCTACATGCCTCTTCCTCTCCATCGAGTACGCCTTCCCAGGAATTCTGCATATAGACCGGTGCAAAGCTGTTGTCCCAGCACTCCGAGGCGGTGGCGAAGCTCTCCCCCAGTTCCCCACCGGTGACCAGCGAGTCGCTGCGACCCTCCCCGATCTCCGTCCACCGGGAGCGAACGATCCAGACCAGCTCTGAGCCCAAATCCTCGCCGTCAGTGGTCCAGCCAAGATCCATTTCTCCCTGGCCGCCGTGAACCTGGTCGTAGCGGTACAGGGCGTCGAACACCTCGCCGCCGTTGTCGGAAAAGTTTTGGAACGCGGCCTGGCCCCGCACTCCTGACTCGTCCACCTCGTACTCCACAGCGTAGGCACCGGTGGCACTCTGGTTGGGGTCCAGCTCATTCAGGGCATCGTAATCAATGGCGAACCGGCCCGAACCCGTCCCCTCCGCCGAGTCGGCATCCACCTCACCGGCGATGACCGGGACGTATTCGCTATCGTCCGCACCCTTTGGCTTCTGCTGAAACTGCCAAGTGGTGCTCCCGTCGTCCTGGAGTTGAACAGTCAAGGCGGTCTCCACGGGGTCCAGCGCATCGGACCAGGGCCCCCACGTGGCGTGGTTGTTGTCGCCGTCGACATAGGTCGCAGGAAAGTCGGTGATGGTGTCGACGAGCACCAGAACAAAGCCGGTCATGTTGTTCACATCCCGGGTGACTTGGGAGGTGAACAGGTAGGCCTCGGACCACTCCCGTTCATCCTTAGCGCCGTCGTCGACAGGCATATTGATGAGCAGGCGGTCGTCAGGGAGGCGGTCGGCGAGCTCAGATCCAGGGTTTGCTGGCAAGCAGGCGCTCAGTGTTGTGACAGCAAAAACAGCGAGCATCAGGCGGGGGGTGGTCATGGCGACTCCTCATTATTGGTTTGGCTGCCCCGTCTCCGAGGCTCGCAAGGTCAGACACCCAAGCCCCAGCGAGGTGAAAACGGGATCGCCCACAAGCAGGCGAAAGCAGAGATGGCCTCAATCGGACCGGGCGCTTAGGTCTGCCCCAAAGGAGGCTCGACGTGGAGCACATCGACGCCCTGATCTCAGAGATCAAGACCGCAGACGAAGACCGTATCGAGGCCATCAAGGCCGAGCTGATCACAGCCTGCAGCGGCGCCGAGGGCAAGCGGGTGCGCGAGCACATCGAGAACGACATGAAGAGCCTTGTCCTGGTGATCCAGTGGGAACTTGAGGAGGTCCTGGAAGCCACAGCTCCAGCCCCACCCAGGGCCCCAGAGCCGGATCCAGCGCCAAAACCAGAACCAGAAGCGGCACCAGAAGCGGCGTCTGAAGCGGCGTCTGAAGTAGGGGAGCCACCCGCCGAGGGCGACCCGCTGACCGCTGCGGATCTGGACATGGTCTACGACGACCCCCGTGGCTTGGTCTTGCACAGAACCAAGGACGGCAAGCGCTGGTTCGCGACGCAGGTGAACCCAAATACGAAGGAGCCGCAGACCTTCGAACTGCACCCTCAAGAGATCCAACAGCTGCAAACTCAGCTGGCCGGATCCCCCTACTGGCAGCCCGGCGCTGGAGCCTGAGCGCCGGGTAAGGCGCAGATTGCCAAAAAATCCGCGTCGTTTTGACAAAGCGCAAGGGACCAAGGTCCAAAATGCTTCTGTTCACGGGTCCAAGCGATCCGACCATGGAGACCGAATGCTGAACCGCCGGCCGCTGCTTTCCCGGGCCCTTCTGATCGCTCTGTTCGCCCTTCCTGCAGGGGCGACGCTGATGGACTCTGCCCCAGCGCAGGCCCAGAGCGCATCTATGTTCTCGAACAGTGCGGGCTTCGCCCACCTGCTCGCCCCCAGCGCAATCTTAGGTGACGGAAGCACTTCCGCTACTCTTTACGTGCTCGCGCTGAACCCAGACGGGACGCCCATGACCGGTATGAAGGGCCGCATCGGCGCCTCTCAGGGCGGCACGACGGACCTGGAAGACCAAGGCCAGGGCCTATACCGGTTCACGTACACCCCTCCGGCGGTGGCCACCCCAACGAAGGTAGAGTTCACGCTCAAGGCCAAGAGCAGCACCAAGGCCACCCTGAATGGCGACTTCAACGTCACCATCAACCCCCAGCTGCCCAGCATGCTGACAGCCACCTCCAGCCCTACGGAGCTGGTACTGGGTCAGGACCAAGCAGCAGCTCTGAACATCAAGCTGACTGGGCTCAACGGAGCGATGGCTGGCGATGGCGGCAAGCTGCTGGTGCACACCGAGTACGGCAGCGTCGAAGCTCTGACCTACTTGGGCGGCGGCACCTGGACCGCACGCTACGTCCCCAAGAACGTGAACTACCCACACCTGGACTTGCTGACCTTCGCGGATGCACGCAACCCAGAACAGGTGTACGGAACCCACGTGGTGAGCATGGTCGGCAAGACCGACTTTCCCATCACCAACGCCCCTCCAAACAGCACCCTGATGCTGCGCATCGGTGACCGCGATTTTGGACCCTACACAGCGGATACCGCGGGCAAGGCCGTCATCCCCGTGACCGTTCCTCCGGGGCTGGGCATTGCCACCCGGATCACCATCGTAGACGGCAAGCAGACCGAAGAGCCCTTCGATCTGCAGCTCCCTAAGACCCGGCGCTTGGCCCTGTTCCCAATGGCCAACGTGCCCGGTGACGGTGTGACGCCGACCACCGTGCGCATCGCCGTGCGGACCCCCATCGGTGCTGAAGACGCCAACGCCAAGGTCAGCTTGGCCGCCAGTAGCGGTTCGGTCACCCAGCCGGTGCACCAAGGCAATGGCATCTACACCGCCCAGTTCACCCCCGTGCGATCGGCAAAGGCTGGGACCGCCACTCTTACGGCCTCCTTGGCAGGGGAGTCCGGCAAGTCCGAGGTAATGGTCAACTTGGCTGGCGCCCTGCCTGACAAGCTAGATCTCACACCGGAGCCCACTACCCTGGCCGCGGGCGCGGCCGGCTTCAAGGTCTACGCCAAGGTCACCGACGCCAAGGGAATCGGCGTCGAGGGCGTGGCCCCGGTCTTCGTGGCCGCAGGTGCCAAGGAGAGCGGCGCTGCCCGCGATCTTAAGAGCGGTGACTACCAGAGCGCATTCAACACCGTTGGTGCCGACTCCGTGGTCGTAACTGCGCTCGGCCTGGGGGCTGCATCTGGCAACCCTGCCAGCCGCGTAGTCGTCCTGCCAAGCTCGGAGCGAGTCACCAACGACGGAAAGAGCACCGTTGTGGTGAGCATCCTGAGCGTCGACCAGTTCGGCTACCCAGTCGCCGACCAAGCCGTGACCCTTCGCTTGAACACCGGCGACGGCCGCCTGCCTTCCGAGGTTCGCACCGACTCGCGCGGCCTAGCTACCGTCACCTACGCCGCTGGCACTAACGCTGGCGCCGTGGACATAGAGGCCCGCTCAGGCGACTTGTATGGCGGCGCGACTCTGATACAGGCACCTGCCAACGTGCAGATCGATCTGCCCATCAGCGGTAGTCAAGTCTACGCCCAGCAGGATGCCCGTTTGCAGCGCCTGGTTCAAACCGTCGTGATTCCCCGTGAGGGAGCCAGCGGCGTGGCCATGGCCAGCATGACCGACACCTCCGGTCAAGCCGGAGCAATCACCTCCCTGAAGGTGAGCGTCTCCCCTGCCCAGGTCGCCCCTGGTGGCTCGGTGACCATCACGGTCGACGCCCGAGACGCTCAGGGCCGCGGCGTGAGCGGCGAGAAGGTCAAAATTCTGGCAACGAACGGCACCACAGGCGCCATTCAGAACCGAGGCGGTGGCAGCTACACCACCACCCTCAACGTCAGCGCAAATGCCACTGGCGATGCGATGGTGGTGGTGACCAGCGCGGACGGCTCGGTGTCACAGGCCGTTCCCGTACCTATCGCCACCACCCTGTGGGGGACCGACCCCAACGCAGGCGTTGCAACAGCCTCCGACACAGCAACGCTCACCGACCCCGCTACCGTCACCCCCCCTGTGGTGAAGGAGCCCAAGGCTCCCCGCGACCCTGGGGACTATCCCAATGGCCGCGTCCGAGTCTCCGCGCTGTTCGGAAACTACGCCTACACCCAGACGCCTACGGATGTGGATAGCGCCCTGTGGGACGACCGCATCGGGATCGAGAGCATCATGGGTGGCTTTGAGGCTGACGCCTACGGCTTCCTCCCCATGCTTCCCTACGTCGGCGCAGAGGCTCACTTCCGCATGGGTTTCTACAACATCCAGTGGCCAGGCGCAGCCGAAGGCTCACCCGCAATCAACGATCAGGTACCGCGCCTGACGGTGAACGCGATTGGGCGCCTTCCCTTCGCGTTGGGTAGCAACCAGCTCCACATCGGCGCCCGGGTCGGCTACCTCTACGGTGACTTCATCACCTATCAGCAAGACCCATCCAACGACGGCCTGCTGTACGACAGCGTGCCCCTGATTGGTGGCTGGACTGTTGGTGGCGAGTTTGGTGCTCAGTTCAACAGCCGCGCACACATGCGCGCCGTCTACGCACTGGGATTCAACCAGACCAACACCTACGACAACAGCGTGATGGTGGACCTGGGTGTGCGACCTGTTGCCGACCTGCCCCTCTCGGTGGTGGGCAGCTTCCAGTGGAGTGACCGCAGCATCGAAGTGGTGGCAGCAGACGCAGACGGCGGCCTGATCCAGGTCGGAGAGCTGGCCGACAGCCAGCTCATCGGTACCCTGGGACTCGCATACGAGTTCTAAGCAAGAACCCGCAGTA
The DNA here is from genome assembly GCA_047621545.1 of Cognaticolwellia sp. Taxonomy (GTDB): domain Bacteria; phylum Myxococcota_A; class UBA796; order UBA796; family CAJQPC01; genus CAJQPC01. The sequence goes on along the minus strand of JBLHMA010000020.1, from coordinate 21,526 downwards.
GAAAAGGGGCCTGTCCGCATGCGGACAGGCCCCTTTTTTTCGTTTCTTCAACTGCAATCAGCCACGCTCAATGACAATCTTCTTGAGCACGATGTCAGTGGCCGGCTTGTCTCCCGGCAGGCGATCCACACTGGTGATCTCCTTGACCAGGGGGACCTCTTCGCACTGGCCAAAGATGCTGTGCTTCCCGGTCAAGTGAGGCGTAGGGACCTCGGTGATGAAGAACTGTGAGCCGTTGGTGTTGGCGCCAGCATTGGCCATCGCGAGCACACCGGGCTTGTCAAAGGCACGATCGCTGAACTCATCCTCGAACTTGTAGCCGGGACCACCGGTGCCGGTGCCCAAGGGATCGCCGGCTTGCACCATGAATCCTGGGATCACTCGGTGGAAGATGGTGCCGTCGTAGAGGGGCCCGTCCACCTGCTGACCCGTGCGGGGATGGGTCCAGGTGCGAGAGCCCTCGGCCAGTTGCACAAAGTTCAACACCGTCTTGGGCGCGTCCTGCGGGAAGAGTTCGCAGTGAAAGTCCCCCATCGAGGTCTTGATGGTGGCACTCAGGGGCTCTCCAGGCTCGATGCCCAGCTGCCCCAGGGTAGCCGCGAGGCGCTGAGCGGCAACCTCCTCCACCAGAGAATCGACCCGCGCCTTGAGCGCATCGTTCTCGCGGCGGGTGCGGTCCAGCTCGTCTTGGGTCGTGTTGAGCTTGGACTCCGCGTCCTGCAGCTCTTGCTCGTGGGCCGTGCCTGGCCCGCAAGCCGTCAGGGTAAACAGAATTGAGAACAAGGGAACTCCGATAAACATTTTCATAAGGAACACCTCACCCGCTGCAAAGCAGGGGTCAACCCCTATGGACACGTTAGGCCCCGGGTATGGAGTTCTTAATGCTGCTCACGCTGATCCTCGCCTGCGGAAGTACCCGCTTTGAGGGCACTGTTGTGGACGTGACCGGCGCCCCACTGACCGGCGCCACCCTGACGGTCGTCGGGCACCCGTGCCAGACAATCGTGGGCGAAGATGGAACATTTGATCTCCCTTGCTCGCCGGGCGTCTACGACATCAGCTTGGGTCAGACCGGCTACATATCAGAGACCTGGTCCAACTACGAGGCCCCCGAAAAGAAGACCTACACCCTCGGGGAGACCGTCTTGGTCCGCATTCCTGATGAGAAGGGTCTGCTGGTGTTCAAGGGCGGCAGCTACACGGCCATGAAACGAGGCTTTTTGGTCAAGAGCAGCGGCGGCCGCGGGAGCAGCCAATACCGACACTATTGCCTGCCCGAGAATGCCGATGAGCGCATGCCCATCAATCCCTTCAGCGCAGGAAAGGTGGCCTTCTTCGACAACGCATCTGGCGGCTGGCGGCCTTGGCGGCTGGACGAGAAGGGCTGTGCCTACAAGATGAGCCCAAGCTCCGAGACCCGATGGAGCGTGGACTTTGGCGACAAGGCAGAGTGGACCGAGACGGAGCTGGCCCCGGAGAAATCCCTGGTGGTGATGACCTTGGAGCCCGGCCGCTACTTCATCTCGGACTGGAGCAATGGCTTCTTCCAGAAGGGGCCAACCGACGACGAGAAGCTGGCTGGCTACGGCGGTTTCTACATCCAGGTCAAGTAAACGACCCCGCCGCTTGCACGCAGCACCACGGACCAGAGATGGACGAAACTGCGCCCTGCGTTAGATGACGCCCCATATTCAAGGAGGCCCGGTGGAGTTCAAGGTAGGCGACAAGGCGGTGTACCCCGCCCACGGTGTTGGCATGGTCACTTCAGTCCACGACGAGGATCTGGAGGGTGATCTCTACACCGTCTACACCTTCAAGGTGCTGGACAACGGCATGACCATCACGGTGCCCGTTCAGAACGCCGACGCCATCGGCATGCGACATGTCATCGAGCCTTCTCGCATCGAGAAGATCTACGACATCCTCCGCGACCGCGACACCCCCACCGACAACCAGACCTGGAACCGTCGCTACCGCGAGTACATGACGAAGATCCGGACTGGAGACCCCCTGGAAGTGGGCAAGGTGCTGCGTGACTTGGCGCTGATGAAGATGGAGAAGAACCTCTCCTTCGGCGAGCGCAAAATGTTTGACCACGCCCGGGGCCTTCTGGTCCAGGAAATCGCCGTGGCCCGGGATTGCGACGAAGCTGAAGTTCAGGCTCAGATCGAGTCCCTCTTTGTTGCCCCTCCCGATGCCGGTGAGAAGAAGACAAAGTCGTCCAAGGCCAAGCCCAAGCCCAAGTCCAAGTCCTAAAGACCCTGACTTAGAAAAGAGGTCCCCGCCTGTGGCGCTCCAGCTGTACAACACCCTCTCCCGTAGCTTGGAGCCATTCGAGCCACAGGAGCCGGGTCATGCTCGCATCTACGTGTGCGGGATGACCACCTACGACCTCTGCCACATCGGGCACGCTCGCGCGATGATGGCCTTTGACGTTGCCGTTCGCTACATGCGTTTCGCCAGCTACAAGGTCACCTACGTCCGAAACTACACCGACGTGGACGATAAGATTATCGCCCGCGCCGCTGAGTTAGGCGAGCCTCCTCTGGAGCTTGCCAAGCGCTACTGTGATGCCTTGGACCAGGACATGGCGTCCCTGGGGTTGATCGAGCCAGATCACTCTCCAAAGGTGAGCGAGCACATTCCCGGCATCGTCGCGATGACCGCGACCTTGGTGGAGAACGGCAACGCCTACGCTGCTGACTCGGGGGACGTATACTTCGCCGTAGACAGCTTCGATCGCTACGGAAAGCTCTCTGGCAAGAAGCTGGACGACTTGCGCGCTGGTGAGCGTGTCGCGGTGGACCCCAACAAGCGCAACCCTGCTGACTTTGCGCTGTGGAAGAGCGCCAAGGAAGGCGAGATCTCCTGGGAGTCCCCTTGGGGCCAAGGGCGGCCCGGCTGGCACATTGAGTGCTCGGTCATGAGCAGCCACCACCTGGGCGAGAGCTTCGACATCCATGGCGGAGGCATCGACCTGATCTTTCCCCACCATGAGAACGAGATCGCCCAGTCTGAGTGCGCCCACGGCGCCCACCCCATGGCCAAGTACTGGCTGCACAACGGCCACCTGAGCGTCGTCGAGCGGGACCAGGCTGGTGAATGGCAACCGATCAAGATGTCCAAGTCTTTGGGCAACGTGGTCAACATCCGCGACGTGGTCGCAGACATGCCTGCAGAAGCACTGCGTTGGGTGTACGTGCGAACCCACTACCGGAGCCCCCTGCCCTACTCCTCGGAAGCTCTCCAGGACGCCATGGGTGTGCTGGCCCGGTTGTACGAGGCCAAGGAGCGCGCCCAGGAGATCGCCAACAGCGCTGCTGACAGTGACCCCTCAACGCTGGCCAAGGAGAGCGCCAAGGCTGGCGAGCTCTACAAGCTGCTCGCCAACTTCAAGGTGGCCTTTAACGAGGCGATGGATCAGGACCTAAACACAGCACTGGCCAGCTCGCTGGTCTTGGATGTGGTCCGGACCATCAACCGCGTCTCCACCGACAAGGTCACCAAACGCCCTTCAGGTCTTCGAGACCAGCGCGCAGGTCTTGGGCATTGGCGGCATGGAGCCCGCAGAGTTCTTCGCTGAGCTTCGCGAGAAACAGGCACGGGTGCAAGGTGTGGACGTTGGGTGGGTCGAGGCCCAGCTACAAGCCCGCCTGGATGCCCGCGCACAACGGGACTGGGCGGCTGCAGACGCCATCCGCGATGCACTGCTCGAGAAACGCATCATGATCATGGACTCCCCCGCTGGGGTGACCTGGCGCATCCAGGTCTGAGAGTCGTCGACCTGGCGACAGAGCAAGACAGCCCGACCTCGCAAGAGGCCGGGCTGTCTCGTTTTTGGGGCTGCTTGGCCGGCCCGATGGGACCGAGGGGGCTCCCTTTGAGAGAAACCTACTTGGAGAGCACCATGTTGCAGGCCACTTCGACCTGCTCCTTCTTGCCCTCGCACGTCGCGTAGCGCACCACTTCGGTGATGTGGGCACCCGGCTCGCTAAAGGTCTGAGCGAAGCCGTAGCGGACCTCGTTCTTGCCACCGAACTGTACGATCTCAGCCACGTTGTCTTTGGACACGGACTTGTAGTCAACCCAGACATCGTAGCTGTAAGTGCAGCCCTCTTTGGCCTCGCGTCCGTCCACCCCGATGTAGTGGAAGTTGGCCGGCTCGGTGGCCGTGAACGCGCAGTTCTGAGGCAAACAAGGCGCGACGGCCTCCTCGTTCTCGGGGAAGGCGTCGCTCTTCATGGCGATCATGTCGGAGCTGTCGGTGCAATGCTCAAACATGAACTCATCGTCGGTCTTGACGAAGAAATCCGTGCCGACTGGGTTGGAGTCTTCCTTCATCTCCCCGTTGAACAGGGTCATGTAGTTGTCAGTGACGCGCAGCTGGCACTTCTTCTCGTGCACCTTGATGTAAACGCGGCCCTGGAGCTTGTTGCCCAGGTTGTTGTTGTTGAAGACGAACTGCTCCCACTTGTCGGTCCCCTTGTATTTGGCGACGATCTCCGTCGCTTCCTTGAAGGCCGCGTCGTAAGTGGCCTGATCGACGTTCTTGTCGATCTTCTGGATCTCGGCAAAGGTACATTCCTTGCCGGAGACCATCAGGGCCTGACACCAGTCCTTGGTCTTAGGCTCCTCGAAGCACTCCAGCTCGTCGCCGTCCTTGTTCTTGCGGCACTCAAAGTCGTAGACATCGGAGTAGGAGCCGACGGTGTACTTGGCGACGAGCTGGCCGTCTTGGGTGACGAACTTCATGCGGGTCTGCTCGTCGGGCTTGCGCTCGCCGGTGGGCTCCAGCTTGTCGTAGAGCCAGGAGGTGCCGACCAGATTGTCCAGGTTGACCGCGCAGACGCCGGTAGGCTCCTCTCCGAGGTTCAGGCTGTTGCTTTTCTCCTCGCACGCCATCAGGCCGATGGACAGGCTCGCGGATGCGGCAACAGCAGCCAGTAGACTCAGCTTCTTCATGGAAAACCTCCGTGTGGCGCCGCCGGACATTGTGGTCCTGGGCGCAGGGACGCCGAATCGTAGCAGACGCGCAGCACATGGGGCGGATCGAGCGAGCCTTGGACGTTAGCAGTGGCCGATAGCCCCATGGAGTCCCTTATGCGTGCCGACGGCCGCTCCCCTTCCCAACTTCGCCCCATTTCCTTCGAACTCAACACTGCCCTCCACGCAGAAGGTAGCTGTATCGTCGCTTTTGGCGATACCCGTGTGTGGTGTACGGCCACCGTGGACGAGAACTTGCCGCGCTGGCGGAAGGAGTCCGGCGAGGGCTGGGTGACCGGCGAGTACCGCATGCTGCCAAGGGCCACCGACACTCGTACCCGGCGGGAGGGCGACAAGATCAAGGGCAGGACCGCTGAGATTCAGCGCCTGATCGGCCGATCCTTGCGGGCCGCAGTGGACTTTAAGGCCCTGGGCCCCCGCATCATCACTGTAGACTGCGATGTCTTGGCGGCGGACGGAGGCACCCGAACAGCTGCCATCACCGGTGGATTCGTGGCCATGGCTCTGGCCATCAAGGCCTTGGTCGAGTCCGGCGCCATCGAGAAGAACCCCCTGATCCACACGGTCTCGGCAGTCTCCGTAGGCATCGTGGGCGGCAATCCACTCTTGGATCTTCCTTACGTCGAAGACGTGGCCGCAGACACCGACATGAACGTTGTGATGACCGGCTCCGGCAACTTCATCGAAGTCCAGGGCACCGCCGAGGCCGCCCCGTACTCTCGCGCAGAGCTCAACAGCCTGCTGGACCTAGCCGAGACCGGCTGCGCAGAGCTCATTGAGCTGCAGCACAAGGCCCTTCAGTGGCCAAGCCTGCCCCGATGAGTCAGCCTGGGACCGACAACGCGGCCGGCGAAGACATGCAGTGGGTGCTGGCGAGCAACAACGCCCACAAGGTCGAGGAGATCGGACGGATCCTGGCTCCTCAAGGGATCTCCCTGCGCCAGCTGCGCGAGTTCCCGGATGTGGAAGACCCACCGGAGACCGGCTCCACTTTCGAGGCCAACGCGCTCCAGAAGGCGCGCTTCGTCTTCCAGGCCACAGGCCTGCCATGCATCGCGGACGACTCGGGCTTGGAAGTCGATGCTCTGGATGGGGCACCTGGGGTGCACTCCAAGCGCTACACCCCCCAAGCCACCGCCGAGGCGAACAACGCCAAGCTCTTGGGTGCGCTGGACGGCGTCTCGGAGCGCAGCGCGCGTTTTGTGTGCGCCTTGGCAGTGGTGACCTCGACCGGGGAGGAGGTCTGGAGAGGTACCTGCGAGGGCCGGATCGCGACAGCGCCAGCGGGGACCAATGGCTTTGGCTATGATCCCCTCTTCCTTCCCAAGGAAATCCCTGGGAAGTGCATGGCGGAGCTGGCTCCCGGCGACAAAGACCGCATCGGCCATCGTGGACATGCCCTTGAGCATCTGCCTGCCGTTTTGAATCGCTTGAAGGCCTGAAACCCACCGAATCATGGGGCATCCAGATCCCCACACTTTTACGTCTTGGAGACAACAACATGAAGAAGCTGCTTTTGCTGGGCCTGCCCCTGTTCGCCCTGACCGCCTGTGGTGCACCCACCGAGGAGGAGCTGGCCGCCGACCTCTGGGCCGAGATCGACGGATGGGAGAGCTGGGACGCTGCAGAGGGTTGGCCTGCCTTGTCCATCTCCGACGACGGCACCCACGGCGATTTTGTGAGCATCCTAGTCAACGACGTGGAAGCTGACGGCGGCGGCGACGGCGCTATCATCGTGAAGAAGGGCTACGAGGACGCCGAGGGCACCACTGCCAAGGACGGCGTGACCGTTATGTGGAAGACCGACCAGTACGAGTCTGAGAGCGGCTGGTTCTGGGCCAAGTACAGCGATGACGGCACCGTGGCCCTCTCGGGAGACCCCGAAGGCTGCACCGGCTGCCACAGTCAGAGCGATGACTACCAGACCTACCCAGTGACCTCGCCTGGTACCGCTGAAGAAGAGTAGGGTTCGCCCAAACAAAACAGCCCCGCTGAGTCAGAAGCTCAGCGGGGCTGTCTTGCTTTGGGCGCACAGCCCTATCGACAGATCACAACTTGTAGGCCACCCGCACACGACCGGTGTAGATCGCCCCTGGCGCCGTATAGAACTCCGCGGCCAAGTCGATCTTCTCTAGCACGTGCGCTTGCACGCCAGCAGAAGCCGTCAGGCCAAAGTAGGGGTCGGTGTTCTGGGCCAAGTAGGCGTCGTCGCCCACCACAAAGAAGGTGCTCACGTCGGTGAAACCCACCGCCAAGTAGGGCGTGAACTTCTCCGTCTCAAAGCCGTACATCAGGTCCACGCCGAAGGTGGAGCCGCTGTAGAAGTCGTCGTAGGGGGTGGAGCCTTCGACGAAGGGGGTGGCGATCTCCGCCACGGTCTTCATCAGGGTCGCGTGCCCCCGCAGGCCCACCGAGTGGGTGTCTCCCAAGCGCATGCCCGCGCCAAGCTCACCGCTCATAATGACGCTCCGGGTACCAAAGAGGGTGACCGGCGGCACGTAGCCAGCGCCGCCGTAGATCGTGACGTTGCCCATCTCGGGGAAGGCAAAGATCATGCGGGGACGTGGCGCCATGGGCGCCTTGTTGGTGTCCTCGGTCTTGGCGCCACCCAACACCATCCGCTGCTCGCAAGAGAGCGGCGGGATGACCAGGACGTCTAGACCGATGGAACCGTGGCCCCCTTCTGCCGGGATAGGCCCGTGGGTCGGGGAGAGGGTGGTCGCCAGAGCAAAGTAGTTCTGGAGGAAGTTCTGCTGCCCCTCGTCATCGAAGGTCTGCACGGCCCCAACACACTCGGGGGCGACTTGGGCGGCGGCGGGCTGAGCCAGCAAAAGCATGGTGGAAAACATCAGCGTCCCTCACATTCGGTGGTAGCGCCCGCGTCGATCCACGCGGCGATGGCGTCGACGTTCTCATCGGAGATGCTGCCTCCCAGCGGCATGGGCGAACCCTTGTCGTCCTGAGTTCCCGCGCACTTGGCGTAGAGGAAACTGGCAGCTGCGTCCCCAGGGACCACGTAGATCTCGCCATCGTAGCCAGATTCCACGTCGATCACATCGGCGATGTCCGTCAGCTCAGGCTCCGTGTCGCCGGGGCCGTGGCAGCCCACACAGCTGAGCTCCATCAGCTCATTCATGCCGCAGTAATCTGGGCTGACGGCGTCGGACACCTCCTGCACAGGAAGGCGGATTTCATCATCACAAGCAGCCAAAAACAGCAGGGCGGTGGTGGCCAAAAAGGCGGAACGCATCGGGTCTCCTCGGGGAATCGGACGGTAGCACGATGCCTCAAAGCGCCCGGGGTCGCGCTACCAGCCTACACGGATCCAAGCGGAGACCGGCACGTCCCAACCGGCCTGAAGGCGCCAATCTACCCCTGCCTGCGCCCCCAAAGACAGCTGCTTATTTAGGGCATAATCGGCCTTAATTGTGCTGGAGACCACCACATCTTGGTACGCAATGCCCGGCGCTTGCTCCCAACGGACGCTCCCCTGCGTGTTGAGCTGTATACGCTTCCCGGGGGCCACGCTGTAGCGCAAAGATGCCCGGTGAAAGTGCAAATAGGGGGCATACCAAGAGTCTTCTAGGTCCTTCTCGTAGGCCAGTCGGATGTTCTGGGTTCGGGTCGGCTTCCAGATGCCTGCCACCTTCACGGTCACCCCATCCAAGGGCGTGGTCGACGCCACACCGCCATCCCGAAGCTGGGCAAAGCCTGCAGCCACGTTGATGACCAAGGGGTAGTTCACCCGGCCATAGATCCCGGCATTGGCCCGCCAGCCCCAGCCTGGGAGCTGGGCTCCGGTCCAAGCGTAGCCCTCGACCTGGCCATTCACGACCAGCTCCGTTCGCGGAAAGAAGGCCCACTTGGCCTGAAAGTCCCCGCCTCCAGACAAGCGGGTGATGCTGCTGCTGGGCACCAAGTAGTTGGGTCCGACGGTCACGTTGTGTTGCTCGACCTCGCCCCGACCCAGGAGCTCAAGGGAAAGCGCCCCCCGACCCGGCTGGTAGCGAACACCCGCCTGGGTCAAGGTGTTCTGCCGCACCGCCAGCCCCTTTCCAGTCGCCCCAGCGAGCGAGCTGGGTGCCAGGGTGTGCGCCCGCCCAGCCTGCTCGCGAACCACGACGCTGAGGGGCTCATGGGGCCGCAGCAAGAGCTCGCCCTTCACGTTCACATCGGTGCGAGAGAGCTGCCACGCGGACACATCATCCCCAAGCACAAAGAGGACCTGACGTCGGGCTGCCTGTCCCGCCAAGTTCAGGGTGAACTCAGGGGTCTGCCAACGAAGGGTGAGCCCTGGGCGCAGCAAGGCGCCCGCCGCGGGTTTGGGATTGCTCGGGGTTCTGTAGACGTTGGGTGTAAACGAGGCCCCCAGATCCACGTAAGGAGCCACCTCCAGGCCGCGGGCTCGCAGGCCATCCAAGTCTTGTCCGTCGAAGTCCTGGCCCAGGGCCATGCTCGAGAGAAGCAGCAGCATTCGCACTCCGGTCCCTGTGTCTGACCCCTCAGGGACACAAGACCGCTACTCTCAGTGCCAAGCCGCCGTGAGCAGAAGCAGCGTCAGCAGCTCCCCTGCGATGCAGACCGCCCCTAGTCCATCACCCGTTACGCCGCCCAACTGTTCGCGGTATAGGCGGGTAAAGGCCACCACCAAGCCCACAGACAAGGGCACCAGCAGCAGCCCCCACCAGCCGGCCGCCGCTACCGCGATCACCGTACAGATCCCTGCGCTCAAACCAACCCTTCGCCAGTCCAGCCCAGCCATCAGCTCTCCGGCGACCCCTTCAGCGCGGGCGTAGGGCAGCACGCGCATGACGGGCAGCATCACGGTCCGGCCCACGGCATGGGCCAAAACCAGTGCCGGCACCCACTTGGCAAGCGGCAGCTCCCAGAGGCAAGCCGCCCGCATCAGGGTAATGAGAATCAAGGTCAGAGCACCATAAGCGCCCACCGCGCTGTCCTTCATGATGCGCAAGCGAGAGGCAATGTCGCGCCCACCCCCGAGTCCATCCGCCACATCCGCGACCGCATCGTCATGCAGGGCGCCGGTGAACAAGGCTTCTGCGCCTAGAACCACGACCACCCCAACCGCCGGCGCGATGGCCTTTACCCCCAGAACGCCCAACCCAGCCAAGGCCAAGCCAAGACCAGCGCCCACCAAGGGGTACCAAGGGACCGACTCCAGCAGGTCGCCATCCTCGTAGTCCAAGTCTGCAAGCGGCAGACGGGTGAGCAGCTGCAGCGCAGTTCCCAAGCCCTGTAGGGGTCCCCAGCGCATCAGCCCTTCATCCGTATCTGCAGGCCCGCACAGCAAAGCTCGACCCGGTCAGCCTGAGCGGCGACGGCCTGAGCAAGCCAGCCTGCATGGTCTCGAAAGCGACGGGCCAACGCGTTCATGGGCACAATGCCAAACCCGACCTCGTTCGTGACAAAGATGACGGGATTGGGGGCGCTCACCATGGCCTGGACCAGGAACGCCACTTCTGCGTGGACAGCGTCCTCTTCTTTATAGACATGCAGCAGGTTGGACATCCACAAGGTCAGGCAGTCCACCAAGACCACGCGACCGGGCTGGTGTAGCAGAGGCGCGATGTTTAGAGGCTCCTCGATGGTGTGCCAGCTCTCATCCCGCTCGGCTTTGTGGCGCTCAATTCGTGAGGTCATCTCCCCGTCCCAGGCCTGGGCGGTCGCAAGATAGACCCGCTTGTCACCGAGACTCGCCGTCAGCTCAAGAGCACGGCGGGTCTTCCCGCTGCGCACACCGCCTGTGATCAAAGCTTTCATGGGGAGCCAGTATCCGCTATCTGAGTGCCCCGTTGTCAGAGGGCAGCATGTCTGTGAATCGCTACGCCTTTGCCCCCAACGACCTGGACGCGGTCTATCGGGCCATCTTTGGACGCCGGGACACCCGCTCCTACCGTCCAGAGCCCCTCCCCCAAGCTCTGGTCTGGAAGATATTGGGGGCCGCACATGCCGCGCCTAGTGTCGGCTTTATGCAGCCTTGGAACTTCATTCTCATCCAGGACCTGGACCGAAGAGCCGCCCTGCTGGAGCACTTTACCCAGGTCTCCAAGCGGGCAGCGAAGGACTTCAAGGACGACCGCAATCTGCGCTATCGGGCCTTGAAACTGCAAGGCATCCTGGATGCCCCCCTGAACCTCTTGGTGACCTGCGACCGCGGCCGAGATGGCCCCAACGTCTTGGGGCGCAGCGTGCAGCGGGACACGGACATCTACTCGACGTGCCTGGCCATTCAGAACCTCTGGCTGGCCGCCCATGCGGAAGGCGTGGGCGTGGGCTGGATGAGCATCGCGGAGCCCAACGAGCTTCAACGCGCCTTTGGTCTGCCCGAGCAGGTGGTCCCCGTGGCCTATCTGACCCTGGGCTGGCCCGTAGAGCTGCCCGACACCCCCCTTCTGGAGCGGGTGGGCTGGAAGAAGCGCACCCCCCTAAGAGAACTGATCTTTAGCGAGCAGTGGGGCGTCCCTGCCCCCGCTCCATCGGCCCGCCAACAACCCGAGCCTCTGCCGCCGGAGCAAGCTCAAGCTCTGGCGGCTGAGCGCCGTTCACACCTGACCCGACCTGCCGGATCCTTGGGGAGGCTGGAGACGGTGGTCGCGCGCATGGTGGGCATTCAGGGGGGACGCAGAGCACGTATTGAGCGGCGGGCTTTGCTGCTGTTGGCCGGAGACCACGGCGTGACGGTCGAGGGGGTGAGCGCCTACCGCCGCGAGGTCACCGCGAAGATGGTCTACCAGTTCGTGGCTGGAGGCGCAGCAGTGTGCGCGATTAGCCGCCAGGCTGGCCTGCCCATCGTGGTCGCAGACCTGGGGGTGGACCACGACTTTGGCGTGGCGACGGGCATCCAGAAGCGCAAGGTGGTCTCGGGCACTCAGAACATCGCCCAAGCGCCAGCGATGACCGTAGCCCAGTGCGCCCAGGCCGTGCAAACTGGCCGGGAGTTGGTGCAAGAGATGGGTCCGATGGACCTGTTGGCGATCGGTGAGATGGGGATCGGAAACTCCACCATCGCCAGCGCGATGGTCGCAGCCCTATTGGATATGCCCGCCGCAGATGTCGTGGGAATCGGGACCGGGGTGGGCCCCCGTACCCGGCACCACAAGGCGCTCGTCATCGAGCGGGCGCTGGCCCGTCATGGCGCAGAGAGAGACCCCATGGGCGTGCTGGCCTCGCTGGGGGGATCAGAGCTAGCGGGCTTGGTTGGGGCCATCCAGGCCTGCGCCGCCGCCAGGATCCCCGTGGTCTTGGATGGCTTCATCACCGGCGCCGCTGCCCTGTGTGCTGCCCGCATCGACCCGAGCGTCTGCAAGGTGCTCATCGCCGGCCACCGCAGCCCGGAACCCGGACACCGCTTCGTGCTGGAGGCCTTGGGTCTGGAGCCACTCCTGGAGCTGGATCTGCGCCTGGGAGAGGGGTCCGGCGCCGCACTGGCCACCCAGTTGCTCATCACCGCCGCGCGCATCGACCTGGAGATGTGTACCTTTGAAGAGGCGGGCATAGAACATCCCGAGAATCCGGAGGCAAGACAGTGATCCTGCTCATGTTGGCCTGCAGCGGCCAGTGCCAGGTTGACGAAGACCTGGACTACAGCCAAGACGAGACGTGGATTTGTAAGCCGGGTCGGGACGATCTGTGCAGCGAGCCCATCTCCGGGGTGAACGTCGAGACGAACGGCAGCGTCAGCGACTTTGAGGTGCCTGCCTCCCAAGAACACGGCGTGGACTGCTTCTTTGTCTACCCGACCATGGACCTGCGTCTGCGCTTGGACCTGGACACCGATCTGGAAGAGCCCCAGGGCCCTGAGACCGCTGTACGCGCCCAGTTCGCCCACTTCCGCCAGGTCTGCAACACCTGGACTCCGGTCTACCGGCAAGCCACCATCGGCGCCTACTTTAAGGACCCGGAGCGCGCCGAGGCCTGCTTCGAGACCGCCTACACCGACATTGAGCAGGCCTGGAGTCAGTACCTGAGGGAGTCGGACAAGCCCTTCGTGCTCATCGGCCACTCTCAGGGTGCACAGCATAGCTACCAGCTGATCCACGAGCAGATCACCGCCGACCCAGCGCTCCAGGCCCGCTTGGTCGCGGCCTACCCGGTCGGGGCCCCGGTGGCCGACGACAGTCCCCTCCCCACCTGTAAGGACGACGCCGAGTGGGGCTGCCAGTACCCCTACCGCAGCTATGCAGAAGGCAATGACATACCCGACTTCTCCGGAGGCGAGGGACTGGAATGTCTGCACCCAGATCAGCCCGCAGTGCAGGGTTGGGCACCCTTGGAGCGGGTGATGCTCTTGGCCGACAAGCAGCTGGAGTTGCCGGAGGGCCTGGAGGCAGACCCCGAGCTCTTCTTGGCCTACGACAACGCCTTTGAAGCGCGCTGCGTGACCGAGGGCACACTCTCTGCTCTAGAAGTGCGGTGGTCTGCCGACGACGACCGAATCGCACCCTATGACCCTGGAGAGCGGGACATTCGAGGCAACTCCGGGACCCACATCCTCGACATGAGCTTTGGCCAGTACGGGCTGATGGCCGACATTCAGCGACGCACTTCCAGCTCGGAAACGCGTTGATCTGGTTGCTGCTGGCCCTCTCCGGCAGCAGCCCACTGGACTACAGCGCTCCCGGGATGTGGCTGATGCAGCCCGAGAATGGGCAGCCTGGCCTTGGTGACGAGGGGCTGCAGATCAGCGTGGATGGGGACCTGCAAGTCCTAGAGCCCGCGGAGACAGGCAGCGCCGGGGTGGATTGCTTCTACGTCTACCCGACCGTGGACATGTCCCTGAAACCGGGCCAGCACAGCAATATAGACGAGCTCTCGGACCCCGAACGCATCACGCGCTGGCAGGCACTCGGACTGGCATCCGCCTGCACGCTGTGGGTCCCCAAGTACCGGCAGGCGACCATTGGGAGCTTCTCCGGCCCCAAGGGACAGCCCTTTCTGGACAGCGCCTACCAAGACGTTCTCGACGCCTTTGAGCACTTTGCCCAGAGCAGCCAGCGGCCATTTGTTCTAGTCGGCCACTCCCAGGGTTCCCTGCATCTGAGTCGCCTGATCGAGGAGCGGGTGGCCCAGGATCCTGCCTTGACGAGACGCTTGGTGGTCGCTTGGCTTCCTGGCTCGCCTCGGCCCATCACGGACGCTCTGCCGTCATGCGAGGACAGCACGAGCTTGGGCTGCACGGTCAGCTTCAGGAGCTTCCGCGAAGGCAACAAAGTACCCCCTTTCGCAGGCAAGCAGCCCCCCGTCGTTTCCTGCCAGAACCCCGCGAACTGGGGCAGCGAGTCTTGGGCCCCGTTGAGCTGGGTTCTGATCCCAAATGTGGGCCCCTGGAAGCACGAAGATGCGCACCCCGACGCTGAGCTCGTTCGCTACGAGGACGCGTTCGAGGCCCGCTGTACACAGAGCCGGACGGGGCACCAAGGCCTGGAGCTTCGCTGGACTGGCTCAGGCAAGGGCCCCATTCCCAACTGTCACCCTCAGAGCTCTGGCAACTTTGGGACCCACGTCCTGGACTTAGCGATGGTTCAGGGTGAAATCGTGGCTGATATTCGTCGGCGAAGCCCGTGATCTGGTTCCTGGTGACTTGCGGCCCCAGTACCCAAGAGATCGAAGGGGCGGGTCCCTGTGCCTGGAATCAAGCCTACCAAGAGCGGGACTGGGCTCAGGCCGACAGCTTGGCTGCGCTGGGATGCGACTGGGTGGAGTTCGACAACATGGACTGGGCCCAGGATGACGAATCCAGGGAGGCTACAGGCTTTGGCGTGAGCGCTGAGGAAGGCGCGGCCTATTCGGAGGCCGTCTGCCAACTCACCCACAACGCCGGTATGAAGTGCATGTCCAAGAGCACCACCTACTCCGACAGTGACAGCTACGACAGTGACAGCTACGACAGTGACAGCTACGACAGTGACAGCTACGACAGTGACAGCTACGACGGCGGCACCTTTGAGTCCTTCCCCCGCGACATGGACTGGTGGGAGCACAGCGAGCTTCAGGAGCTTCAGGAGCTCCTGGACGCCGGCAAGCTGGGCCTGGTCATCCACTACCAAGAGTGGGGCTGCGAGTGGACGGCCGACCACTACCGCAGCAGCTACGATGCCAGCCTGAGCTTCCTCCGCGAGGACCGCCGCCTGAATGCCTACTGCCGGCTTTAGCTGGACCGGCTCAAGCCGAGGCCAAGCTGGGTGCTCACCAGGCAGCTTTCCGTGTGGCGATCCTCAACCACCTGCCAAACCGTCAGACTGGAGGCAGGTAGCCGGCTCCAGATGTCTCGGGCACCGATGGCCGGGTCAACCACCGTCGCTGGCGTAGATCTGCAGCACGCTGACCGTGTGGCCTGGGGGAGCGCGCCTGCGCCCTAGGCCCCATTCGCGTGGGGTCGGCCGCGGGACCGATGTGTTCCAACACTAATAGAAACACCTGCAGAGAACGGAGACCGCTCAGCCCCGAGGTGCCCGGACGGCCCAAGTGAAGGTGATCTCCGCGGTCAGCACATCACCACAGTGCAAGGCCACGGCCACTTCAAAGTCACTCTTGCCGGTCTCGTCATAGCGGGCCCGAATCACCTTGGGGTCCAAGTTCAGGCTGGCAGTGGCCACAACGTCTCCTGCAGCCGCCTTCTTGTGGGCCACGGTGGAGGACTTCAAGGCGATGAACACCTTAGGCAGCTGATCGGCAAAGAGACTGAGCACCACGCCGCCGCTGGCGGACTCTCCCAAGGAGTAGACCGCGCCCGCGTGGGCGGTGCCCATGTGGTTCTGCACTTCCTTGCGGGCGGGCAGTGTGGCCACTGCGCTTCCGATGCCGATCTCATCCAGGACAATGCCGACGGTCGAAATGAATGGGACCATGCTTGTCAGCATGGGGCGCAGGTCGTTGGGGTTCATGTGGCCTCAGTTTTTTGGAATTCTGGACCTAACCGAGGCCACTAAGGGTGGCCGCCTGAGAATCAGAGGTTAGTCAGTCGTCGCTCGGGGAGTAGCGCAGCCTGGCAGCGCATCTGGTTTGGGACCAGAGGGTCGCCGGTTCGAATCCGGCCTCCCCGACCATTTAAAAGCCCGCTGGTGAAAACCAGCGGGCTTTTTCCCTCTGGCCGCACGGCCACCAAGTACATGGCCAAGGTGCACAACCCCTACGCCAGCCCGGAGTCCGCCCCAGAATCCACCGTGGCCCTGTTAGACCAACGTCGGAGCACCCATCACTCCCGGGTCCAATGGCTTGGGCTTTGGAACGCCTTCTGCGGCGTAGCCGGTCTGCTTCTCACCGCTTTCGTAGCGCTGGCCGCCACAAACGTGAGACCGGTGGGACTGCTCCTCTGGTTTCTGTTCTGGGTTGCCCGGACCCTGGCCGGGACCGGCATGCTCAAGCGCAAACTCTGGAGGCGCTGGCTGGGCGTTGGGGTCCACTAGTTGCTCTGCCTGAGCGGCGTGGCCTCGGTCGTGGGAGGGGCCGGAGAAGACCTGAGATCTTCCGAGCGCTGGATGTCAGGCGCGAGAACCCCCACACCTTGCTCAGCCGAGTCGCCGCTGAGACCCCCGACACCTCGGCCACCGCCCGCGCCTTGATGCGGCACCGCCTCCTCGCGCTCATGTACGCCGCAGTGTTGGCCGTACTCTCCGTCATCCTGGGGACCATTCTGCGCACAAACGACGTGAGCGATTCCACAGCGCTCTCCATCGCTTTAGCCGAACTCAGGGGACCAGCTTGCCACCTGCCGAACCACCGCACTGGTGGCAGCTACTGCAGGCGGCGGTATCCACCTGGGTGCCCATCTGGCGCACCACGCCGTCGACCTCAACTTCGGCGCGCAGCGGAGGCACGGGCTTGGCGCGACTGTAGAAGTTGCCCGAAGACTCCGAGGTCAGCTCGGTCACGTCGCCGTTTGCGTCAGTGACTCGGATGATCGCGCCTTCCAGTCCCTGCTCACCGGTACCGTCGGTGAAAATGGTGCCGCCGATCCCGAACCACTTGTCTGGCTCGTCGTGCTCGGGCATCAGACCCTGGGTATGGCACGCCAAGCAGTTCGAACCAGGCAACATGTTCTCGCCATCGCCTTCGCAGGAGCCGACATCCGGGCAGCCCTCGTTGTCGTCGATGCAGACCAACTCTCCGGTGGTGTCACCCGTCTCCGGGGTGCTGTCCTTGTCACAGCCAAGCAGGAGAAACAGGGGAAGGGATGCCAAAAGGGCTCGTGCCATGGGGACCTCAGGATGAACGGAAAGATCATACGCCCACACGCAGGGCCCGGAGCGGCTGTGTCGTCGAAGAGCGTTCGACTACGGGAAGCCCAACAGCATCAGACCCGAGAATTAGACCCGAGAATTAGACCCGAGAATTAGAGCGGCCAGACCAGGGGGACGATGCACAACGCCACCGCCAAACAGATCAGATTCAGCGGCAGTCCCACCCGAACAAAGTCTGAGAAGCGGTAGCCACCTGGACCGTAGATCAGCAGTGAAGCGTTGGAGCCCACTGGGCTAAAAAAGCCGGCACTGGCCGCCAAAGCCACAACGATTGCAAAGGGCCGAACGTCCAGCTGCGCAGCCTGAGCCACGGAGAGCGCTATGGGGAACACCAGAGCAGCACCAGCCGCATTGGAGAGCATGGCCGCAGCGCTCACGGTCAACAGGTAGACCACCGCGAGCAGGGCCACAGGGGGCAACCAATCCGTCACACTCAGCAGGGCTTCGGCCAAGACCTGAGCGGCCCCAGAGTCCGTAAGGGCCTGGGCCAAGCCCAAGGCAGACCCGATGACGATCAGCACCCCAAAGTCCACCGATGAGCGCGCCTGTCGCGCGTTGATGCACCCTAAGGCCACCAGAGCGACGACCGCAAGAAGCGCAACCACGGCGATGCTGACCTCGGGGATGGAAGGGCTCAAGCGATGCAGCAGCGTGGAGCCAACCGGGACGGCCACCAACAGGCTCAAGACGACCAACGCCGCGCGCCTGTTCTTGTGCTTGGGCGGCGGCTGCTGATCCAGCGCACCGACCATGTAGAAGTCGGGGCTGTCCCGCCAAGTGCTCCAAAAGCCCGGAGAGGCCGAGAGCAGCAGCGTGTCCCCGGGCCGCAGCGTAATGTCGCCGATACGAGATTCGATGCGCTCCCCCGCTCGATGAATGGCCAGGATCGCGGCATCGAAGCGTCGCCGGAAGCCGCTCTCCCGGACCGTACTGCCGATCAGGCGACTGCGGTGGGACATGACAACTTCGTAGAGGTGGGTCTCCAAGCCCTGCACGTCGACATCTTCCACGGGGTGTAGCCCCGGCAGAGTCCGCAAGTCTGCAACGGTGGCAGCAACGCCGGAGAGCACGAGGTGATCCTCCACCTCGATCAGATCCTGCGGAGCCACGGGGCGCAGGACTGAGCCATCCTCTCGGCGAATCTCGGCAAGAAAGAGGCCAGGCAGGTGCCGCAAGCCGCCGTCTTCGACGCTTTTGCCTACCAGCGGCGAGCCCTGGGCCACACGCATCTCCACCAGGTACTCTCTGGCCAAGGCTTCGCCCAGCTCTCCGGGTGCTTGGCGCTGGTCCAGCAGTCTCCACCCCAAGGTAGTCAGGTAGGCCAAGCCCAAAATCACCGTCGGCACCCCGACCCACGCCAACTCCAGCATTCCAAGCGGCTCCAGCCCGGCTTGCTCCAAGCGACCCGAGACCACCAGGTTGGCGCTCGTCCCAATCAGCGTGCAGGTTCCGCCCAACATCGCCGCAAAGCCGAGAGGCATGAGGAATCGCGAGGGGCTCTGTTTGACCCGACGGGCAAAACTGCGGGTGGCGGGAATGAACATTGCCACGATCGGCGTGTTGTTCACAAAGGCCGAGAAGAAAGCCGTGGGCAATACCAAGCGGACCAGTCCGACGCGGGGCGAGTCGGTGTCCCCAAACACCGCGCGGGTGATCAGCTGGAGCGCACCCGTCTCGCGAATAGCCGCGGCGACCACGAAGAGCGCCCCCACCGTCATGACTGCGGGATCGGCAAAACCCACGCCCGCATCTCGAACGTCCACTACCCCCAAGCCCACAGCAAGGGCCAAAGTGCCAAACATCGCCAAGTCAGGGCCCACCCGGTCCCGAGCAATCACCGCGGTCATCCCCACGAGCAGGGCCAATAGCAGCAGGACCTGTGTGGTCACGAAGTCTCGGTGTGAGGGCTACTTGCTGGCGGGGACCTCTCGAAGGCCATCCAGTAAGTTCCTAATCGTAGCCCCTGCCTCTAGGGGATGTCGAAGGTGCGCATCCAAACGCAACTCATAGTGGTTGCGGCGACCAGCCTTAATGACCACCACATACCCCTCTTCCACCAAGTCATGGAGGATGCGCTGAACCGCCCGCTCGGTGATGTCCACTTGGCCGGCAATGTCGCGCATGCGCAGGTCCGGCTGCTCGCTGAGAAGAAGCATGACGTGGGCATGGTTCGACAGGAAGGTCCAGCTGGACATGTTTACTCCTTCCGATCATCATACCTGACTTCCCTTCCCTGAACCAATTTTCCCGATAAATTTGTCGTGTATTAGTTGTCCCGATACAACAGTCTGCAACTACCGTGTTCTGAGAGCCTTACCCGGTGTCTCTGCGCACACCAATCACAGCGCATCACCTTGCGGGAGCCCCCCAGAATGAGCACCACAATCGCGGACAAGCCCAGGATGGGTGGCAAGGCCTTCTTCACTGAATTTTTGGCGTCTATCGTCGTCTTTCTCGTGGCGCTGCCTCTTTGTTTGGGCATCGCAATCGCATCCGGCGTGCCGCCAGCAATGGGCATCGTGTCCGGTATTATCGGTGGCATCGCCGTCGGCTACTTTGCCGGCTCGCCTCTCCAGGTCAGCGGCCCAGCGGCCGGCCTGGTGGTCATCGTCTACGACATCGTCCAGACCCACGGCATCATCGCCTTGGGACCCATTCTGGTGTTGGCCGGCATCATCCAGATGGTCGCAGGCAAGCTGCAACTGGGCCAGTGGTTTCGCGCGGTGGCTCCAGCCGTGATCTACGGCATGCTCTCGGGCATCGGCGTGCTCATCTTCGCCTCTCAATTCCACGTCATGGTGGACGATGTGCCAGTGAGCAGCGGCATCGGCAACCTGATGAGCATCCCCACCTCGATCATGAAGGCCATCTCACCTTCGGAAACAGAAACACACCACTTGGCAGCCGGGATTGGCCTGTTGGCCCTTGCTATCCTCGCGTTTTGGAACTGGGTCAAGCCCAAGCTTCCCGGCTTTCTCAAGGCTGTCCCAGCCCCCCTCCTCGCAGTGGCCTCTGGTGTCATCGTCGCCGGCATCTTCAAGCTGCCAATCAACTACGTCGAAGTGCCCGACTCCATGAGCGGGCTGATCAGCCTCCCGACCCTGGAAGGCGCGGCCTTCCTGCTCAAGCCTTCCGTCCTGGGAAGTGCGTTGGCTGTGGCCGTCATCGCAAGTGCAGAGGCGCTCCTCTGCGCCGTCGCCGTAGACAAGCTGCACGACGGCCCCCGCAGCGACCTGGACCAAGAACTCTTCGCCCAAGGGCTCGGCAACACCATCTCCGGATTGATCGGCGGCCTGCCCATCACAGGCGTGATTGTGCGGTCGACCGCCAATGTTGAGTCCGGTGCCAAAACAAAGTGGTCCGCCGTGATGCACGCCGGATGGCTGCTGCTTGCTGTAGGCGCCCTACCCTTTCTGCTCGAACGAATCCCCGTCGCGTCCCTAGCCGCCGTGCTGGTTTACATTGGCTACAAGCTGGTCAACGTCAAGATCGCCCAGACGCTCTGGGAGCGTGGAAAGGGCGAGGCGGTCATCTACGTTGTCACCGTCTGCGCCATCGTCGCCACCAACCTGCTCGAGGGCCTGATGGTCGGAGTCGCCCTGGCATTCCTCAAGCTGGCCTGGAGCTTCTCTCACCTGGACGTAGACCAGGCCGAGCGCGCCGACACCCCGAACATCATCGATCTCCGCCTGCGAGGCAGCGGCACTTTTGTGGGCCTGCCCACTCTGGCCCGTGCCCTGAAGAAGGTGCCAGAGAGTAAGGAAGTGCACATCCACCTGGAAGACGTGGACTACGTGGACCATGCCTGCTTCGAGCTCATCTCAGACTGGCGTGCTCAGTATGAGCTCACTGGTGGCGAGGTCGTCGTGGAGTTGGATGCCTTGAGCCGCCGCGGGACCTACCGCAGTGAGCAGCGCGGTCAGGCCGCCAACAACGAGGATTCCGAAAACAACACCAAGTCCACTTCAAAGGTGGCGTAGCGGGCAGCTCAGGCACCCGAAACTCATAGAAACGGCGTCCCTTCGGGGGCGCCGTCATTGCTCTGGCGTCTGAGCAGCAAGAGCAGCCCAAAGCCGAAGAGCCAGCCAACCAGACCCGAGCCACTGGACGCGCCACAACCACAACCGCTGGGCTCGACCAGCCCCACCCCCGGTTCCTCAGAGCTGTCTTCAGGGGCACTGTCTTCTGGGGCACTGTCTTGGGGGGTGCCAGTGTCTCCTGTGTCGTTCGGTACCCGCTCGAGCTCGGAGCACAGAGCACCT
>JBLHMA010000019.1:0-28626 GCA_047621545.1 Cognaticolwellia sp. | reverse complement strand
CAGAGCGATCGCCAGATGGAGCCCGCTGTTGCCGAGGCCGTCTTCGCCGTCAAGGCCGGCGAGCGCACCGCCGTAGTGCAAACCGGACGTGGTTTCGCGGTCTTCTTGGTTGAAGAGCAGATCCCGGCCCAGGTCACCAAGCTGGAAGAGGCACAGGAGGAGCTTGCTCGCGAGACCCTCAAGGCGGACCAGGCCCCCCAGCTGGCCCGTGACTTTGCCGACCAAGTGCACACCGAGTGGGCCGCCGATGGACAGGCACCCATCGAGAAGCTGACACCCAAGCTGCTCTTGCCCAAGACCAGCGCCGATCTGCGCCCATCCAGCCCTCAGATCCCCGAGCTTGGCCCCGCGACGGAGCTTCTGGCAGCCGCGAGCATCGCCAAGAAAGGCGAGGTGCTGCCCCAGGTGTACACCGTCGGTGGCGACCTAATCATCGCACAGGTCACCGCGCGAACGGACGCCGACCTGACAGCTTTTGAGGCAGAGAAGGGACAGCTTCAGCAGCGCATGCTGGCCACGGAGCGCCTAGCATTCCAATCCGCTTACCGAGACGACCTGGTCGCATCCGCGTCAGTGGAACGCTACCTCGGAGCTGGGGCCACCGCGCCCTAAGGATCAGCGGTCGAAGCGCCGAGGATCACGATCTTGGAGGGGGAGCCTCCGCAACCCCGAGGAAGGTTTGGCTATAGTGGCCAAGCCTTTCTTTCATTGTCCTAGCATTCGACTAGCGTGCTGAGGGCTCACCTTGTGGAGACTCCATGAGCAGCGTGCTTTTTCTCCTGGCTGCGTGTGCAGACCAAGCGTCCTTTGCTCCCACTGCAGATGCCGGGTTTGACCAGCTGGTTGCAGTCGGAGGCACCGTGACGCTGGACGGTTCCGGGTCCTTTGACCAAGACGGATTTGTCGCAAGCCACCAGTGGAGCATCCTGGCAGCCCCCGACGGCAGCACGGCAGACGCTCCGGTGGCCGGCGAGAACACGAGCTTCGTGCCCGACCTTGCAGGGGCCTACACGCTGGCCCTTACCGTGGTGGACGACGACGGAAATGATTCCAGCCCTGACGTTCTGACAGTCACGGCCTCGACCGGCAACGGACGTCCTGACGCCGTGCTCAGTACCAGCAGCACCATCCAGGTGGGCAGCCCCATTCTGCTTGACGGAAGCGCCTCGACAGACCCCGAAGATGACGCCCTGAGCTACATCTTCTCCGTTCAAGTGGCCCCAAACGGCTCCGCTGCCGCCATCAGCCACGGCGGTGCGGTCGACCCGAAAGCGGAGTTCATTCCGGATCAGGAAGGCGTCTACGTCTTGGGCCTGGAAGTGGACGACGACACCAGCCGCTCCACCCGCGCTGACCTGACCATCATCGTGACCCTTGAGGGCAACCAGCCCCCCGTCGCAGACTGTGGCCCCGCACAGAGCGTGGACGTGGGTGTACGCGTTCAGCTCAACGGCGGCGCGTCGCTTGACCCCGAAGGCGCTCCCCTCAGCTACAACTGGACCCTCAGTCCCCCCGAGGGCTCCAGCGCCAGTTTGAATGACTTGAGCGCCATCGACCCCA
Source organism: Cognaticolwellia sp. (assembly GCA_047621545.1). GTDB lineage: Bacteria > Myxococcota_A > UBA796 > UBA796 > CAJQPC01 > CAJQPC01. Next base: position 27,066 of record JBLHMA010000019.1, on the reverse strand, counting down.
CCTTCGAGGCGGACATAGAAGGCGCCTTCAGCGCCGAACTGGTCGTCAGCGACGGCGCCCTGACAGGTAGCTGTACTGTGCGGATCAACTCCGGTGATGCAGGCTCAAACCTACCCCCCAGCGCAGACGCCGGCGCCGATGCTACGGCCAAGTTCGGTGAGACACTCGCCTTAGACGGCAGCGGTAGCAGCGACCCCGAGGGAGAAGCCCTCACGGTGACCTGGCAGTTCGTCAGCCAGCCTACCGGCTCCGCACTGAACAACACCGACATCTTCAACGGCGAGACCCTGGTCGCCAACTTCACGCCAGACAAAGCCGGAACTTGGCTGGTCCAAATCGCCGTATGCGACTCCCAGCCACTCTGCGACACAGACACCGTACAGTTCGAGGTCGAAGGCCAGGCCGGGAACGACCCACCAACAGCAGACGCTGGCACTGACCAGAGTGGGAATGTCGGCGACACTCTGACCGCCGATGCATCAGGCAGCAGCGATCCGGACGGAGACGCGCTCAGCTACACCTGGACTCTGGACTCGGTCCCATCCGGCTCGGCCAGGACCACCGGCGATATCGCGGCAGCAACCAGCACCACCCCGCGCTTGAACATGGACGTGAGCGGCCGCTACGTGCTCTCGGTCGAGGTCTGCGACCCTTCTTCCGCCTGTGACACCGACACCATGGCGATGAGCGCAGGCGCGACGGCCAACACGGCCCCCGTCTCCGACGCCGGCGCTGACCAAACCGTCACCGTGGGCGACACCGTCTCGGTGGACGGCAGCGGCAGCAGCGACGCGGATGGCGACGCACTGACCTACTACTGGGGCTTCAACTCGGTGCCCTCGGGCTCCGCCATCGTTGGCACCAGCTTTGCAGACCGAGCGGTCGTAGGCACCAGCTTTGTGCCGGACGTGGAAGGGACCTACACCGTTAAGCTCCGGGTCGACGACGGCACCGACTTTACAAACGACACCATGACGGTGACGGTCAATCCCGGCACCACCAACAACATCCCGGTGGCCGACGCAGGCGCTGATCAGGAGCAGTGCGGCGATGCTGATATCAGCCTGGATGCCACTGGCAGCACCGACGTCGACGGCGATGCCCTGACCTATGCATGGGTGTTCATCTCAGTGCCGTCCGCCTCCTCCCTTGCCAATGGCGATATCACCGACCGGAAGACGGCCAACGCCAGCTTCACACCAGACGCCGAGGGAACCTTCTCTCTGCGTCTGTACGCGACGGACACCGTCGGCGACTTTGACACCGACCGCATCGATGTCGAGGTTGGAGACGACGGTACCGTTCTGGTCCTGCACATGGACGAGAGCAGCGGCACCACCGTGACCGACAGCTCCTGGGGCACCAACGACGGTAGCGCCAACAACGGAGACTGGGTCGGCGCTCGGGTCTTGGGTGGCCTGGACTTCGATTCAGAGTCCATCACGATCCCGTACACCACAGACTTGGCACTGACCTCCGACTGGAGCATCGAATGGTGGATGAAGCCCGATGGGCAAACCACCGGCTTTGAGACCGTGTTCATGAAGGAAGACTCCACTGGCAGCTCCTACCAGTTGGCCACCTTCCTGAACGGCACGCAGATGTACCTCTACGGCCTGACCTCAGGCGGCAGCTACCTGTACCTGTTGGGCACCCCCGCGCTGGACGGCGAGTGGCACCATTATATGGTCACCTATGACTCCTCCTACAACGGCGTGATGTACGAAGATGGAGCGTCCATCGCCACCGCGACCAGCGGCGGCCCTCTGTCCGACAGCGGCGGCGACTTTATCGTTGGCGACTACACCCCCTACCCCGGGTACTACGAGTACAACGGCCGACTGGACGAGCTGATCATTCACGAGGGCGCTCTGACCAGCACGGAGGTGAGCAGCCGCTACAGCAGCACGACCCAGTTCTGCACCGGCGACGAGGACACCTCGGCACCCAGCGCGAGCATCACCTCTCCAAGCACCGGGACCTCCAGCAGCGACGGCGTGGTCGCAGTAGAAGGCACCGCCTCGGATGACAGCGAGATCACCAGCCTCAGCGTTGGCGGCTCCAGCGCAGTGGCTACGTCAGACAACTTCGCCACTTGGGTGGCCTACGTCTCCTTGGCCGACGGGAGCAACAGCATCCAGGTCGACACCGAGGACATCGTTGGAAACACGGACACCAACGTAGACAGCATCACCGTTAGCTACAGCGACACCTGCTACAGCGCGTACAGCCTCTTCCTGTCCTTTGACGAGGACAGCGGCGCGACCGCAAGCGACTACAGCGACAATGGCTTGGACGCGACAGAGACCAGCACCGATCGCACCATCGGTGTCTACGGCAACGCTGGCGTGTTCGATGGCAGCTCCGCCTATGCATCCATCGCCCACGACGCTGCTCTAAGCTACAGCGGGAACTTCACGGCGGACTTCTGGTACCGCCGCGACGGTGCCACCACCGACATAGAGGTGCTCTTCCACAAGGGCGTCTACAACTATGCAGCGGCACTGGACGGGTCGGATGTCTTCTGCCTGGTCAGAGACAGTACGAGCACCGACTGGACGACCACAGCGACTGGCTACAACGACGGCGACTGGCACCATGTCGTCTGCAACTACACGGGCACCAAGCTGCGCATGTACGTGGATGGAACCTTCGAGGACCTCGTGACTGTCGGCGGCGCCTTGTCCACCAACAGCGATGACTTTTACGTGGGCTCAGCCAATGGCTCAGCCTACTTCTTCCAGGGCGAGCTGGATGACCTGCGCGTCCGCGAGGACACCTACACGGGAACGGAGCTCAAGGCCCTGTACACCGAGGGCGAGGTCTGCACCATCAGCGGAAACCTGGCCCCAGACGGCACGGCGACGGCGACCACCAACCTCTCGACCAACTACACCGCCTCGAACGTCATTGATGAGCTGGTGGACGAGGACGACTACGCGGATGAGACCTACTGGCTGCTCCGCACTGGGACCACCGGATACGTGACCATTGAGCTTGCCGACTACGTGGGCGTGACGAGGCTGCGTTGGGTGAACACTACCCACGGTCCCCGTTACAGCTACGCCACCAAGGCCTACGAGATCTACGGGTCCTACAACGGGGAGTTCAACGGTGAAGAGGAGCTCATCGCCAGCGGCACGGGAGACTTGGAGACCGACCTGCGCTACCACCAAGTGGACCTGACTGCGCCTGTGGCCGCCAAGTACATTCGCTTCTACGTCGACAGCTACTACAGCACCGGCGGCGGCGTAAACGAAATCGAAGTCTTTGGTCTGGAGTAGATCTTGAAATCCTGGATGCCGGCGACCCTGTCTCTGTTGACCCTGGCCCTCTGGGCCGGACCCGTAAGCGCAGTTGAGATGAAACCAAACAACGCCACGGAGCCTGCCCTGATTCGCGGCGGGCCTGCCGGAGGCGCTTGGTACGCCGTGCCCGATGGTGGCGCCCTGACCTTCGATGTAATGGGTCCTGCGACCTTGGAAGTAGAGCTGATTCAGCGCCTCCCAAGCGACAAGACCGGGCCCAAAGCCCAAGTAAAGGCCAAGGGCGACGGGATGGACATTCTGACTGTCAAGATCGACGGTTCGGTCGGTCAGGGCAGCATCATGGACGGCTCGGGTGGTACCCCCTCCGTGGTCGGAAAGGCCAAGATCAACGTGCCCGCAGGCCAGCACGTCTTCTCCCTGGAGCCCGCCAGTGGCAGCTTACCCATGTTGGCCCGGGTCGACGCGCCAACGAGCGCGCTTGTCGGTGTACGAACGGTGGTCGCCTCGACGGCGGAGGACGTCCAGCCCGTCATTAGCGAGCCGATGCCACAGCCCACAGCAGAACCCGTTGCGGCAGAGCCCATGCCTGAGCCAGCTGTGCTCGACGCTGCGGCAGAGCCTGTTGCAGCAGAGCCCGTCATGGCAGATCCTGAGCCCGCCGCGGAGGACCCTGAGCCCGTCGATGACTCCTACTGGGACGACGACGCCTTTGGGGGGCCTTCCTTTGCAGAAGACGACGAGTCCACAATAGCGGCGGCGTCTGAGCCATCCACCGAGCTTCCTGCTCCCGCCGCAACCACAACTGGTCAAGAGCCAAAACTTTGGGTCGGTGCGCGAACCGGTCTGGGCGCCGCACAAACTGGCAACCAAGCCAGCATGTACCTGGGCTTGGAGCTGCTCTACAAGATCGGTGTGCCCAATGTGCACGTCGGCGCCCGCTTGGGCCGCTACGGCATTGGACTGAAACAAGAGCTGGCCATCCAGCCGCCCATCGGGGGCACTGCCACCGCGCAGACCTTGGACTGGTCGACACGCGTCCGGCCGCTGGAGTTCGGCGCCCGCTACACCCTGCCACTCGGTGGGGTCCACGCCTATGGTTGGGGCGCCCTGGCCGCCTACTCAGCCACAAGAGTCGACGAAGACGACCGCACCCGCGGTGCCAGCCTGGGGACGACTTGGGCCATGGGTCTGGACTTTGATGTTGGCCCGGGCGTGCTCTCTCCAGAGCTTGCTTTTAATCTAGGTAGCCAAGATTTTGGCAACCTGGACCTACAGGGTGAGGCCGCCCGTGAGCGTCTGAGTAGCAGCCGCTTGAACCTTGCCTACCGAATCGCATTTTAGGACCGAACCCCATGCTTGTGCTCATCAGCCTGATGCTCGGCTGCGGCGACGCGGTCGTTGTCGCCGACTACCTCAGCGTGATCCACGTGGCCCCTTCTGACGGCGCCGCAAACATCACTACCGACGCGGAGATCTCCGCCACTTTCAATGACGCCCTCGCGGCGGACAGCTGGACTGGGGCCGTCTACTTGGACGACCCAATGGGTAACCCAGTGCCCTCGGTGCTTAGCTACGACGCCGACAACTACACGCTCTCCCTGCTCCCTGACGCACCATTGCTGCGCGACGCGGTGTACAGCTTCACCTTGGCAGACACCTTGGAAGGCGAGAACTACGGCGTGCTACCAGGCAGCATCACCACGCAGTTCAAGACTTTGGGCGCCCCTGTGGGCGGCGGCAATACACCCCCAGTGGCGTTCATAGACGGCGTAGAGAGCTGCATCGTAGGAGAGATTACGGCTCTCACACACAGCTCCACCGATGCGGACGGCGACACGCTCACTGTCAGCTGGCGCATCGTGGACGGTCCACCGGTCGACGAGTGGCAAGGTGAGGAATCGGCCCTGGCGGAGCTCATCGCGGCAGGCCCGGGCGAGTTTGTTGTGGGCTTGGTCGCCGACGACGGCATGGACGCCAGCAGCGAGGCCTTCCTGACCTTCATCTGCTCCAGCCAGCCTTAGTTCCCGCCGGCTTGGCAGAGGCAGCCCTGTAAAACCAGCGGCAGCCTTAGAATCGCAGCCGCAGCGTTTGAAGGCTGTTTGGCCGTTCGGGTGCTCAGGGCACCTGAGCTGCGCCGTGGACGACCTTGGGCCAGTAGGCCTCCAGGTCAAAGTCACCGTTGTCCTGAATGCCATCGTGGCACTGCACGCAGCTTGCCTCTCGGGGTTCAGAGGTCATCTGACCCGCCTTCGGACCCGCCACATGCTCTTTTCCTGGGCCATGGCAGGACTCGCAGCCCACGTTCTTGAGATGCCCGACCTCGTTGGCATAGTGGGGTCCTTCCGGGTGAAAGGCGCCCGTGACGTGGCAGCCAAAGCAGCTGTTGTCCAGCTGTTTACTCGCCTTCTCTAAGCTTAAATACGCCTTTGAGTGGGGGGTAGTAGACCACTGCGCGTAAGCTTCCATGTGGCAGCCACGGCAGCTCTCCGAGCCCACATAGGGACCGATTCTTGGCGGGGTCGAGGCCACCTGACCCGGCAGCTCTGCGACGGCCTGGGTGAGCGCTTCCAGTGCTGCAAGGACCTCAGGGTCCTCGCCGATCGACGTCTCCAGCTCCACCAGCTTGTTTAGGAAGAGGTGGCTCAAAGCGCCGTCACTGGCCTTGGATGCGGCAAGATCCGCCTCGGCATCCGCTACCTCTTGGGTGAAGTAGTCAATCCGGGCTTGGTATTTGCCCCGATCCTCTTCATCCGCCGATGCCAGTCCATCAATGGCCTCCTCCAGCCGCTGACTGCGCTGGTCCAGTCGCTCCTGGATACCGACTGCGCTGGCTTGGTCCATCCAACCTGTGGCCCCGCTGACAAAGCTCAGAGTGAGCACACCCAAGGTCTTGCCGCGCTTGCCACTGCCGAGCTGCCAGGCCCCCTCGTCTTTTCGAATGGGGTTCCGCCGGGCGGAGCCAGACTCTCCCTCCAGGACAAAGTCCACGCGCGGCACTGCGCCTGCATTGTCCGCAAAACTGTGTCCGACGTGGCCGATGACCAAGATCACATCGACGCCGGAGCCGAGCTGGGCCACGCCAGTCTTGACCGCGTCCACGGGGTCTTGGCTCAAGGTGCAGTCTGGATGGATCTCGCCGGTGACGCCGATCACTCCCACCTTTTGACCGCCTGCTTTGACCACCCGGGTCAGCGGCCAGGTCTGCTCTCCACACACGAGGTTGCCCGCGAGTACCGGCATGTCCTGTGTCAGAGCCACATACTCAGCGATGCCCAAGGCCAAGTCGCCCTCGCCTGGGACCATCGCGTCCATGCCCTGTTGGGTGAGCAGCTTGGCCTGGGTCTGGGCCTTGAGCTGACGCTGGGCCAGATCCCGATCCCGAATCAAGCGGCTCTTCCAGAAGAGATCGCCGCCGTCGACCACCACCGTAGGGGTGCTCTCGCGCAGCTCTTTGAGCACAATCGAACGCCTGGACAGACCGCCCAGAGGACGCTTGGGTCAGCCGCAGGGCTCCACGTCTCCGTCCACATGGTGCTGGTAGGCGATGGCGATCTCGCCAACGTCTCCGGAGGAGCCTGAACAGGCCAACATCAGCAGCAGTGGGGTCATTGGTCCTCGATGAGCTCTTGGCGCTCGGCTTTCTCAGCGTCCTTCTTGAGCTTGCGATTGTGCTCTCGGCGCGCATCCGACAGAACGTCCATCACGCCCTTGTCCACAAGGTACACGCTCTCACCGCCTTCCACCATCACCCAGATGCGAGGCAGCACGCGGTCCTCAATGTCCCGACGGGGCTCCCCTTCGCCGCCAAAGAGCAAGACGACCGTCTCGTCATTCAGGTCCGAGAGGGTCACCCGGGCGACTGGGGCGTCCAGGCCGTAGGTGTTCAAGCCCTTCGGATTGTCGACGAACTCTTGCGCCTCCATGGTGGCGACCCGCTCGGCCACCCGCTTGGGCGTAGAGCCCGGTACAGGGCGACCATCATCCCACTGCCAGACATCGCCGATGCGCTTGCCCGGCGTGGTCCCCACCATCTTGGGGTCCTCGTCCACCAGCAGCTCGAGCACCCACCGGTTGACCTCATCCGCTTCCATGCCGGTGAACTGGGGATCGCGGAGCTCTTCGGGGGCCACGGCAAAGTCTTCCAAGAAGCCAACCCGGCTCTCAAAGACCGTCTCTCCACCCTGAACCCGAACCCAGGCATGGGGCTGAGAGTCCTGGGCCGCGACCTCGTCTCCCACGAAGAGAGTCAGAGGGGCCCGGGTACCAAAGCTGATCGTCACAACCGCACGAGGCTCCAGCAACCCGTACTCAGCCAGCGAGGGGTCGTCATCGGCCAGCTCCACACCAAAGTCCCCGGTCTCCTTGAGCACGGAGATCCGCCCCAAGAGCGCGCGGGCCTTGTCCAGAGAGACCGCCATACCGGGCACAGGCTCCACCATCTCCCACTGCTTCTCGCCGGTGCGCTGTATGGTCAGGGTCTGCTCGGGCAGCTCGGCGTGCAAGCGGTCTACGTCTTTGGCATTAAAGCCCGCAAAGCGTCGCTCACGGAAGTCCTCCAGATCCAAGCTGAAGTAGTCTACGGCGCTCTTCTTGACCGTGTAGATCGCAGGGTCCCCTTCCCGCTGCATGTAGTAAGAAACGCCGCTGGGGTTGGGGTCCCCCGCCAGGAAGCCCTCCTCGGTGCCGTCCCGAAAGCGCAGGGTCACGCGCACGGCCTGTTGATCTCCGAGTCCGTAGAGGGAAGGAGAATCTGGGTTCTCGACCACACTGGCGCGGGCCACAAGATCGTGGAGCTGGTGGCGGGTGCGATTGACCTGCGTCTTCGAGGCCACTTTGCCCGTCTCAGCGATCACCCAACCATCCGGGCGCTCCTCCAAGGTCAGCGCCACCCCATCGGGACGCACAACCGAAAAGCCAATCAGGTCTTGCTTCTCGAAGACAAAGAGGGGCCGCTCCGCGTCGTCGGTCGCGACCTCTTCGGTGGGATCGAAGGCCTTGACGGCGATGAGCACACCGCCGACCAAGAGGGCCAGAATCAGAGTGCCGCGGAAGGTCTTGACGTTCATCTCAGCGTCCTCGCCGGCTGGCCCAGACGGCAGCACCAGAGATCAGAATCAATAGTGGGAGAAGGAAGACTACAAGGAAGCGAATGCGTCCCTGGTCCTCCTCCGTCAAGGCCAAGCGGCGCACAGCAGTGGGCGCTCCAATCAACGACAAGCGCGCGTCGTCCCATACCATCCAGCGGAAGGCATTCACGGCAAAGCTGCCATTGCCCGGCCCCGTGGCCAAGAGCTCGTTGCTCATCCAGTCGGAGTCGCCCAACACCATCACCCGAGAGACCCGGTTTCCCAGCTCCACAACGCCATCGGCGCTGGGCCGAAGCGTGAGTGCTGCGCCGTAGTCGACAGGCCCAGGCAGGTCGATGTCCGGCTCAAAGCGTGCGAGCCCGCCTACCTCCAACTCGCCACCCCGGTCGATCCAGCCATCGCGGCTGCTCTTGAACAGAATGTCGACGGTCATCCACTCCGGGGGAGTAGCCGGCAGACGCAGAGGCGCAATGTGGGCCAACACGGTGGCCAGCTTCTGCTCCCTCAGCTCGTTCACGGTGCCGTGGCGGCCGTACTGGGGCACGGGCCGATCCGGGTGCGGGTAGTAGACGCGTTTGTCGGCCGCCACACCGCTGGCAGTGCGGATGTTCAGGTCCTCCAGGATGTCTATCTCTGGGGCCCGGGGGTCCAAGGCGACGATCAACGCGCCACCGCCAGCAACAAAGCCAACCAGGGCGTCCTGCTCCGCGCCGGTCAGGGGAGCCGTGGGGCCCGCGATGAGCACGCCCGCAGCGTCCAAGGGCACGATGGGGATCAGACCTGGCCCAGTGGCCTGGAAGAAGTCCAGCGGTTTGAGGCGGTAGTTCTCTTTGTCCAGCAAGGCTGAGAGCTCGCTGAGACCCTGAGGTCCGGAGTCGGAGACCGACTTTTCCCCGTGGCCTTGGAGGGCGTAGATCACACGCTGGCGATCGCTGAGGATCTGGGCTGCGGCCCGATTAAAGGCCCCCTCACCCAAAAACTGGACCTCGCCGTCGGGACCCTTCCTAAAAAGTTCCCGCGCCCGAATGTCCACGCGCTCTTCGCCCCTCTGGATGACCACGTGTCCATACTCGGTCACTCCGAGCTTCTCAGCGGTCAGCCGCTCCCGGTCAAAGGCAACAAACTCCGTGTCCACCACGGAGCTGGCGCGCTCCAACTCCACCAAGAGGTCCTTGATCTCGCGGTCCTTTACGTAGGTGTCGCGCTTGCCTTCTTGGTTGGAGAAGGCCGTGACTGTGACCAGCTGACCGTCCCCCTCCAGGAGCTCCAGCTTGTTCAAAGTGTCGATCTGGAGTGTGTTCTCCTGGCCCTCGCTCAGGTCTACGGTGACCCGATTTCGGTCGGCCACGCCATAGAGGACGCCCACCAACAGGACGACCAGCGCCGTGACCACCGTGGCGTTTCCGCCGTAGGCCAGGGCCCGTTGTACATCGCGGCTTAGCGCCATCGTCGGCTCTCCAGCGTGCGGTAAGTCAGGAAGAGAAAGACAAAGGCGAAAGCCACAAAGTAGGCGACATCCGCCGAGTCGATCACGCCGCGGGTGAAGCCCCTCAGGTGCGGCAACAGGGCCAGCTTGTCCAGCCAGTCCTGAAGCCCCTCACCCACCAGGGCATCCGCGTTTCCGATCAACCAGAAAGGCAGCAGGAGCACGATGCCGCCCATGCCGGCAGCCACCTGGTCATTGGTCACGGAGGAGGCAAAGAGTCCAGCGGCGGTAAAGGCGCCACAGACCAAGAACAGGCCGATGTAGCTGGTGACGATGATGCCCCAGTCCGGGTCCCCGTATACCTCGAGCACAAGGGGAAAGATGAGCGTCCCAATGAGCATCAGGGTGCACATCACCATCGACGAGAGCCACTTGCCCAAGATCAAGGCCACCGGCGAGAGCGGCGAGGTCATCAGCAGCTCAAAGGTGCCCGCCTTCTGCTCCTCGGCGAAGTGCCGCATGGTGAGCATTGGCAGCACAAAGAGCAGGGAGATGGCCAAGTTGCCCATCATGACCCGCAAGCTGGCCTCGCCCGTCATGACAATGCCCATGTAGAAAAACAGGCCAGCCAAGAACAGGAACACGCCCAGGAACACGTAGGCCAGCGGGGTCACGAAAGTGACCTTGAGTTCTTTCTTCAACAGGGTCCACACCGCGCGCATCACAGCAACTCTCCTTCCGCCCCGACCAGGGACAAGAATGCATCTTCGAGACTCGGAGCGATTCGCTCCAGGCTCTGTAGCGCCCAGCCGGCGTTGACCACGCACGCTGCGATGGCCACTCGGGGGTCTTGCGGGGCGGACACTTCAAGCCCGCCGCCGATCAGGCGCACCTGCCCGACCACGTCCAGAGCGCCCACAGCGTTGGCTGCCTTGTCCAAGTCTACGCCGGGCAGCCCCACCCGATAGCGAACCGGCGCATGCGCCAGCCGAACTTCGTCCAGGGTCCCCTTGGCGGCCAGCTCGCCCTTGTTGATGACCACCACGTCGTCGCAGAGCGCCTCGACCTCCCGAAGGATGTGGGTGGAGAGCACCACCGTGTGGTCTTGGCGCAGGTCTGAGATGAGCTGGCGCACGCCCACCATCTGGGCTGGGTCCAAGCCCGAGGTCGGCTCGTCCAGGATGAGCACCGGCGGTTGGTGAATCAGCGCCTGGGCCAGCCCCACGCGCTGGCGGTAGCCCTTGGAGAGGCTGCCCAGGATGCGGCGCTCCCAGCCCCGCAAGCCCACGCGCTCCATCACCTCACCGATGCGCTTGAGGGACTCCGCGCCAGTGATCCCACGCAGCTCAGCGACAAACTTGAGGTAGTCCCCGACGGAGAGTTCGGTGTACAGGGGCGGCGTCTCCGGCAGATATCCAACGCGCCTTTTGACCTCCATCGGATGCTCGAAGACATCGAAGCCGGCGATGGTCGCGCTGCCCTGGCTCGCGGGGAGAAAGCCAGTCAACACGCGCATTGTGGAGGTCTTTCCTGCGCCGTTGGGGCCGATAAAGCCCAGGACGCGTCCTTTCGCCACCGAGAAGCTCAGATCTTTGACCGCAACGAAGGGCCCGTAGCGCTTGGTGATCCCCTGGACCTCAATCATGCCGCTCCTATAGGGACGCGATCCACCCCTTCAGGGGTCTCAACATCCTGCACCGGGTTAACGCAGCACCACCCCAGGAGCCCCCTTGCAGGCACAGATCCGACCCGCCGTCCCCAGCGACTTGGACGCCATAGCGGCCATCGAAGACGTTGGGATGCGCAACGGCTGGAGCCGTTCCCAGCTAGCCGAGGAGTTCGGCAACTCCAAGAGCCGCATCTTGGTGGCCCGCCACAAGGGTCAGGTAGCGGGCCACGTAGTGGGTTGGCGTATTGCCGGAGAGGTGCACATACTCGACGTCTGCGTCGCACCGAGTGCCCGCCGTCAGGGCATTGGAAAGCAGCTCGTCAACGCTCTGCTCAAGACCTGCGGACCGGGTCCGGCTCTACTAGAGGTTCGGGCAAGCAACTTCCCGGCCATCACCCTGTACAGCCGTATGGGCTTTGAAGAAGTGGGCCGAAGACCCCGCTACTATTCCGACGGCGAGGACGCACTGCTCATGACTCTGGAACGCCCATGACCTTCCTGCTCTGGCTCAGCACCGCCTCGGCCACCGACTGGGTGGGCTGCGAGCCCCCAGAGGAGCCGGTGACCACCTTTGAGACCCAAGCCAAGTGGGTCTCGGGCTTTAAAGTCTCCGTGGAACTGCTGGCCACCGACTCCTTGGAGGGCCTGGAGCCCGCCCTGAAGCGCCTGGAAGAGTCCGGGGTCTCGGCTACCATAGTGGTGCCCTCGAGCTTGCTAAAGGGCAATGAAGAGCTGCTGTTTGGAGCCCAGGCCAGGGGACACGCTCTCGCCATGCGCGCACCAGCCAGCGAGATCCTCTCCACGCCCCCGCCCCCCATTCCGGCCCCTTATCTGGGCGCCATCAAGGCACAGCAGAAGACTTTCAAGAAGAGCCTTGGGGACAGGCCGGTCATCTGGTCCACCGACGGACTGCTGACCCTGGCGGGTGAGCTGGGCGTAGAGCAGAGCCGACTGACCCACGTCATTGTGGATTCCCAAGACGGCGTGGCGCACCGCGTCCCCCGCCCAGACGGCACCCGCGGCGTAGCGCTGGTCTTGCCGGCCAGCCCCATCGGCTGCAAGGGCATAGTGGAGCCCGACTATTGGCACCTGGACCACGCCACCCGCGTCCTGATGCAAGCCTCCGAGCTGCGCTTGCCGGCCCTGCGTATCCGCCTAAACCTCGTCGAGTTGGACGCACAGGAGCTGGAGGTGCTGGGCACTTGGATCGACCAGGTCATGCTTCCAGCCGACGTGGCTTTTGTCACCGTCAACAAGATCACCCCCGAGATCCCCCAGAGCCAAGCCCCCAGTGGTCCGCCGCCGGGCCGCGCCATCACGCAAGAACAGCTCCAGTCGGCAGCCGCCGCTCTGGCAGGACAGCCTTCCCCGTTGCCTCGAAGCGTGGGTGGGTACTCACTGACCGAGCTGTTCCTGGCCTTCTGTCACCACGCGAGCGCCCTCTACACCGAGGTCGAAGAGCTCCCGGAGATATTTGTCGGGCCCCTCAAAGCCCCGCAAGAGAGCACCCGCTCCAGCCGCAAGACCCCCGTCACCGCCGCCCAGGTCCTGGCGGCTGGCCATGACCTCTCCCCAAAGCTGCGCGGCTACATTCCTAGCTTCGCTGACGTGGGCGACCAGCTGCTCACCGCAAGGGAGCTGCTCTGGTCACTGGCATGGGTGATCCACACCCAGCCCAGCGGCGCGGAGGAGGTTCCCTTTCCAGAGAAGATCAAGGACCCGGACCCATCGGCAGTGGGATTGGGCTGGGGCACCAGCACAGGACGGGAGAACTGATCCGAGAGACTCAGCCGAGGGAACTCAGCCGAGGGAACTCAGCCGAGGGAACTCAGCCGAGGGAACTCAGCCGAGGGAACTCAGCGCTACGCCAGCTCAGCGTGCGCCGAAGCGGTAGGTCTTGCCAACCGGCTGGGCCTTGGCGATCTTCTGGAAGCTCCAGTTGGCCACTTGGCGCTTCATGCAGGCCTCCAGCCCGGCGTCGCTGGCGTTGTTCGCCTTGGCGACGGCGTTCGAGGTGCTCCCATCCGGGTTGATCGTAAAGGTCAACGTCCACGAACCGCTCAAGCTCTCATTGCCCTTGAGCTCGGTCTCGTAGCAGGTCTTGATCTGGCCCGAGTAGCGCTTGATAGCGGTACCAGCCATCTGCTGGATCTCGGTGGGATCCGTTAGCACCAAGTCCTTGCGGGAGATGCCAATACCGGGGCCTGTGCTCAAGCTTGCAGGACCCATCGAGGTCGTTGTGAGTGTGGGTCCGTCGCCGCTGCCGCTGCCGCCTGCGTCGGTGGCGCCATTGTCTGTAAAGCGATCATCACCGTTGCCAAAGCTACCGGCGTCTTCCTTTGGCTGGCGCACAACGACGGGCTTGTTGGCCTTGGCGTCGGCTGCAGCCTGAGCTTCAGCCGCAGCCTGCTCCTCGGCAGTCATGGACTCGATCTGCTCTGCGTCCATAAAGAAGAACTCGACGTCGTCGTCCTCCATCAGGATTTCAGCGATCTTCTCTTCCTCCTGGAGTTGCTGCCAGTAGAACCAGCCGCCGAAACCTACCGATCCCAAGAGCAGCACAATCAGGATCGCCATTCGGCCACCCGTTTGGTTGCGCTCTTCGACGCGACTCGCCTCGGCCTCGGCCTGTTGGGCCTCTACACCGGGATCCGTGGCCGCCTCTTCCCCGGGGATGGGGTTGAAGCAGTGCGGGCAGTTGCCTCCGAGCCGAGCGAGCTCTTCAGTGACAGTGCCGGAGCAGAAGGGGCAGTTGGCTGCCATCGAACCTCCGCAGGTCGACGCCTGCGTAAAAGTTTGTCGCCGGAAGATACCACCGCGCAGCACGCCGGAGCAAGCAAGCCCGTGGTCAAGAAAAGTACGCCGTCAAATACAAGGGCATGCAGCCACCATCGACAACAGGCCAGTCCCCTCGGTTCCCATTCCCTCCAGCTTGAAGGATAATGGATCCAACAACGAGGCCAATCTCTTGGGATCCACCCGCGACTACCTGCGCTCCATCGTCACCGACGCCGCACTTCCCGTAAGCAGGCAGCTGCTCGAGGATGTGGTCATGGAGACCCTGACCGACCGACAGGTCCCCAACCGCACCGACTACAAGGAGCTGCGCGACACCGTGAACCAAATGCGGGGACAGGCGTCCAACGCAGCCAGCGGCACCCGCAAAGTCGAGAAGCGAATGGCCAAGCTGGAGGCGCAGATCACCGCCCTGCTCGAGGAGCGGACGCTGTTGGTAGAGCGGATCAAGACCCTGGAGAAGAGAGGGTAGTGCTCGGAGGCGCTTTCTGGCGGGAAGCTAAACGTTCATCTTGGCCTTGTATTCCATGACCTTCCTCATCGACGGATGGGTCATCCACTGGGCTTCCAGGTCGCTATCGACACTGCCACTCTCCTTGGAGAGCGCCATCGCCTTGCCGTAGATCTCGTCTGAGAATGACTTGAACTCCGCCATGTCCAACTTCTGCTGGTCGCTGAGAGGCTCTCCCTTTCCCTCCATTGCCTCCAAGGCACGAACCACATCGTAGACCTTGTGGCCGGCTGCTTTCTTGGCGTCGGTGAAGACCTGCGCTGAGAGCTGGACCTCGACCACAAAGCCATTGCCCATGGTGACCTTGAGTTGGATGTCCTTGTACCCAACCTCCGGCTCCTCGAAGCGCTGCTTTCTCCCTGGGATACCCGTGATGCTCTTGACGTCCGCGGTGTCTCTTAGCAGCTCGATGGCTAGCAGCCCCTGCTCCGCTTCCTTGACGGTCGGGTACGTAATGCCACCGCGCACCAGATCGTTCACAAGCCCGGCGTCGCCCCCGTACCCGTCACCAACCTTGGTGCCGATCTTCTCCTTGGTCCGAGCCAGCTTCTTCACGCCCGGGAAGCTCGCAGCACCGCCGGTGCGCGCGGCCAAGTCGCTGAACAAGCCGATGAAGTGGCCCTCGGTCGCGCGCGCAGAGGACATCAGACTGTTCAAGTCACGTGACTTTTGCCTAGGGACGACTTCTGGGTCTTGCTCGGGCCCATTCATGGTCGCCCCAAAAAGCGGGTCCACAAGACGATCGGAGAGGTGGTCGCCCCCAAACCCCAAGGCTTTGGCTTTCTCGGCCGTCTCGTCGGCGACGCCCTTCTTCTTCGGCCCATGAACTGTTTCCCATGCTTGGACCGCTGCGTTCACACTCGGCATAGCCACCTCCGGGGTGAGGTTAACAGTGGACATACACTACCGCCCCGGGAAACGCGACCCCATGCGGAAAAGGTGGTCATTGGGCGCAGCCATTCACAGGGCAGCATTTCGCCCCTAAACGACCCGCGCCACGCCATAGAAGTGGTCCAGGCTCATCACCAGCACGTTGCAGGCGGCGTGGAAGAACGCACCGGGCAGCACGGAGCCGGTGCGCTCTCGAATCAGCCCAAAGAGCAGGCTGGGGAAGAAGATCGCGAAGTGCCACCACTGGAAGGTGACCACGCTGTGGCCAAAGGCGAAGAGCAGGGATGTAATCCAGAGGCTGTGGCCGAAAGAGACGCCAAAGACCTGGAACTTGCGCTCGAAGAGCTCGTTGAAGCGGGTCTGCATGTAGCCGCGGTAGAAGAACTCCTCGGGGATGGCGACGAAGAAGACTTGGTAGAGCAGCAGCGTCCCGAACTCCGGCGGAAAGCTTCCCTGTCCAAGCTCACGGCCCACGACATGTGTCGTCCAGAGGTGGTAGACGGGCAGGTAGGGGAGCAGGAAGATCAGAGCCCACAGGCCAGATTCTTTGAGGGCTTTCCACCACGCGCGCCACTCTATGAAAGGGGGCACACTGAGCCGGTACGCAAAGCTGTCTACCCCGCGCCACTTGCAGACCAGCACCGGGGCGTAGATGAACAGCACCGGAACACCGGCCAAGATGACCTCGTCAATGGTGAACAGGTTGGGTATCCCCACCGCGGGGACCACCTGCGCGAGAAATACGACCCCGCGAATCAGGAGAAGGGTCCCCATCCAGACCCCGATGATCTCCCACCAAACACGCTTTCTGGCGGCAGGTTCAAAGACGCTGGCCCGATCCCCAAGCTGCAGCGGCTCCGGCCGAATGTCCGGGCTGCTCACGCTTTAGGGTCCTTGGGCCGCTTCGAGAGCCCCCCGCTGCGGAAGCCTTCCAAGTCCAGGGTGACCCACCGGAATCCCTCCTGCTTACAGGCCCCAACCACAGCGTCGCGCACGCCTTCTTGAACCAGCAGCGGCAGCTCGGTGATGGGTACCTCGATCCGAACCATCGGCACGCTCTCCAGCTCGTGGAAGCGGACGCGGAACTGGCGCAGGCCAAAAGTGCGGAGGATGCTCTCGATGCGGGAGATCTTACGAACGCGCTCTTCGGTCACCCGAGTTCCCACGGGGAAGCGCGATCCCAAGCAGGCAAAGCTAGGCTTGTCCCAGACCGGGAGACCGAGCTCTTGGGCGGCGTGACGCACCGCGGCCTTGTTAAATCCCGCTTCGACCAAGGGGTGGCGAACGCCATTCTCGGAGCTGGCCACCAGACCGGGCCGGTGCCCGCCCAGATCGTCCAGAATGGTGCCGTCCATGATGTGGTTCAGCCCAAGGGACGCCTTCTGGTCGCGGGCCAGCTCGTAGAGCTCGGACTTGCAGAAGTAGCAGCGGTCGCCTGCGTTGGCGGCGTAGCCCTCGCGCTCCAGCTCTTGGGAGTCCACAACGATGTGCCGCATGCCCAGCTGCGCGCTGATTCGTTTTGCCTCGGCGCACTCCTCTGGCGGGAATGTGGGGCTGTCAGCGGTCAGGGCCACAGCGTTCTCGCCCAGCTCCTGGTGCGCTACAGCCGCGACCAGAGCGGAATCCACGCCACCAGAGAAGGTGACCAGGACGGAACCCGCCTCTCGCATCAGGACACGCAGACGCTCCAACGGAGTGGTGCTCTCCGGCGTGTTTGGGTCGGGGGCGGTGGCGGCGGTTGTCTGGGAGGATTCCATGGGGTGCATCTTTAACCTGCATTGAAGCCATCAGCTGTCAGGCATCGCTCGTCAGCAGACCATGCACGGCTGAGAGAACGACTGAAGGAGCAGTGCGGCGGACTAAAAACTGAGCTTTGAGAGCACCTGATGTCACCACACAAGAGCCCTCGCCCCTCATCCGTCCTACACTACTCACCGAGGAGGATTTGTGAGCCGTCAACCCATCGGTGCCATCCTGGTCGAACTCCAGCTCCTCGAGCAGGATCAAGTCACCACCATCCTGTCCGCTCTCAAAGAGCGCCAGCGCGGCCGCTTTGGCGAACTCGCCGTGGAGATGGGTCTCGTCGACGACGAGGGCTTGGCGCGTGCGTTGGCCAAGCAGTTCCGGCTACCCCACCTGAGCAACCAGCAGGTGGATGCCCTGGAGATCGACGCGCACCTGCTCGGTCTCTTCCCGCGTAGCTTCCTACGCAAAGAGCTTCTGGTCCCAACCTTTCTCGACGAAGAGCGCGGCACCCTCTCCGTGCTCACCGCCGACCCCACCGATGTCCCCAGCTTGGAGCGCGCCCAACTCTTGGCGCAAGCACGCCAACTGCGCCTGTTTGTGACCACACGCAAGGCCCTGGTCGACCTGTTGGATCGGCACACGGACCGCTCGAAGGAGGAGGAAGAGGACTCGGCCTCCTCGGCCATGCAGCTGCCGCCCAGGCGGCCCGGCACGGCAATCTTTGAGCCGGAGCCCGCACGCTTGGCCGCACTGCGCCGCTTGCAGACGGTAGAAGGCGGCGAGGCCAGGCTGCTCACGGATCCAGACGAGGTCACCGCCGTCCTGGAGAACGGCGGCGCGTGGCGCGTGGTCTACCGGCGCGCACTGCGCGACGGCATGCAGAACTACGAGGAGATCTGGCGCCGAGCGCGCCCCGGCGTGCGCATCGATATGGTCGACGGCTTCTCCCCGGAGCACTGCGGCTCCGGCGGCGCCTTGAGCGGTCTGCTGCTCGAAGCGCTGCTTCGGGTGCACTTCCCCGACGACGCCAATCCCAACCGCAAGGACCTGCAAGTCCTGTTGGAGCTTATCAGGGACCTGGGCCTGGAGCCCTCCCGCGCCTACGCCGCCGCCACCCTGCTTCTCTTTAGACGGGAGCTCGGGAGCACTTGGTCTCCTCCGGCCGTGGCCGGCCTAGAAGGCTTGGGCCGCGCACTCAACGACCGGGCCGCCGAAGGCATCGCAGGAAGCGATCTCTCAGTCGAGGCCCTATTGGCATTGGAAGAGCCCGGTCGCGCCGACATCCACCCGTCGATCACAGCGGCTTTGGGCCGCATTCAGCGACGCACGGAGCTGGCTGCAAAGGTCGCCCGCCGTGAGCCCCTGGAGACCCCGGTCCAAGACCTGCGCGCTCTGCTCAAGGTGCTCGCAGCCGAAAAGGTGAGCTGCCGCATCAAGCTCTCGGGCGCCGCGCGCCTGGGCGACCTGGGCATTCGAGATGGGCGGCTGGTCCATGCGGTGCACGGCGAAGTCGTTGGGCCGAGCGCCTTGGGAGCGCTGCTGAACCAGAGCGCAGGGATCCTGCGGCTGGAGTTCGTGGAGATGGAAGGGACGCTGGATGTGGAGCTGGAAGGCCTTCTGAGCTAAGAGGCAGCGCTCAGCTGAATCAGAGCCAAATCCGCGCCGACCCCAGACGACCACCCGTCCCTCCTCCCAGGGCACCTCTGCTAACGGCGCATATCCGCTGCGCGCGAAGCCAAAGGCCGCCACCAGCAGGGCGACCTCCTGCTCGCTGTAGTGGTGCTCAGCCAGGAGCGCGTAAAGCTCCGCTTCTGTGGGCCAAGACCCGGCGTCTGGATGCTCACGAATGACGACCACACGGTCTGCGATTCCGACGAACTCCATGGCGCCTTGTGGGTCGCCGATGACCCCATGTACGGAGGCATCCAGGCCCTCGCGAAGGCCCAGCACCACATAGCCTTCGTACCAGTCGTGGTCCTCACCAAATACGACGACGCGCTGGGCTTTGGGCACAGCACCGCCGAGTTCTTCGAGCAGCGCTTGGGCCGGGATGACCTGGCCTCGGGCGGGGGGCAATGCCATGGGGTGTCTGGGGGCTACCCAGCGCTCAGGAAGGGCCGGGAGTGTGGCGCCGGGGAGATTCATCTGGGTTCCCCAGACCCTGTCGCTGAGCTGAACGCCGCCCAAGAGCGCGAGCACGAGTCCCATCCACGGCCCAAAGCGCACCCGGTCCAAGGCGATGCAGGCGAGCACTACCCAACAGCCGAGCATGGGCAGGCTGTAGAAAGCCTGCTTTTTAAGGATGAGGGTGAAGAGGACCAGGCTGCTGAGGATGAGCACCAGGGGCACGCGCAGGGTCCTGACGTGTCTGAGACTCCAGCCCAGCCCCACAAACAAGGCCAAACCAAGCCAGATTCCCGCCTGACCATCCAACACCGCCAGGCCGTACCAAGCCCAGGTGGTCCACTGGGTCCAAGTGCGCTGCTCAGTCAGAGTGCCGGCGCTGTCGATCTCGCCGATGTTGGACTGGCTCGTGATTTCGACCAAGTGGAATTCGACGAAGTCCAGGTGCCAGGGACCGACGGTGAGCAACATCAAGGCGATGACCCCGCAGGCGATGGCCAAACGACGACCGCGTCCTTGGGGGGCCCGGAGTCCCATACCCAGCTCGACTAGGGCCGGGATGGTCAGGAACAGGAAGACGCTGAGGCGGTCCATCATCAGACCGAGGGCGAAGACCACCCCGAAGAGCAGAGAGAAGCGCCAGTCCTTGAAGGAGCGGGAGCGGAGCAGGGCCCAGGCGCCCAGAGTGACCCATGCGGTGAGTGCCACGCTGGGCTCGTAGCGCATCAGATTGCCGGTGACGGTGGGGAGTAAAACCACCCCCAGCATCGCGAACAGCCCGCCCCTGCGAGAGCCCAAGTCGCGTCCCAACAGGAAGACCGCGGCCAGAAGAAGTGCCAAATGCCCCATATTTGCGGTGACCATCGCCCAGTGGCTGGCGCCGAGAGCCCGAAAGAGCGGCCAGGGCCAGAGGTAGAAACCCGGCGGCCAGTAGTTGCCCTGAAGCAGCTCTCCGAAAGTCTCCCAGTCGTGCGCAGCCCACGCTTGCCAGAGATCCAAAGCGTTGCCAACGTGCAGATACTCGTTCTGGTGGCCGTTCGGGAGCGCATTGGCCGCCAACCACCCTTGCTGGAGCGCACCCACCCCGAGCATCAGGAGCAGACCCAAGAGCCAAGGCACACAGGGGCGCACAATGGGGGGTTGGGGGGCTTGGATCATGGCAGGGACAGGAGATTCCGCAAGGCGTTGGAGGGCCAGAGGCTACACTTAGTCGGAGGTCCCCGATGCATCACCAAACCCCCGGCCTGCGCGTTGCCCTGGTCTACCCCCCCTACGGCCCGGTCAAGAACGAACCCGGCATCAAGGCGGTCAAGGAAAACTACGGCATATTCCCCAGCCTTTCCTTGCTCTACGTAGCGGGCATCCTGGAGCACGCCGGCTGTGAGGTGCTCTTCATCGACGCCCACGCCGAGGGACTGACCATCGAGGAGACGACAGCGCGCTTGAGCGCCTTTGATCCGGCCTTCATCGGCTACACGATCACGACGTACCTGTTCTTCCAGACCTTGGACTGGATCAAGGCCATCAAGAACATCGTGCCCGTGCCCACGATCGTCGGTGGGGTGCACCTGAGCATCTACCCGACCGAGACCTTGCACCACGCCGCCATTGACTACGCGGTCACGGGCGAGGCTGAGATCTCCCTGCCCGAGCTGCTGCACACCCTGCGGCGCGGCGGCGATCTGCGCGATGTGCGCGGCGTGGCCTTCCGAGTAGGCGGACCGGTGGCCCAAGGCGGCCAAGTGGTGGTCAACGCGGCTGCGGATACCGTGGATGTGGACGACGCTCCAATGCCCGCTCGGCACCTGATCGACAACACGATCTACCACTCCTTCATCTCCAAGCGGAAGAACTTCTCGGTCACCATCACCAGCCGAGGGTGCCCATACAAGTGCATCTTCTGCGAGCAGGGCTCCAAAGCCTTCCGGGCGCGCAGCCCCATCAAGGTGGTCGACGAGCTGGAGCTGGCCAACAAGGAGTTCGACATCCAGGAGTTGGACTTCTTCGACTCCAGCTTCACCATCCGCAAGCAGCGCGTCATCGACATCTGCACGGAGATCAAGAAGCGCAAGCTGGACATTACGTGGGCCGCCCGAACCCGCGTGGACTGCATCACGCCCGATGTGCTCAAAGCCATGCGCAGCGCGGGTTGTTCCCGCATCTACTACGGCATCGAGAGTGGGAACCGCGAGATCCTGCGCGTGCTTAAGAAGAGCACCAGCCTGGATCAGATCAAACAGGTGGTCTCCGACACCCGCTCCGCCGGCATCGACACCTTCGGCTACTTCATGATCGGCAACCCCTACGAGACGCCGACCACCATCCGCCAGACCATCCGCTTGGCCCTGGATTTGGACCTGGACTACGCCCAGTTCTCCAAGGTGACCCCCATGCCGGCCACCGAGATGTACACGATGCTGCTGCAGGAGACCGGCCGCGACTACTGGCGTGAGTTCGTGCTCAACCCCCACTCGGACCTGGTTCCGCGCCCCAAGTGCGACATGACCGACGCCGAGATCCAGCGCTGGTGCCGTTTGGCCTACCTGCGCTTCTACTATCGCCCCAGCATGATCAAGCGGCGTTTGGGCGCTGTTGAGAGCTTGGATGAGCTCCAGCGCAGCGCATCCACCGCCTGGGAAGTGATCAAGCAACGTGAGCTGGGCGAGGACAGTACGGGCATGGAAGTGGTTGGTTGATTCTGCAGCCCGAGTCCATCCGGCTTGGACCGGAGGATTGGGCGCGTTTTAGGGTGGTTCGCCTGGCCTCGTTGGCGGAGTCGCCTCAAGGTTTTTGCTCGCAGTACGACGAAGTCGACTCCAGGCCAGTTGCGTCTTGTACCGGGCAACTCAGTGCTCTTCCAAAGTGGGTGATCCCAGCTGAGAAGCAGGACATTGGCGTGGTACGCGTGGACCCTGGGGCGTCCGAGTTGATCTCGCTCTGGGTGGCGCAGGAGGAGCGAGGCCAGGGTTTGTGGGGGGCTTGTCGATCAGGTGATGCGATGGCTCGGGAGGGGTTGTCGGGCTGAATGCGACAAAGGCTTGCGGGCGACAGCGTGCTGCAGTTCGTTTCCCATTGGGTGGGGGCCTCCCGGACTCCAAGGAATAGGAGCATCGGCGCCAACCAACTTGTTCACCCGCGCCGAGACTCGAAGCTGCTACCCTAAGGGGGTCTTGGTGGGGACTAACGCTTCAATGACCAATTTCCAGAACGCATACGCCGAAGTGCATGTCTCCGACCTTCCATTTGTGGTCGTGGTCGTGGTCGGTCCCGTTACCGAAGAGGGCTACCTCGGATACCTCCAAGCGCTGCTAGAAGCGGTTCAGCTTCGGAGACGCGTGGTCATCCGAATGCACGCCGGACCGATGATTGCGTTCCCTCCTCGCTTTGTGCAGATGTCGGTGGCTTGGCTGAAGAGGCATGAGGAGGTCCTTGCCCGTCACGTCGTGGCGGTCACGATCGTGATGGAGTCCCCTGCGCTGCGAATGGCCGCCCAAGCAATGCTCTGGGCGGCAACGCCGCCCTTTCCCTTGGGTGCGACGCGCACCAAAGCAGAGGCGGATGCCTGGCTGCTTGCACGCATGGACGAGGATGAACCATGAGCGAAGGGTCATGGGACATCGCACGCAAGGCATCGGCACACGCGCTTGGGTTTGGCATGTGGAGGTTGGACTTGAAGTGCGACACCGCGTCCTGGGATGCCGTGGGTGCCATGTTGCTCAACCGCACCGGGCCGGAGTCTGCACAGGCTTTCGTTGTTTGGCTCCAGGCGGGCGCGGGCGACGAGGTCCTGCCCCAGTGGCGTGAAGATGAAGAGTGGGTCTCTGCACCCGTGACGTTCCGAAGTCCTGACGGTCCTCGCTATGTCCGCCTTGCCGGTCGGCGAGACGGCCTTGTCTGGGAAGGTTCAGTCCAGGACATCACGCGCGAAAGGATGCTGACACAGCGGGTCGCTCAGGCAGAGCGGATGGAGGCCATCGGTCAGTTCAGCGCCGGAGTCGCACACAACTTCAACAACATGCTGACGATCATCGTCGCCTGTTTGGCAGATGCCGACGCACGCATCTCACGTCAGGACAGTCCTGACCAGGAAATCACGCGCGACATCCATGATGCGCAAGAGGCTGCCCGCCGTGCAACTGTGGTTGTCGCAAACCTGAGCAGGCTGACCCAAGCAGATGGTGAACAGTCTGAGATCTGCCAAATACAACCCTTGTGCGCTGGCGCGATCGAGGGTCTGCGCCGTGTCGCGGTTGAGGGGCTTGAAATCGTCCACTCCATTCCCCCGGGTCTTCTTGTGCGACAGGCCCCGGGTGTACTGGAGCAGGTCCTGAGCAACCTACTCGTCAACGCAAACTACGCAGTCCAGTCCAGCGAGCATCCCACGGTGTGGCTCCGTGGAAGCCGAAACGAGACTTTCGACGTGCCGACGCTCGAGCTGATCGTCAGCGACAACGGGACTGGTGTACCACCAGAGGTTGAACCCCACCTATTTCAGCCATTCGTGACTACGAAAGAAAGGGAAGGCACGGGGCTTGGGTTGGCGACCGCCTCGGAGTCACTGCGTCGAATGGGGGGACAGCTCGCCTACCGACCACGTGATGGAGGTGGGGCTGAGTTCGTAATCGTGCTCCCTCTGGTCCCCCTGCCTGCCAATCTGCACAGGCTCAAGCCATCCAAACACCCGCGCCGGGCCCCCACTAGAGAACTCACAGGGCGTCGGGTGTTGGTGGTAGACGACGAGCCAATCATCCTCCGTCTAGTCAGGCGTATCCTGGAGCAACACGGCGCAACGGTGACCACGGTTGGTGACCTGGCTTCCGCGCAAGAAGCGCTCACACCTGCCCACGACGTCGTCCTGCTAGACCAGACCCTCGGGCGTGAGCGAGGTCTCGACCTGTTGCCGGCCCTGCGCGCCGCCGCTCCAGACATGCGGGTCCTGTTCTTTTCCGGGGAACCCGTGAGCCCAGAGGTGATGTCGCTCATAGACGGGATGGTGGCCAAGCCCGTGGGCGTAGAAGCCCTCGTGGATGCCGTCAGCCGGGCACTGGACAACGAATAGGCAGCGGCCCAAGTTCAAACTCCACCGGCGTGATTACGACCAGTAGGTCAGCTTGGTTCAATCAGCCAGATCGGTACGCTGGTCTAAAATCCCTGGAGCTTCCGCATGCACTCCTTCGAGCCCCTCTACGAGCGCGCCATCCAACGTCACGGTCAGGCCCTGGCCTTGCGTCTGCCGGAAGTGCGCAGCGCGGAGGAGATCCGATCCACCCCGGATGACCGCTACCTTGCCCAGATGACCCAAGGTGTGTTCCAGGCGGGCTTTGTCTGGCGCGTCATCCAGAACAAGTGGCCCGGATTCGAGCAGGCCTTCTTGGGCTTTGAGCCCCAGGCTCTGCTCAACATGGAGGCCGAGGAGCTCGCCGCGCTGCGCCAAGACACCCGCATCGTTCGCAACGGTCAGAAGATCGACGCGACGCTCAAGAACGCCCTGTGGGTGGACGCCATCTCCGAGGAGTACGGCGGCTTTGGTGCCTTTCTCGCCCAATGGCCCCAGGACGACATCATCGGGTTGTGGGCGGCCTTGAAGAAGCAGGGCGCACGCCTTGGCGGAGACACCGGACCGCGTTTTCTACGTCGCAGCGGCGTGGACACCTTCGTGCTGACCGGGGACGTGAAACAGGCGCTGACCCACGCCGGTGTGGCGATCACCAAGGGCACCAGCCAGAGGGACCAGCGCGCCGCCCAGGCCGCGTTCCTGGAATGGAGAGAGGAGACCGGCATGCCCATGGCGCACCTGAGTGTGATTCTGGCGTGCTCGGTGGGGGAGCTCTAAGGGACGCTCGGGCACCCGCGGTAGGCGCGCACCCCGTCGACATAGTCCTGCTTGTTCGTCGGAATCTCTTCGACTTGGGCCAACATAGAGCACTGGTTGATCTGGCCCCGCCCACAATCAAAGAGGTCCGGCCGGGAAATCCAATCACCCAGGTCGGGAACAAGCGTCAGCGCAACACACTCCCCTTCCCCACCAGGCACCACGCCGGCGTAGCGCAGGGTCCCTAAGTCCTGAGAGTCGATCACCAACCGCAGCTCCCCGGCCCCCGGCGGCACACCCACAACAAGGTGTCCGTCGTCGACAAAGAACGGCACGCGTTCAGGGAACTTGCCGGGCTCAGAAAGCACTGCGTAGCCCCTCGCACCTTGCTCGACGTCCTGGACTGGACACCGCACCACACCCCCACCGAGCTGGCTCGCATCGGCGAGGACAGACTGGGTGTCTTGCACCGGGTCTGGATTGAAGGCTGGTTGGAGGAGGAAAATGAGCAAGGGCATGAGCTGAGTCTATCAGCGAGCTAGGTAAATCAGAACCTGGATCTTCTCCAGCCCCTCTGTGCGGCACCAAGCAGGCTGCCCTTGCTCAAACCAGGCACATCACCCCCGCCACACAGAGCACCAAGATCCCAAAGGGCACCGGAGTCAGCGCACGCTCCCCATAGAGGCTCCCGTGCGCCTCCCAGCCCAAAAAGACCACGATCCCGCCGTACGCCAAGGTGCACGCAGCCCCGATCCAACTAGGCGTTCCAAACGCGCCGAAGCCGTCGTTCTCGGCCCCCATCAGCCAGTGAACAAGGGCGTACATGGGCTCGAGCAGCGGAACCACGATGCCCCAGACAAAGAGCAAGCTCCCTGCCCAAGGTCTCCAGCTGCGCAGGGACAACACCAGCCCAATCAGACCCACCATCAGCCCCAACAGCCCGGGCGCCAGGGACACCCAGAAGTGCGCAGAGGGATTCGGGTCGGCCAAGGTGTAGCTCATGTGTCCCCAAGTCCCGTGCCCTGGCAGCACCCAGATGTGTCCGATCTCTGCACCAAAGGCCTTGGCCGCAGCCGCATGAGCCAGCTCGTGCACAGCGGTGACCACGACCGCCATGGGCACTGCCAGCAGCAAATGCCACCAGTGGCTTCGCAGGAAACGCCCCAGCTGCGTGTACCAAAATTGCGGGTGCCAGGGCATCGGAGGTCTCATCGGGCTAGAAGCCACAGCATGAAGTGTGTAGCCACGTGTGCCAAGGGCCTTGAGCCCCTCCTCGCCCAAGAGCTCAAGGCTCTGGGTGCCCATCCAGACAGTTCCGAAGACGTGGGTGCGGTGACCTTTGACGGCACCTGGCTGCTGGTGTGGAAGTGCAACATCTGGCTGCGCACCGCCAACCGCGTGCTCGTGGAGCTGGGCAAGTGGAAGGGCAGCCGCAAAGAGCGCTTGTACGGTGGATTTCGCAACCTGCTCAAGCACTGGCCGGATGAGCTCTTCCATCCACGGCGCACCTTCTCGATCCAGGCCAGCTCAGCGGCCAGCGAGATGACCAACACCCAGCAGATCGCCCTGACCTGCAAGGATGCCCTGGTCGACCACCAGCGTTCCATGTGGGGCGAGCGGGCCAATGTGGATCGCGACGACGCCGAGCTGCTGCTGCGGGTGCGCGTCTATCGCAACCAAGCCACGCTGCTGCTGGACACCTCCGGCGAGTCCCTGGATCGTCGTGGCTACCGCA
>JBLHMA010000018.1:0-29656 GCA_047621545.1 Cognaticolwellia sp. | reverse complement strand
CCTTGACGCGCACGACGGTGACGAAGCGCTCTCCCATGAACTCGTCGCTGACCAAGGTGGTCATAGGCTTGTCCAGGAAGACGTAGCGGGAGGTAGCGGTGGCCTCCTCGATCAAGCGACGGGCAGCAACAAAGTCCTCGGCGGCACCCAGGTAGAAAGGGATGACGACCATGCAGTCCAGAGCACCGGCGTTTGCGGAAGCGCTGGCCTCATTCAAGAACTTGTTGTTGGGGATGGTGACGAGATTGTCATCTAAGGTAATCATACGGACTGAGCGCAGACCAATCTCGCTGATCTCCCCGTAGTAGCCCCCAAATGCCACACGATCCCCGACCTGAAAGGGCTCATCCATCAGCAGGATGACCCCGGCCATGAGCGACGCCAACAGGTCTTTGAACGCAAAGCCCACCGCAACGCCGATGGTACCGGCGACCGCAATCAGCGCCTCGGACTCGAGCACCACAATGCTGGAGACGGTGATACCGAAGAGGATGACGTAGACGGAGAAGCGCAGCAGGGCGCTGATCTTCTTGAAGAGCAGGCGCTGGTTTCCAAAGCGCTCGCCTAGGTCATCCAGGAATCCCAGAGCCAGGCGGTTGAGCACCAGCCCGACGACCAGAATGCCAATCGCGAAGGGGACCCGCTGCAGGTTGATGAACTGCAGTAGTTGTTGGGTATCGTCCATGGTCGGAGTCTACACCGACCACCTAAGGCTTGGCCCTAGTACACTTCGTGGGCCGTATTGTGGACCACGCCGATCTGGTGAGTTGCCGTGTACTCCGCCGTGATCGAGTCGCCATCAGCGTCCATTTTCCCCAAGACCACAAAATCGCTCCCGGACGTCGTCACCGAGTAGCAGCCGCGGACTCCCCCATCCGGCGCCCAACCCAGCTCTGTAAAGTCGGGATTGCCGACCCAATCCACCTTGGTCTTGCCCGGTAGGGCGCTCGGAGCTTGAGCCAGCGACAAGAACCCATCCATCGCAGCCTCGTAGGCGATCTCGCTGGACTTGATGCTCTGTACGTTGGGGCTCAACTCCGCACGCTTGGCGCGCATCTGCATCTCGACGAAGCCGGGAACCGCGATCGCCGCTAGGAGCCCGATGATTGCAACCACAATCATCAGCTCAACCAAGGTAAATGCTCGACGAATAAATCCCACGGGCACTGGTAACAAAACCCCTCGGACCTTTCAACGAAAAGCGTCAGTTTCCAGGCAGGTTGAAGGGGCCAAAGTAGCCAACGACACTGGCCATGTGCTGAGTATCGGGACCGAAGGGCGCCGGGTCCATACTGCCGTCTACTTGGGGGTGCTGCACGCTGGCCAAAAGGTAGCCAAACCCCCCGATCTCGTACCAGAAAAAGCCCGTAATCTCAGCGTGACTTGGCGTGCTGAGCACTGGGGTCTTGGTGCCGGTCGCAGGCTCCCAGGCCCACAACAGGTTGTTGGTGTGCAGCCCGCTGTCCTCGCCGATGAACACCAGTCCCTGATTGGGTAGACCGGTGATGTTGTCGGGGTTGGCGATCGCGTCCGCGGGGCAGGATCCCTCTACAGCCCGGGCCCCACCCACGTCCTGATCCAGGCGCGTGAGAACCCGCTGGGACGCAATGGGGTCCCCAGCAGTGTCACTTCCCTTGCCCAAGCGACCGCCAAAGATCCCGCCGCACTCCGAGAGGGGCGCATCGATGTGGTCCAGCTTTAGGGTGCCGGTGTAGCCTTCCGGAACGACCGGGTCGCCAGCGAGCATGCTGGACTTGGAGGCGGACAGAGCCAGCCAGAGCTCTTGGGTTTCAGCCAGGTAGGCCACGCCCTCTCCCTTCTCCAGTTCGACCGTCGCTCCCATCAGAGCAGCATAGCGGCGGGTCTCCAAACGCGAGGCCACCATCGCCAGCTGCTCGGCACTCTCAAAACGCTCCCCCGGCTCGGCCAGGGCTAGGCACTCCATGCGGCCTGAGGAGTGAACGAGCTGGAGGTCCTCCCCACACAGACCGTTCTCGCCCGGATTGGCAGCGACGAAGAGCTCGTCAAAGCGCACGGGGGACTCGGACTCGATGAAGGGCAGCAGCTCAGCGTCCGCGGCCCGGCCCAGGTTGACCCACGACAGCTTGCCCTTGGCGGTGCCGCTCTCCTGCTCCCAGCGGGCGGCGTACAAAAAACCGGCGCTCAAGTCCTGGGCACCGTCGCCCACAAACATGAAGAAGCCCGAGCCGCGACTGTTGTCGTCGGAGAGGTAGACGGTCTTCTCGTCGTCCACCACCAAGGCGATCTCGTGGGAGAAGCGGCCCATGGCGTAGTGCTTCACGCCAGTCGTGCTGCCATCTGCGGTGATGGTGAGCTCGGGGACCCAGCCATAGCGGTAGGGGTGTGTGCCGCCGTGGTCCTGGAATGCGCGTGGCAGAGAGCCATTCCAGTAGCGGTTGCCCTGGATCTCCATGGTGGCTGGGTCGAAGTAGCGGGCGTCGGGCTCGTACTCCTCGGAGGAGAGGAAGCTGCCCCAAGAGGTGACCTGGCCGGCGCAAGGCGTGTAGACGCCGCCGGCGTGCTCCAGGCTGTCGATGAGCGCGCTCTCGCCCACTGCGCTCAGCAGACCGTCGGGGCCCTGCTCAATGCGGGTACGGGCCACGCCACCTCGGCTGCACTCCAGGTGGGTAAGCATCCAGAGGGTGTCTCCGGTCTGCATCAGGGCGTTGAAGTCGGCCTCGTTGCAGAAATCGGTGAAGGGCTTGCGCTCGGCCATATAGGGGCTGCCATCGGGGTGGTTTAGGGCACCCAAGCCCTGCTCTCCAATGCTGCGTAGAGCGTGCCAGCCCGTCTCAGGGGTGGCCCATGCCGCGGACTCCGGCGCCAGGCCCGCAGCGAGCACCGTGTCGGCGGGGAGTGCCGCCAGATCCAAGCCCACAAAACGCAAGCTGGGAGGCGGCTCGGGCGCTGCCTTGACCACGGGCTCAACGGGCTCAACGGCCTCTGGGGTCTTGGGACAGGCCACGAGAGTGGAGAGAACCAACAGGGACAGGGACAACATGGACAAGCTCCGGGCGATTGCCGGAGGCTTATCTCGCTGGGGTACAGGCCTGCTCAGAAGTTGAATCCGAAGTGCAAGCCTGGCTCCCCCACGAAGAAGCTGCGCCACTGAGACTCTTGGGCGGCAAATTCCGGCGGCAGCTTGGTGTTCACAGGCCAGCTCGTGACGGCGACGGAGGGCTCTATGAAGACACGATCCTTCCAGAGGCTAAAGTGGTAGCCGGCTCGCAGCACGCAGAAGAGCTGGAATCCCGCCTGGATGCGCTCCCCTTCCTGGTCAAAGTAGGTCTGTCGGAAGGGGGTCACGTGACCGGTGCTGTAGGCCCCTTTCCACCAGAAGTGCTGGAAGGCCAAGCCCACGCCGATGTCCCTGGCGTGCCCGGGGAAGTTGTTCTTTGGGTCGCCCCAGTCCGGGCCGTAGGGGATGCCCAGGGGTGCCGGGTAAGTCCAGGTGATGGCCTCGATGATCAAGGCGTTCTTCTCGTTGAAGCGGTAGCCCGCATTGAGCTGCACAAAGCGCGGCGGTTCAGGGAGGAAGTTGCCCAGCATGAACACAGAGCTGCTCACAAACCAGGGCCCTCTTGCGGGCAGGACAGGGTCCGACTCCGGTGCGTCAGCGAGGGCAGCGGACACCGTAAAAAGCAATATGAAAGGCGTAAACATCGCGCACTCCTTCTCGTTCTGAAGGAACAATAGCGGCCCTGTGGTGCCGCAAAAACGCAGGAAAGTCCAACAGGGGGTGTGCAAAAACGCACGCAGCCACCATGGACCGTGCAAGGATGGCCGCATGATGGATTGGGAACACCTGCGCACCCTGCTGGCCATTCAGCGAGAGGGCAACCTGACCCGAGCAGCGGCTACCCTTGGGGTCACTCGGACAACGGTTGGGCGTCGACTGCAGCGCTTGGAGGCGGATTTGGGGGTGCGCCTCTTTGACCGGACTCCCGACGGTCTGGTGGCTACGGGACCCGCTTTAGAGCTGGCGAACACCGCCTCCCAGCTGGAGGCCTTGGTCTTTGCCGCCGAGAACAAGCTGCTGAGCCAGGATCCCACGCTGCGCGGTCCCCTGCGGGTCTCGACCACGGACTTTGTGCACGAGTGCTTCTCACAGGCCATCGCGGGCTTTGCAAACCTACATCCGGAGGTGGAGCTCACGCTCATCACCGATGACGCATTCGCCTCTCTGACTCGACGTGAAGCCGACGTGGTCATTCGCCTGGCCAACAAGCCCGATCCGAACCTCCTCGGAAAGCGCATCGCGCGCCTCCACTTCGCGCTCTTCGCCGCGCCTTCCCTCGTGGAGCGCTTCGGCGCAGACACGCCTCTCAAGGACTGGCCCTGGGTGGGTTGGGACAAGCAGGGAGAGGGCATCTGGCTGGACCAGTGGCTGGAACATCATGCGTCCGGAGCCCGAATCGCGCTGCGCATCTCCTCCTTCCCAGCCTGCCTTCGCTCCGTCTTAGACGGCGTCGGCGTCGGCTTCCTTCCCCGCCGACTGGGCCAAGCCCGCGGGCTGCACCCCCTGGGCCCAGAGCTGGGCAATGAGGCCCGAGACCTGTGGGCCCTCACCCTGCCAGAGCTCGCCGCCAATCCCCGGGTCAGGGCATTCCTGGACCACGCCTACGAGGCATTCTAGGGCCGAAGGACTGGGGGGACTCCCCCAAAAAAGGGATCGTAGTTCAGTGGCTTGCAGCCACTGAGTCAAGTCCGCCAGTCCAACAGGTTCCGACGCCACAGCGTCCGCGTAATGCGCGCTTGCTGCCGCAGGTTGACCTGCAGCCTTGAGCGCTCTCGCTCCAGCAGTCCACGCCCACGCAACACCTGGAGGGAGCTGCGAACGGCGGCAGCGTTCATGTTGTTGACCGAGCCCAGCTCGGCCTCGCTCAGGCCATTCTGCATTCGAATCGCCGAGAGCAAAAAGAGCTCTGGCTCGCCCAGACCGTCGACCAGATCCTCGCGGAGGGACTTGCCCATGCGTACCTGGACGATCCCTTCCTCGGTGACCTTGAGGCTCTCGACCCACAGACGCATAGCGACCGCTGGATTGCCCAAACTGGCCTCGCCCAACACCCGGAAAAAGGCCACGCTTGCCCGCTCCAGCTGACCATCGACATCGCCAGACAAGGCGCCCCGACGCACCAGAGCGTTGAAGTCCACCCGAAATCCAGCGGCCTCGGTGCGGCCCACCACCAGCCTGCGAAGCTGGGACTCGGTCATGGGGGGCACCTCCAACACGTGGTGAAAGAGGTGCACCTTGAGCAGGCGCTGTAGGCGGGAGAGGTAGGCCCATGCCGGCAGGTGGAAGGTGAGCAGCCAGAAGTGCTTCTCACCCAAGCGGCCGACGATCTCGAACAGGGCGCGCATCGCGCTAAAACCGCCGACCTCACGTAGGAAAGCGTCCTCTGCATTTTCGATGACGAGCACGCTCTCGGGCCGCTCAAGCAGGGCGGCCTCCAAGCCGTCCAGGTCGGTGCACTGAGGCAGGTCCAGCTCCTGCGCGATCCAGAGAATCAGCTCGTCTTCGCTCAGAATCCGGCGATTCATCTCCATGCGGCGCACGCCCAGACCCCGGTCAGCCAGGTCCTTGCAGATCACGTGGAGCCAGGTGCTCCGGCCCATGCCACGGTCTCCAACAAGCGCCAAGGTTCCCTGGCTCTCATTGGCCTCCCACGAGGACAGAGCCCTGTAGAAGACCTCGTCCAGAGCAGGCCGAGGCACGGGGTCGAGACTGTCGGGCGCCAAGATCGCGGAGACCAGAGAGTCGGGAATGGGCTGCCCTACGCTCTCCTCCTCCTGCTTGTCGCTCATCGAGTAGCGGTAGAACAGGTTCAGGGCACGCCCCAATGGGCTGTTCTCGCCGGCCCTGGACTGGAGCTGACGCCACACCCAGGCTGAGCTGAGCACCACCAGATCGGCGGCGGCACGGGCCCACTGGGTAAGCATTGGCCGGGCAGGCTCGCTGGTGAGCACGTTCCGGATTCGGTCATCGCCTCCCTGACGGCGCATCAGCTCGCGCAAGGTGGGCTCCCAGCCATGCAGCAGCATGAGGCACAGGCCCACGAGCGCCGTGGTGAAGCCCATCATCAGCAGCGTGCGCAAGGCGTCCGCGTTGAGCATCTCCAAGGTCAGGTAGGAGACGAACTGTCGTGCGATGAGCCAGCCGAGCAGAAAGCGCAGGGTTCGCTCCCCCAGATCAAAGCCTTTCTGACTGGCGTAAACAAGGGCAGGCCGGGTGCTGGGGTGCTTGGCGACGGCCAATGCATAGAGGCGAACCAGGGCCCGAAAGAGCAAGACTTGGAGCGCCACCAGGAGCAGCATTCCGGACTCTGGTGAGATCTCTTGGACCGGCGTGCGAAGCAGCCAGACCGCCACCAGATCCAGCAGTGCGCGCAGGGCCAGCGCCATGGGCTCCACCATCTGAAGGGTGGCGGCACGCTCCAGGGAGCGCTGGTCTTTGGCACGCTCATTGAGCAGACGCTCGCTGAGCTGGGCCACCCGCCCGCGAATCATCTGCCAGATGACCACGCCCACGGCCAGCTTGAGCAGCCCCCAAATCAGGCCGCCCCAGAACCCCACCGAGCGAAGGTTTTTCCGCAGAGTATCGAGGCGCTCGCTGCCAAGGCTGAGCAGGCGCGGCACCACAACCCGCAGCTCCAAGTTGAGCTCGGCGAAGAGCTGGGAGCGGTCATGGCTACGCTGCTCCTGAGAGACCTCGCCCCGCATCTGGGCCCGCAAGTCCTTGGCCCGCTCCAGCAGGGAGATGACCTGAACCTGGTGCTCGAAGGCCTTGGCTTCTTCCCGGGCAGCGATCTTGTCCATCTGGACCAAGACCTCGTTCCAAGTGTCGAGGCGCTCCTGGACTTTCGCCCGCTGTGTGGCGTCCGAGACGCTGGCCACCTTGTCCCGGTCCAAGGCCAGCTGGGTCAGGCTCGCTTGCGCCTCGCGGCGGATCTGAGCGGCAAGTTCTTCACGCTCACGGGTGGTCTTTCCGCTCTGGATCGCTTTCCTGCGGAGCTCCTGAACCAGGTCCCGCGATCTTGCGTAGACAGCGTCTATGGCGGCCTCGCGCTCGCCACCCAGCACAGAGAGGGACAGAGCAGGCGCAAGGGTGGCGCTCAGCTCTTCTATTTGCCTTTGGAAGGCATCGACCTCGGCCTTGTAGGCACCCTCCTGCTGGTCCAGTCGTTCCTTGTAGCCGGCGGCCACGTCGTAGTCATCGGCCACGCTGGTAAGGACCTGGGCGACCCATCGCTGGGCCTCGTCCTGGGCCTGGGCTCGGGCTTGATCGGCTTCTTCTCGTGCGCTCTCCGCCTGCTCCAGATTCTTGAACTGCTCGTCGTCGACTTGGTCCTGCTCCAACAGCCAGTTTTGGCTACGTGTCAGGCAGTCTTGGAGTCGGGCCTGTTCTACGGCCCCCAAGGCTCCCCAGGCTTGTGAGATCGGGTCCGGGCCCATCTGAGCCAACCGCAGGCCGACCAACGCCAGCGCAGCACGGAGCGCGTCCACATCTCCTACAGGCCGGGGCTCAGCCGACTCCATCTGCTGGCGCTGACCGTCCAGCCAGTCCAGCAAGGGCTCTTGAGCGCTACCGTCCGAGAGGGCCAGAGCTGCGGTGATGCGGCGGGCGGCAAAGGGCGCGCGGAGGGGGTCGGAGAGGCTCTGGACCTCGGGGCTCAGATCCAGCAGCCCATTTGGCTGAATGGCGAGGGCCAGCAAGGCACCCTGGAGCTGCTCCACGCGGGCACGCTCCTGATCCAGCCTGGCGATCTCTTCGATGAGCTGGCCCTTCTCAACCGCATCTTTGCTGGTCTCCCAAGCCTGAGTACGCTCGGATCGTTGCTGGGTCAGGGCCACCCCTCCCTGCTCCAAGGAAGCCCGCTGCACGCCCGGGTATTCCCGAAGCAGCGCCTCCATCGAGAGCAGCAGGCGCCGCTGCATCGCGTCCGCACTTTCTTCGGCGGCCAAGGCTCGGTCCCGACTCTGGGTCAGTCGCGTCGCAGTGCGCGCCTCGACGTCCCCAAAGTCGTCTCGAGCTTCCAGAGCGCGGGCACGGGCGGCCTGGTCCAAGAGCGCCAAGCGTCCAGAGAGCCACGCTGGATCCAACCAGTCGCCCCCTTGGAGTTCTGGAAAGGCCTGGTCTACCGCGCCTTGCCCCTTGAAGTAGCGCTCCCCTGCTCGCGCTTGGGCCTGTGCTGAGGCAAGTCGGGCGGCGTAGGAAGGCAGATCTCGCTGCTCCGCCAAGGCCTGGTCAACCCCAGCGGAGAAGGCGGGCGGGGCACCAAGCGCGAACAAAAGGAGGAGGGGTTGCAACATCTGGGGGGCAGTCTACCCCGCGGCGACTTCCCGCTTCTCGCACCCCACTGCCACCGGTTAGGGCGCGCCCCCAACCTCTGCGAACCCTGGAGCCCCTTGTGGCACATCCTTGGCATGACTTGCCCAACAACCCCGAGACCGCCCACGAGTGGTTCAACGTCGTGATCGAGATCCCTCGCGGTTCAAAGGTCAAGTACGAGCTGGACAAGCCCAGCGGCATGCTGCGCGTGGACCGGGTGCTCTACAGCTCGGTGCACTACCCCGCCAACTACGGCTTCTTGCCGCGCAGCTACTGCGGCGACCACGACCCGCTCGACGTACTGGTGTTGGGACATGAGTCCATCACTCCCCTGGCCATCATGCAGGTCAAGGCCATCGGCGTGATGCACATGGAGGACGAGGGCGAGTCTGACGACAAAATCATCGCGGTCAACGTCAACGACCCAGCATTCTGCGACTACACGGACATCCACCAGCTCCCCGTGCACATCTTCAAGGAGATCCAGAGCTTCTTTGAGGAGTACAAGAACCTCGAGAACAAAGAGGTGAAGGTGAACTCCTGGGGCGGCGCCGAAGACGCCCTCAAGGTGGTCAAGGAGTCCTTCGACTTCTACCGCCGCGAAGAGCAGAAGCTGCGCGGCTGGGGCTGAACCCCTGCCCTGTTGGGTCATACTGAGTGAATGGAGATCAAATGTTGTTGTTGATGCTCGCTTGTGCCTCTGAATGGGAGGCGGAGCTCACGCCCCTAGTCTTGGAGGCTTGGGCTCCGACTGCTGACGCCCCCGGTCTTCCGGAGGCCCCCATGCACCTGCGCTTCAACGCGCCACTGAGCGGCAGCACCCTGGACAACATCGCGGTCTACGACGCCCAGGGCGAGTGGGTCGTGGTGGACCTGGAGGCAGAGGCTGGACGGCCGACTTTGTGGGTCTGGCCGGAGAGCCCCTGGACGGGCGATGCCACCTACACCCTGGAGCTGAGCCCGGGTCTGGAGGGACAGGATGGGGAGCTCTTGGGTGGCGAGCTGAGCGTCCCGTTCGCCATCCTGGATCTCCCCCCAAACCTGGAGTAGACCCCGGCCCCTTCGAGGCCACGTGGAGCTGCTAATCGGAGCCGTCGCAGGCGGAGAGGACGTCGCTACTGCGTGCACCTGTTGTTTTCCGTGCACGGCGCGGATTGGACTCGTCAAGGCTACTGATCACTTGCCACGCCTACCACTAACAGAGCTCCCCGAAACGGGCCTGGAACAACCAGGCCCGATTGAGACAAGAGGAGCCTACTCGGAGCCGTCGCACGCCGGAAGGATGTCGCGGCGGGCGCAGTTGGAGTACTTGTTCTTTTCCGCACAAGTCTCTTCCCGAAGCTGCGCCTGAATCCGACTTCCAGCCTGGTCGAGCGACCGCAACATCTCGCATCAAGGCCTCAGGAGAGTTTGCAGAACCCCGACCGTCAATGGAAGCGAAGTTTCCGGTAGCCAAGGCGGCACCGAACTCTTCCCCGCTGTGGACCGCATCACGCCCCGGGGAAGAAATCGCAACCCAAAACACGCCTTGTTTATTTCAAGGGGTTTCGGGGCTTGCAGCCTTGTCGAGTGCCGCAATCGCGAACCCAAACTCTGCATCGTCGTAGCTACTCGGGTTGTTCACGACTCCACCATAGGCGTGGTGGCTCGTGCTCCGCACGGGCTCGTACCAATAGACCGCCCCTCTAATACCTCCGCCTTCCACTCCCGGCGCGCCCACAAGAATTTCCTGACCCGCAGCGTGAAGGTCGAAGCCGGAATATTATGAGTCACGAACACTTGCCGTCTCAATGGCGGCACCAAAATTGATGCTCCCACTCACTGCCAATGTTTGGTTTCCAGCGTGGGTTGAATCGATCGTGCCCGTGTCCGGGTCGATATACTCCACACGTACCGTGCCCGCATCCGCTTGCGGACGACCGGGTCCGCCCAAGATTGCGATTCGATGCCACCCAGACTGTGTCTCCACGCACACACACCAGTGGGTCACCAGCCTACGGAGGCTCGGGCTGCGGCTCGTTCTTACAGCCCGTGGTCAGAATTAGTCCCAATAGTCCAATCATAGAGCCATTTCAACTCCCCCACTTTGCAAATGCAACGTCCCATTCAAGACAGAAATCAACCTTGAACATTTCCAGATAAAGATCTAACCCGCCTCCACAATATCGGAGTCTGTGTTCCATCTGGCCTGGCTTAGGTTTTGATGACATGTTGGTCAAGCCCTCGCATTCCACACCAACAGCGCATCGGCGATAGACTCCTCCAGCAAGAAGGCTTGCCTAGACCCAGGACAACTCCATGTGGCCACTAATTCAGGCAGCCTTGGCCCAGAGCGAGGCCACGCCGCCGTCGGCCGAGCCTGAGGTGCCCCTCGAAGCGACCCCAGAGCTGGTGGCGCCCGAGGAAGCCGAACAGGCGCTTAAAACCGCGGAGACCAGCCCAGGGCTCCCGGTGACCGAAGCTCCGGTCGATGCGCCCCCAGAGATTCCAAGTTCCCTGGACCAGATCCTGCCGACCGTGCCGACCTCGACGGCGGATCCAAGTCCGATCTTCCAGACCAGTGAGAACCTGTTCGAGGACACGACACGCATCGTGCAGGAGGCCGCTGCTCTCCCCGACTCCCCAGAGATGTTCGTGGCGGGCCAGAGCACTCTGGGCCAGCTGCTCGAGCTGCACCTGTTCACCATCGGAAGCGTAGAGTTAACCCCGGGTCGTCTGCTGCTGACCGCCCTGACTTTGGTGCTCACCTTCGCCATCTCGCGCCTGATCCGGCGGGCCACAACACGCGCTTTCAACATGCGCGGGGTCACGGACGCGGGACGCATCGGGGTGACCAATCGCTTGGTCCACTACACCGTCCTGCTTCTGGGCTTCTCTCTGTCGCTAGAGGCGATGGGCATCCACCTCTCGGCCCTGTTCGCAGCCGGCGCGATCTTTGCCGTGGGCCTGGGTTTTGCGATGCAGAACATCGTGCAGAACTTTGTCAGCGGGGTCATTCTACTGATCGAGCGAAGCATCAAGCCCACGGACGTGCTCAAGATCGACGGCGAGCTTGTGCGTGTAGAGCAGATGGGCATCCGGGCGACGGTCGTTCGTACCCGGGATGAAGAAGAGATCATCGTGCCCAACGGCGTGCTCGTGGGCAGCGCGGTCAAGAACTACACCAAGGGCGACCGGGACTACCGAGTTCGCGCCCCCGTGGGCGTGCACTACAAGAGCGACATGGACCAGGTTGAGAAGGCCTTGCTCCGAGCAGCCAAGGCCATGCCAGGGCCAACCCATCTCAAGAAACCCGTGGCACTGCTGTTGGACTTTGGGGACAACTCGGTGAACTGGGAGGTGAGCGTCTGGACCCGGGACCCCTGGGCCGTGCTGGTGATCCGCTCTCAGCTCAACAAGCACATCTGGAACACCTTCAAGAAAGAAGGCATCGAGATCGCCTTCCCCCAGCTGGATGTGCACCTGGACAAAGCGGTGCTCGACGCTCTGCGGGGTGCGCCTCGGGACACTCCCCGGAGCAAGAAGTAGGTGCGGTTGCTGGCACTGTGGCTCCTCGCGCTTTCCTGCGCGGCCCCGGAGCAGGTGCCCGACTGGCCAGGTTCCGGCTGTGAGAGCACGCACCGGGCTGCGCTCGGGCACACTCTGGTGCGTGGAGAGCAGACGGTCTTGGAGCCGGGCTTGGCCCTTGGGGTCTTGTCCCCGATGGAGACGGGTTGCTGGCCAGCCATTGTGTTGGTCCCCCCCGGTATCGAGGACGGACTCCCCATCCTGGACACCCAGATGGGGGCCCAGCTCTCCAGCGCGGGCATCGTCGTGGTGGCCTATGACCCCAGCGGCAGAGGGGCCTCGGGCGGTGAAGAGGACTACGGCGGCCCTCAGCACCAAGCGGACCTGTCGGCGGTGTTGCGTTGGACGGCGGATCTCGGTGCTGTAGATCCGACCCGAGTGACGGTGCTCTCCCGCAGCTTGGGGGTGGCGGCGGCGGCGGGCGCTCTGGGGGGAGACGCGTCGCTTCAGGTGCAGAACCTGGTGGACTTGGAGGGACCGGCGACCCTGCCCGACGACCTGCAGTACGTGGCCGAGCAGGCCCAGGAGACCCTGTACCAAGCGGCCACGGGGGACGACTGGTGGCTGGCGCGCTCGGCGTCTGAGAGCTTGGGGGTCTACCCTGGCCACTACATGCGCATTCAGGCGCTGAGCGACCACGCGACGGGCACTTGGGTCGGCCACGCGCTGCGCCTGATGCAGGTCGCAGAAGGCGGGGCTGCGGCCACCGCGTCCCTGAACGGGGTGCAGGCTGAGAGCTGGGACTACCAGGCCGTTCAGGACAACGCTCTGGAGGGCCGGGTGAAGGTGGACGATGCCCGGGCGGTGGTGCTGGTGTTGGATGCCGTGAATCGCGGTATAGACTGAGTCTATGAAGACCTCGACTGCGCTCTGTGTTTCGGCCCTGCTCTCCCTCTGCGCCTGCGACGGCGCCGGTGTGGACTCCGAGGTGGAGGGATCCGCCTCCCTCAGCATCACGGCCACCTTCTCCGACTACCTGCCGGAAGCGACGGGGTGCCAGACCGCCTACGCTGAGAGCCTATGGATCGACCTGGAGTCCGCCAGCGGTGAGACCAGCGTCTTGGCCCAGCCCTGCGATGACCGGGCGGTGCTCTTGGAGAACCTGAGCCCCGGGGCGTGGGTGCTGCAGGTACGCACAGTGCAGGATCCGGAGACCCATACGGGGATCTGGGGCACGAGTCCTGCCACGTCGATCACGCTGGTGGATGGCGAGAACAGCCAGGATGTGGTGGTGGCGTGTCAGGCGCTCTGTGGGGAGTGACTTCCAAAGCAGAGCACCCCGCACACCGGCCCCTGGGCGGCCCCCTCAGTGCGAGTTCACCAGCGGCGTGACCCGCTCCCGCAGCCCAGGCGGTAGCTTCTTGTCCAGCGCTGCGATGATCTGCTTGGCCGAGTAGCGCGCCGAGAAGTGGGTAAACAGGATGCTCTCGTTCTCGAAGAGCTCCGCCCGCTCAACAACCTCGTCCAGGTGGATGTGGCCCTTGCTGCGGCACTGCTCCACAGTGACCCGGTCATCCACAAAGGTGACCTCCATGACCAGGACCTTGGACTTGCGCACGACCTCTTCCTTCTCCAGCACCTCGATGAGAGAGTCGCCGGTAAAGGAGAGCACTGGGTACTCCATCGTGTCGGTCACCTCGTTTCCGGCCACCCGCAGATCCCGGATCTCGTGGCCGCTCATGCCCTGGTACTCGGTCTTGAGCTTCTTCTTCGACGCCCAGATGGAGTAGCCCTGGCACGGCACCCGGTGAATGGAGCGAAAGGGAATGGCGAAGTGGTTGTTTCGCAGAGGAATCCGCTCCCCTGGGCCGACCACGATGAGCTCGTGCGCCAGGCGGCTGCGATCCAGACGACGGTAAGCGTTGAACAGAGCGTTGAAGGCCTTCTCGTTCTCGGGCCCGATCACGTAGGTGGGCGGGCTGAGCCCCATCAGGCCCCGAGTGGCGGCGTGGTAGCAGACCCCGCCGATGTGATCCATGTGGCCATGGGTGATCAGCACGGTGTCTTGAAGCACAGCGCTGCGTGGGCAGCGGCCAATGTCGAGCGCCAGCTTGAGCCCCGGCAGTTGGATGCAGGTCTCCAGTCCACCCACACTGGTGGCGTCGATCGCGATGCCAGAGAGCTGGAGCATTTGAAGTTCCTGGGTCAAGGACTGGTGGGCGCCACCCTCTATTCAACACGGAGGTGTTAGGACAGGGCTTGCAGAACTGCCCGCAGGAGAGCCCGCAACATGTACACCCGTTTTCTCGTTCTTGGTGGTGCCGGTCTGGTTGGTACGCAGGTGGTCCGCCACATCTGCCGCACGCTGGAGCCAGACACCGTTGTGGTCGCTTCGCTCAAGCGCTCAGAAGCGGTGGCCTCGTGCGAGAAGTTCGAGCGAGAGTTCCCTGGCAACGTCACATTTGTCCCAGCCTGGGGCAACCTGTTCGTGAGCCACGCGCTGGCCAACTCCCCCCGCGGCGAGATGATGGCCGACCCAAAAACCCGTGCAGCACTCCTGGGTGCGGTCTACGGCGACTTTGATGCGGCGTACGAGGGTAATCAGCTGGTGGGCATGCTGCGCGAGCACAAGCCCCAGGTGATTGTTGACTGCGTGAACACGGCCACCGGATTTAGCTACCTAGACATCTTCGACGGTGCCGCTAAGGTTCAAGAATGGATCGGCGAGGACGGCTTTGATCCGAAGGGAACGAGCGATCTGGAGGGCTTTCTACTCTCTCAGTCCGTCCCTCAGCTGATCCGCCACGTACGCTTCGTTCACCGCTCCACGATCGAGGTCGGTGTGAAGGTGTACGTAAAGGTGGGCACCACCGGTACCGGTGGCATGGGAATGAACATTCCCTACACCCACTCCGAGGACCGCCCCTCCAAGAAACTCCTGGCCAAGAACGAGGCCGCATTCGGCCACACCGGCCTGCTCTTCCTGTTGGCCCGTACCCCCGGCGCCCCCATCGTGAAAGAGGTAAAGCCGGCCGCCATGATCGGCTACCGAGCGGTGACCGTAAAGCAGGTGCGCGACAAGCACGGCAACCGGGACTTGGTGCAAGCCCAGACCCTGGGCCTGAGCGCCGGAGATGCCCTGGAGCTGCGGGACGATGCCTCCAGCTACCCGGTCACCGGCACCCTGGATGTGGCGGTTGTAGACACCGGTGAGAACGGCGTGTTCACCCGCGGCGAGTTCAGCGCGATCACTGCCCTGGGCCAGATGGAGTACGTCACCCCCGAAGAGATCGCAGCCATCGTGGTGCGCGAGATTCGAGGGGCCACCACCGGTCGGGACATCATCTCTGCCCTGGACGGCGCAGTCATCGACCCAAGCTACAAGGCTGGCCTGGTCCGCGGAGTCGCACTGCAGGACCTGGAAGCAGTCGAGCAAGCAAGCCTGGAAGACAACAGCGGCGTGCCCAGCATCGCCTTGGGCCGCCTGGGTCCCCCCGAGCTCTCCAAGCTGCTCTTTGAAGGCGCGCTCCTGGGCCATGTCTACGGCACCCTGGAAGCGGTGGCCGACGACCACGTCGACGCCTTGGTCGCCGCCGACCGTCTGCAGCAGGCGCTCCATGCCACCCAGGTTGGCAGCCTTGCTCCAAGCATCGGCATCCCCATCCTGCTGCCCGACGGCGCCACCCTGCTGCGCGGTCCCCGGATCAACGTGCCCGAGGTCTTGGGCCACAAGACCAGTGTTCCCATGAGCGCCGAATCCGTGGACGCCTGGGCCACCAAGGGCTGGGTCGACCTGCGCCCAGGAAATATCGAGCGCTGGCGCGACCGCGCCCGCCGCATGATCCAAGCCCGCACTGACCTGCGCGTGGCCGGATCTGCTGCCGCGACCATTCAGTCCTACATGAGCGACAAGTTCGAGATTGGCGAAGTGGTGGCCTGGGTGTTCAACAATGAGATGGGCGGACACCGGGTCAAGTAGGCCACCGAACAAGCGCCACCGTTTGCTTGTTCACTCCGCGTTGTATTCCCCGGCTACCGGCCCTTTGAGGCGGGGG
The DNA here is from genome assembly GCA_047621545.1 of Cognaticolwellia sp. GTDB lineage: Bacteria > Myxococcota_A > UBA796 > UBA796 > CAJQPC01 > CAJQPC01. The sequence goes on along the minus strand of JBLHMA010000018.1, from coordinate 13,741 downwards.
GATCGGGCCAATTCGCTGGAGTGGCGGTCGACTAGCAGCGGGTAGGGAGCGCGCGCCCACGTTGCGAGAAAGTCTGTCGTTCCCGAGGTAGGGCTCTGGCATATAGCGCGAATATACGCTGTCATTCGGTAGGGTGACAGCGGTTGACTCCGCACACACCAGAGAGCTTATGAACCGCGCCCAGTCCCTCCTCTTGATGGCCTCACTCTTCGTTGTTGGATGTGAGAGAGAAGTCGTTCCCGAAGGCAACGACACCGCAGTAAAACCAACCTACACAAATCCCGACTTCAACGGCGACGACACCATCCGCATCCTGGTGATGGGAACCAACGCTTCGATCGATGGAGGCGAGGGCTTCTCTCCCGACCAAGTCGCCCAGGAACTTCAGAGCATTCTAGATGGCGACCCATCGATCTCATCTAACGTGATGGTGGTTGCCGAGGACATCCACGCCAGCGAGTCCGTCACGCTCGGCCTGGGTGGGAGCGGCAGCGAGTACACATACACGCACCACAGTCACTCGTTGACCCAGTACTACTTCTGGCCCGACGCTGCCGATGCCCGGATGGCGAACCTGACCGGAAATGGCGCGCACGACTGGGACTACGTCGTCATCGGTGCCGACCCCTATATCGTGTCCACAACTCCCGGATTCTATGCGTTGGGAGTCAATAAGATTGCATCCAAAGTCGCAGACGGCGGGGCACAGCCACTGTTGTTGATGACCTGGCCTCAGGAGCAACTTGGCTCTTCCATGGCTGACGTGGAGGAGTTTACCTACCGTGTTGCTGACGGGGCCGCTGTGGAGCTGCCAACGGTCCCTGCAGGGTTGGCATGGGCATCCCTATCCGATGACCAAAAGGATGAGTCTGGGCAGCATCCAACGCCCAACGGTGCCTACCTGACCGCGGCATCCATCTACGCCCACATCACGGGGAGCAATGCTGGGAACTCAGGGTACGAGGTGGATGCTGGCCTAGCAGACGTGGCCCTGGACACGGTCGATCGTGAGCTCGGGCGAGAACACTACGCTGGCAGCATCACACAGGAGTCTCCGTTCGCTCCCTGTGGCATCACAGACGACGTGGTGACCTACAACCACACCGGTTCTAGCTCGGAGAATGGCATCCTGGATGGCCTGCGCTGGGTCTTCGATCAAGCGCCTGAAACACTCGAAAGCGGTGGTGAGTCCCCCATTACCTTCAACTATGGTCGGGCGAACAGCAACTTCGAACCAGAGAAGCGATACCAAGTCGACCCAGCGAAGTTCGACTTCTCCTTTGGCTTTCCCATGCAAGACCATGGAGACCTCGGAGACGTGTCCATGCTCTACGGTCTAGACCTACGCGACAGTGGCGTGGTCAACGACACCGACCTGGGGGTTGCCAGACATATGCTCGACCAGTCCGAGCTACCCTTTGGCAGGGCCATCCCAATACGCACCTTGTTCGCCCAGATGCGGGAGGCAAACCCAGAGCAGTCGGCCTACAGGGACTCCTGGCACATGCATCGGGACCTGGACAAGGCCATCGGCGCGTACATGTACACGCTGATGACCGGCACGTGCGTGTTGGCCGAAGAACCCGGCGACACCACGTCGAGCGAGTGGAACACGTGGAAGGCCCACAAGATCGGGTGTGACACGGCATGGACGTTGATGACCCTGGAAGGCGAATCATCGTTCTAGTCCGGCTGGGTGGATGGGGGCCGCTCAGCAGGTCCGGCGGAGGCCATTCAGCCGGACCTCAAATAGATCTGGGCGCCAGCTCCTTCAGCGTACGGCAGGCATGGTTCAGGTCCACGGGCTTGGGCAGGAAGGCCCACATTCCGGCCTGAAGAGCCAAGGCCCGCTCGTCCCCCACTGCGACCGAAAAGGCCACAACGGGTAGGGACGAGTCCAGGGTGCAGATTTGCTCCAGCAGCCCCAGACCGTCTATGCCCGGCATGTGCAGGTCGGTAATGACCACGTCCGGCAACAAGCCGCCGCCCAACAAGTCCAGCGCTACCTGGCCACCCTCCGCGAGGGTGACTTGGGCGCCTCGGCTCTCAAAGAGACTCTGGCCAACCACCCGGTTGATCGCGTTGTCGTCCACAAGCAGCAGATGCATGCGGATCTCGTGGCTCACCATGGCCAGAAAGTCGGCCTGACGGCGCTCGGCTTCTCGGGCTCTCTCCTCGGCCAAGCGCCGCTGCTCGGACTCCTCCTTGAGCTCTCGCACGCTATCTTGAAGCTCCAATATTGCAGCTTGACGCGCCCGCATAAACAGCCACACGGCGGCATAGAGCACCCCAAAGAAGCCGATGATAGAGATGACGCCATTGGCATACTCTGTCAGCTCGGAGAACTGGGCCTCCAGCCACAGACTCAAGACGGCGCTCAATGCCAACACCGCGCTCGCATCCGCTCGAAAGCGGACCAGCGCATGTCCCAGGAAGGGGATGGACATCCAGCCCATCATGCTGGCACCACGGCCTTGGACCCACCCCACGCCAAAGAGCAGCCCCAAGCTGACCAGCGACGCCAGGAAGGTGCCCAAGCGCACGTTGACTCGCCGTCCAACCAAGTAGGCGGGCCCCGCCAACAGGGTCACCACGTAAGGCTGAGAGACGCACCGGAGGGCTGGTGTACAAAAGCGACCAGCGAGAAGACGGCGCCAAAGAGAGCCAAAAAGGCGGCATAAACGGCGAGCCGCTGCAGCTCGTCCTGGTTGGTCCCCGCTGTGCCGTCTGCCGCCACCGATCCCACCCTTCTCTTGGTTGATCCATCCATCGAACGATCTAAGGATCCCCTGAAGTCGCACAAAAAGAAAGGGCGACCCACTTCTGGGCCGCCCTCTTGTCCTTAGACCCGCCCTCTATTTGGCAGGAGTAGGCTCCTCTTCCGTCTTCTCAACGGCACCACCACCTTGCAGGCGCTCGAAGAGCATCGTGGAGATGTCCTCGATCTTGGTGTCCTCGTCCTTGGCCACAGCCAACATGCGGTGACAGCCAGGGCAGCCGGTGACGATCTTGTCCAGCTTGGTCTCCTCCATGATGGTCTGGAAGCGGTTCTTGGACACCTTGGCCGGGCTGTCCCACAGGTAGCCGCCACCACCACCACCGCAACAAGCGGGAGTGGTCGGGCTGTTTCCAGAGGTCACACCGGTCACGCCTGCCTTGGCGAGCAGGGTGTCAAAGGCTGCGGTCTCATCATTGTGGATGGTCTTGCAAGGGTGGTGTACCGCCACCTCTTCCTTAGACATGTCGATCTTGAGCTTGCCGCTCTCGATGAGCTCTAGGAGGAGAGTGATGTGACTCATCACCCCAGTGAAGGGTGCCTTGCCCATCTCGACTGCAGCCGAGGAGAGCTGGGTAGAGACGTTGTCCCGACAGTGAGGACAGACGGTGAGGATCTTCTTGGTGTGGTCCTCGCCCAAGGAGTCGGAGAGTTCTTCGACCTTCTCGATCTTGTAGAACGGCCAGTCCTCGAACAGACCACCACCATGCAGCAGGCCTTCGCCCCAGCAGGTCTCGTCTTCCAGGACGCCGTACTTCACGCCAGCAGCCTCGAGCAGCCGAGCGGTGGCGACGACCACTGGGCGCACATCAGGGCTGTAGGAGCCCTGACAGCCCAGGATGAACAGGATGTCGTGCTCTTCGGCGTCGTAGGTCGGGATGTTGTTCGCTTCGATGAACTGGGTGCGGTCTTCAGTGTCGGCAGCAAAGATGTTGCCCGTGCTGCTGACAGGGCTCGCGCCAGTGTCCTTGAGCGCACGGGGCGGGTATACACCGTCGGCGGTCATGCGGGAGCGCAGCTCCAGGCCGGCCCTGGAGGGGCGGTTGCCCACAGGGCAGACCACATCGCACGCCCGGCACTGGGTGCAGGTGGAGACGATGTCGGGAGGAGCGAGTTCGACCAGCGCTTCCCCGTCTGAGTTCGGATCTCTAAAGGCCAGGACGAAGTGCTCCCGTGGCTTGAGACCCGCCTCTGCCGACGGACAAGCGTCGTTGCAGCGGCCGCACTCAATGCAGGCTGCAGGGTCAAAGAGGGTGTGGAAACTAAAGTCGCTCACGCCGTTGGGCATGCCGACGCGGGCCAGCTCAGCCTCGAAGTACTCCTCGGAGGCGTCCTCGTCGCTCATGTCCAAGTCGATCCCTGGGACCTCCCGGTCACCGGGCATCTCGGTCATGTGCTTGAGCACCACGTTGACCGGGCCAACGACCAAGTGGAAGTGCTTCCCGTAGGCAATCAGGCTGGGGAAACCGCAGAGGATCAGGAAGTGAATCCACCAGTTCACCATCGCGCCTGTGTTCTCCAGGTCTTCCATGCCCGGCACGAAGCGCTCGACCAAGTAGGTGATCATCAGCCCAGCGATGAGGGCCAACACAATGCCGGACTCCAGCATGTGAGTGAGCCGGTCCCGCATCACCGTGTAGCGGCGAATAGCCAGGGCAATCACACCCAGCAGCACCAGCACCGCGACGCCGTCCAAGACGTAGTCCACAGGCCCCAGGGAGATGGGGTGGGCCAGGTCCAGCAGGCCGTTGAGGAAGTGGGTGGCCGACTTTACGCCAAAGGTCACAAATCCGTAGAACACGGCAAAGTGAAAAACACCTGCGCCGGGCCGGTTGGCGATGACCTTCTTCTGGGAGAGCACCTCCCAGATGCCGGTCCAGAGACCCGCGCGGTTGATGATCTTGATCTGATCGCGCTTGGGCCACACATGCTTGAGACGTCGAGTCCAAGCGATGTAGCTGGCACCCGCGGCGCCACCCAGAGCAAAGAGGAGGATCAGGGTCGCTTGAATGTACTGCATGCAAAAGCCTCGGGTCTTCGGCTCCGGGCCGGGCCACCACTCGGGTACCGGCGGGAACTGAATGGGCATTCAGAAAAGGGGCAAGACTCCCCTATCCTATTGGATGCAGCTGCCCCACATTGCACTGTCTCAGGGGATGGTGGCGCATACAACCCACCCAGCATCTACACGGCGCCTCACTCGACAACCCACCCGCATCAACCTGTGTAATCTCTCGTAATATGAACAAGGTCCAAAGTGGACTACTATGGCAGCATGCTCCCAGCCCTCTCCCTAATCCCACTCCGTGACGTGGCCCTTCTCCCAGGCACCACAACCGAGCTCTTGGTTGGGAGAACTGGCACTCTTGAAGCACTCAAGCGCACAGGCTCGGGCCTATTGGTTTTCGCACAGCAGCGGTACGCCACTGTGGCCACTCCCCGCTCCCTCCACGACCTATCCCCCCAGGCCTGCACTGGGCGGGTCCTGCAGCACTGGATCACCAACTCAGGACAGCAGAAGATTCTAGCTGAAGGGGTCGCCCGAGTCTCCATCAGTGCCCTACTCCCGCAGCTCGTCCTACTAACCGCGCAGGTAGTCCACGCTCCAGCCATGCTGGACCCCGACGCAGCCGAGGCCGCCATGGCCACCTACGCCACATGGTCCGAGACCCTTGGTTTGCCCAGTAAATGCTGCGAACCCACAGACGCCGTGTATAGCATGGCCAACGCCTTAGGTGACCGACTCAGCACCACCTCGCTGCTCGCCTGCGCAGACCTGTCCGAGATCCTGGTCGAGGTCTTGGACCGCCTGGACGCCCGCTCGGGCGTGGCTTGGGTCCACTAAAAAGGCGGCAAGTTTCGGCACTCGGTCACGGCCTTTAGTCACGGCCTCCGTAAACTGGGATACCCCCGGCGTTGAGCCGATCAAAAACCAGGCTGGTCTCGATCTGAGAGACCTCCTCCCGGGTGGTGAAAGAGTCCAGCGCCAGGTCCCGAAGATGATCCGAGTCCCGCACAGCCACGTGCAGGACAAAGTCATACTTCCCGGTGACATGAAAGGCCTGAACGACCTCCTCTAGGCTGGCTACGTGGTCCTGAAAGGTGCGCAAGCGGTCCCGACTGTGCTGGGTCAGAGCCACCAGCATCAGCGCCTGAAGCCCCACCTCTGCCGCGGCCGGGTCCAGCTCCGCATGGAAGCCCACCAGGGCCCCCTGCTCAACAAGGCGGCGCACCCGTCCCAGACAGGTCGAGGGCGCAAGCCCGATTCGGGCGGCCAGCTCCTTGTTGGAGAGCCGCGCGTCGTCGCGAAGGTGCCGAAGGATGTCGAAGTCGATTCGATCCAGGGGTGTTTTTAGGGGCATAAACAGAATTCTATTCGATAGAAAAGCGTCGTGCATGAACCTAAGCTTCTAAGTACCAACAAATTTCGAAGGAGCTTAGATATGGCATGGGACACCCTGGCGGTTCACGCAGGCCGAGGCGACCTTCGAGAGTTGGGGGTTCACGCCCCTCCTTTGGACCTGAGTACGACCTACCCGGTACCAGACCGCGCAGAGGGTACTCGGGCGCTAGAGAAGCTAGCTTCGGGCCAAGCCTCGGCGTCCAACCCGGTCTATGCGCGGCTGCACAACCCCACCGTCGCCCGCTTTGAGCAAGGTCTGGCGGCGCTGGAAGGCGCCACCGATGCGGTGGCCTTTGCCAGCGGCATGGCCGCCATCACCGCCATCTTCATGGCCATGCGCGCACGGGGCAACCACATCGTTGCCGTGCGACCACTCTACGGCGGAACCGACCACTTGCTCAGCGCTGGATTGCTTGGCCTGGATGTGAGCTGGGTGCAGCCAGAAGAGGTGGCGCAGGCCGTCCGCTCCGACACCGCCCTGGTGCTGGTGGAGACACCCGCCAACCCCACCTTGGCGCTGGTGGACATCCGAGATGTGGTGGCCCAAGCTGGCGCAGTACCCGTTGTGGTGGACTCCACCTTCGCCACCCCCGTGCTTCAGCGTCCCTTGGAGTTGGGCGCCGCGATGGTGGTGCACAGCGCCACCAAGTTCCTGGGCGGCCACGGCGATGTGCTCGCCGGGGTGGTGGCCTGCGGCAGCGAACACGCTGCACTGCTGCGACAGGTGCGCGTCATCACGGGTGCCGTACTTCACCCTCTGGCCGGCTACCTGCTGCATCGCGGCCTACAGACCTTGCCGATTCGCGTGCGAGCAGCCCAGCAGAATGCCCAAGTGCTCGCTGAGCGCTTGTCACAACACCCCCAAGTTCTGGGTGTTCGATACCCAGGGCTGCCGGGTCAGGACCCAAAGGGACTCGTGGGCACTCAAATGAAGGGGCCTGGTGCCATCTTGGCCTTCGAGGTCGCCAGCCAAGACCACGCCGACCAGATCATGGCCTCCGTTCAGATCATGACCCCGGCGGTCAGCCTGGGAAGCACCGATACGCTGATCCAGCAGCCCGCGGGACTCACCCACCGCATCATCGGTGACGCCGCCCTACTCGAGGGTGGCATTGAGATCGGCCTACTGCGGGTGTCCGTGGGCTTGGAGGATCCCGAAGATCTCTGGGCCGACCTGGCCCAAGCCATCGAGGGACCACAACTGGCGGCGGCCAAATAGGGGCTGGGCCGGCTGTTGCGCCCCCCAAAAGGGGACGCATCCGCACACTCTCGGACGCCATGCCACCGTCATGGCAGCGCAACTTACAGGAGGTGGCCCCACTCTTGGTCGGTGTACGCCGCGCAGGTGGCCTGGCTGGCGGAGAGGGTCTCGAAACGCTGCTGACAGAATTCTGCCGTGCGTCCCTCCACAGCGTCGCCTGCCTGGATCTCCTGCTCCTCCATGACTTGCAACTCCCAGGTCCAGGTGTGGCAGGAGTCCACAAAGCTATCGCCGCTCTCGTGTCCCGCATCGGGCCAGCCCAGGCCCCAGTCTTCCAAGCACTGGCCATAGAGACCCTCGGCCGCTTGGCACATGTCCAGGCAGTTCGAGGGGGCTTGGGGATGGGCCTCACAGCCCAATGCGGGTCCAAGAAGAAGAGCAGCGAGGAGCATCAGTAGAAGGAGACGCTGCTGACGCCCAGCGTGGAGGTGACCAAGCCATCGCTGGTCAAGTCCTGGCAGGCATCCACGTCGATGATCATCACGCCACCGTCAGCCTCTTCGGTCTGCCAGTCGTCACTGACGCCGATCCAAGCCTCGTCCTGGTCGTTGATCCAAGGGCCATTGCTGTAGGGCAGGTCGCCGCCGAGCTGGGTCATGCCGGCTCCATCGGCGTCCACGCAGTAGAGCTGGCTGGCATAGGAGGGGGTGTAGACATGCAGCAGAGCGCGGCCGCTGGAGGCGAGCACCAAACCGGCGATGTCACCGCCCACGTCAGACTCCTTGACAACCTCTTCCAGGCTGCCGTCAGCGACGTTCAAGATGTGGACGGCTCCATCCGGGCTCCCAAACAAGCCGGTACGCACGAAGAGCAGCTCACCGTCGTCGGGGTGTCCCTGGATGCGGGGGTTCACGCCCACTTCCCATTCGTTGGTGATGCTCTGAGCCGCGCAGTCGATCTCAATGATCTGACCGGGGCCAGCACTGCTGAAGTCCTCAGAGTTCATAATCTGCAGAGCGACGAAGAGCCGGTCGCCGTCCTTGACTATACCGGCGGCCTCGGGGGACCCGTCTGCATCCGAGTAGCTGCTCAGATCGATGGAACCGACCGGGTTTCCGGTGGAGGAGTAGATGGCGATCTTGTCCAGGCCGTACTGGCTGATGAACAGGTTGTCTGCACAGAAGTGGGCGTCTTGGGGGTTGGAGCCCTCGGCCAGGGAGAACTCCAGCGGGTTGCTCCAGTCGCCCAGGGTGTACAGACGCACGTAGTCAAAGCCCAAGCGGCCAAGCTGGATGGCGTAGTCCCCCTCCACAATCAAGGCGCTGTCGCTGGCGATGTCGGCCACATCAGTGGCTGCGCGGCTGTCCAGATCAAAGGTTGTCAGTGCGCCCACGCTGTAGTTGGTGGTGGCAGCCAAGGCAGTGCTCTGAGGGTCGGCGTCGGCGTCGGAGTCGGAGTCGGCATCCGAGTCGGCATCGGTGTCGGTGTCGGTGTCGGTGTCGGCATCGGTGTCAGCGTCGGCTTCGGTCGAGGTGTCTGCGGTGTCCTCCAGGTCGGTGGAAGGGGCGCAGCCAACGAGCAGAGCGAGCATCGAGAGGATCATGGGAATCTCCTAAGTATCAAGTTTCCCAGCGCAGTGTCAGCAAGACAGTGCGTCCGGGCAAGGGGTAGCCGACAAAGTCGGTGAGCGGTTGAAGGATCAAGGAAGAGTCTTTGGGGTCCAGCACGTTCCGTGGAACGGACTCGACCCTGCGGTTCTGCAGATTGAGCACCGAGGCCTCCATGCTGGGGCCGTGCTCAAAGGGCTGGGCGCGCACAAAAGCGCCGTGCAAGCTGCGCGGCGGGGTCAAGTACCAGTTGGTGCTGTCCCAATAGTTCTGGGCCACGTAAGTCCAGTGGTGTCCCACGCGCACCTTCTCGCCCCAGTGCACGCTGCTCTGGGTGGAGAGCTCCCAGAGAGGCACCCGGGGGAGCTGGTTGTCCGCCACAGCGGGATCGGGCACCAGGTTGACGCTGGCCATGCGGGTCAGGTTCCACTGCAGGTCCACCCGGCCGGCCAGATCGCCCTGCACGCTGAGTTCTACGCCCTGGGTCCACGCCTTGCCGATGTTCTGGGCCACCAGAGTGCGCTGGCTGTTCTGAACCCACGTGATCAGGTCCGTGCTGGACTGCCAAAAGTGCCCAAGCTCCACGCTGCCCTGTACCGCCCAGTGCTCTGGGCTGCGTGCGCGAAGACCCACGTCGGCCTGCCAACCCTGCTCCGGACGCAGGGCCTCGTTGCCCAAGAGCGCGCCCCGGTCTCCGTAGAGCTCCGCAAAGTCGGGCGGCCGGAAATAGCGACCCGCGTTGGCTTTGAAGACCAGGTTGGGCTGCACCTGCAGCAGAGCGCCAATGCGCGGCGTAAAGCTGGGCTGCAAGGGCACAGGCGTGGGGGTGTCGCTCTCCTCGACCTGAAGCTCGCGGTTGTCGAGCAGCCCGCCCTGGACCACCGGGGTGATGCGTAGCCGGTCGTTGAGGAGCCACAGATCCGCGGAGAGTGCCGCGCCGTAGGTGGCCCGCTTGTGGAGGGGGAAGGATGCATCCCCCAACCAGTCTTCCGTCAGCCCGCGATCCCATCGCCCCCAGGCTGTCAGAGAACCCACCAGCGCTGGCGAGGCCACCCAGCTCGCGCTGCTGAGCACGCCGAGCTGTTGGCTCAGAGTGGACAGGTGCTGTGTGCCCGCACCTACCTCGCCTTCGAGATCAAGCAGGGTCTCTCGGCGGTGCTGGTGCCAAGCGCGGGCCTGAAAGCGCCCCTGAGCCAGGCCTCGCTCCAGCTCCACAGCCCCCAGGTTTCGGAAGCCCTCCAGGCGCGCGTCAAAGGCCCGGTTTCCGCTGTGGCCAGGCAGCCCTTCCTCCCTCTGCATGGCCGAGTCCATGACGGTGAGCTGCCAGGGACCGAGATCCGCCTGTACCCGCATCAAGGCGCTGAGCTGGTCGGTGTCGTTGTTGACCCGCTCTTGGATGGCGTCGTCGATCAGCGTGTAGCGCGTGCCTGAGTCGTTGAAGAAGCTAAAGTCGCCCTGGGTGTGGAAGGCGTCGACCAACACCAAAGTGCGCAGCTTCCCATCCAGAGCCCTGTGGTTCAGGCTCCCCCCGACCCGGGCCGTATTGAAGGAGCCGCCGGTAGCGTAGACCGCGCTGCCAGGCCGCTGACTGGTGACCAGGTTGACCACCCCCCCGATTGGGGCTGCGCCGAGCTGCGGGGGGGCGTTGCCGCGGTAGACCTCCACCCGCTCAAAGGCCTGTAGAGGCAGCTCGGAGAGGTTGACGCTGCTGCTGCCATCGGGGTTGAGGGGAATGCCATCCAAGTGCACCTGGACCTGACGGGTGGATGAACCGCGAATGGAGACCGAAGAGAAGTCTCCCAGGCCTCCCAAGCGCGTGACCGTGGTCCCGCTGGCAGAGTCCACGGCGGCCCCCACATCCCAGCTCGCCGGAATGCGTTCGTCGACCACAATGACAGTCACCGCGGCCGAGGTGCTCTGGGCGTCTGGAACGTCCAGGCGCTCATCCCGAACGACCACCGTGGAGTCGGCGTCATCCTGAGGTTCGACGGGCTCCTCGGCCCAAGCAACACCGCCAAAGCACGCCCCAAACCCAACGAGCACAGCCAAGCCAAACACCTGGAGAGGTGAGCGTGAGTGGTCAATGATGAGGGGGCTTTGGGCCATGGGTCCGGCATGCGCACGAGGGCAACCAGACACCGCAGTCCTAGCGCTTCATCCGACACGCGGTGTCAGACAGCCAAGGACGGCCGATGCTGAGCTGCTACCCCGCAGTTCAAGCAAGAATTGGACGATGGGCCGGTCTCCTGGCTTGCTGGTGCATCTCTCTGCGCCTTCCCAGATTTCTCCAGTGGATCGAGCAGAGAGCGCCTGCCAAATGGCAGGTCCCAGTCACAGTGGCGGGGGCCGCGCTGGATTTTAACCAGCTTCCCGTTTCACCCAAGTTTTTGGCTTGGGCACCCATCATCACAAGTTTTCAAAGAGGACCTGCGGAATACCCCACAGCATCAGCATCCGCAAGATCCAATTCATCTGATACGCATGCCTACCGAGAGCGCGGCGTAGGGCGCCTCGAGGTTGATCAAGTCGCCGTCCGCGTTGAGAAAGGACGGAATCACACCCAGCTCTGGGGCCAGAAACAGGGTGCGTTTCTCATCCATCTTGCGGTCGAACTCAAGGCCAAAGCCAACCTCGCCCAGAGGCACCACAACGTTCTCCTGACCCTCCGGGGTTCCATAGACAAAGCCTGCGCTGAGGTGCAGAAAGGCACTGCGTGTCGACTGGGGTTGAAAGCGCATGTTGAAGTCCACCATCGGTCCCCAGGCCCAAGGCGGCGGGTTTGCGCCTGCCCGGGTACCAGGGGGTACATCGTGCATGTACACAGCCCGAAGGCCAATGGACTGGCCGTCTCCAATGTCCAGTCCCAGCCCAAGGCTGGCCGCTGGAATGTCACCGGAGCCGCTGAAAGGCACCGCGATGGCGCCACGGGTCATCACATAGAGGGGGTCCTCGGCCGTGGCTTCTTGAGCGGGCGCATCCGTAGCCGGTGCGGGGGCGCTCTGAGCGTTGGCGAGTCCAATGAGCAGGGCGAACATCAGTCTTCCTTCGCGCCGAACATCATGCCGACCGTGAGAGAGGTGTAGGGGGCCAAGGCACCGGGCACCACGCCCAGCTCGGGCTGGATGAAGAGGCGGTCTCCGTTGCTGGTCTTCTTGACCAGGCGCGCACCAAATCCGACCTCAAAGATGGGGAGAATCACGTTCTCCATGTCCTTCTCAGCGGAGTACACAAAGCCCAGGGCCATGGAGGGGTAGAAGTTGAGACGCCGGTCATTGTCCAGGTGGAACTGGTAGTCCAGCACCGGGCCCCAGGCCCAGGCGACCTCGCGGTTGTTGGAGATGGGGTTTTTAGGCGGGGAGTCCATGTAGATGGCCCGCATTCCGAATGTGTGGCCGTTGTCCAGCTCTACACCCACACCCAAGCCACCGACCTTAATCTGCCCCAAGCCATTGGCAGGCACGGCCAAGGCGCCCCGTGCGCTGACATAGATGGGCCACTCTTCGGGCGCGTCCAGCTTCGGGTCAACGACAGGGACGCTGACCCTTGGGGGAGGAGCAACAACGACTGGGGCGGCGACTGGGGCTGGGGCTGGGGCGGCGACTGGGGCGGCGACTGGGGCGGGGGCTGCGGCCTCTTCGGGAGTGCCCCAGGTCCCCTCCAGAGCACCGTCTTCGGACGACGTATCTGGGGTGCTACCATCCTGGGGTGCCTCTTGGGCGAAGGCGGAAGTGCTGAGAAGAAGTGCGAGAGGGAACATTTGGAAGACTCCTGTTTCACTGGGACATCGATGCACTCCCCGTGCCAACCCTCCAAAGCCCGCACCCAGGGCATCTCTGCGCCCACGAGGCCAACGAGCGCGTCTCCACATGACGCGTTGCGTCACAGAATGGGAGTACACTGCGCACGTACGCAGCCCCGAAGCGGAGAAGGCATGTCCACCGACCCCCCAGACACCCTGGGCCCCTACATCCTGTTAGAGACCCTCGGCAGAGGCGGCATGGGCGTGGTCTACCGAGTCCAAGACACCCGCCTAAAGCGCAGCGTAGCCGCCAAAGTCACGCACATGGCCCTGGTGGAAGGCAGCCCAGAGCACGCCCGCTTTGTCGAGGAGGCCCAGATCACTGCGCAGCTCCGCCACCCCAGCATTGTCTCGGTGCACGAGCTGAACACGCTGCCCGACGGCCGCGCCTACTTCACCATGGAGGAGGTCGAGGGACAGACCCTGGCCGAGGTTCTGGAGCAGCTGCACGCAGCCAGCACCGACGACTGGGCGGTCACAGAACAAGGCTGGACCTTTAAGCGCTTGGTGGAGTCCTTCCGCCGCACCTGCGAGGCGGTGGCCTACGCCCACTCGCGACGCGTCATCCACCGCGATCTCAAACCCAGCAACGTCATGCTTGGACGCTTTGGCGAGGTGCTGATCATGGACTGGGGCCTGGCCAAGGTCTTGGACGGCGACAGCAATGTGCCTGATCCAGTGCTCACCGAGCGCTCCAAGATCCCCGAAGGCTCCTCCACCTCCACAAGCGCCGGGGAGTTGATGGGCACGCCTGCATTTATGCCCCCGGAACAGGCACGGGGAGACTGGGCACGCGTCGGATTTACCAGCGATGTCTACAGTTTAGGCTCTATTCTCTACAACATACTTCGGGGCTGTCCACCCTTTCAAGGCAGCATCCACGAGGTCCTGCGCGCCGTGATTCGCGGAGAGCTGGTCCCGCCTGATGCGCCCCAGGACGGCGCCTGCCCGCCCG
>JBLHMA010000017.1:0-30497 GCA_047621545.1 Cognaticolwellia sp. | reverse complement strand
CAGAACGCCGGCGTGGTGGTGGACTACCTGGAGACCATCGTGCCCTCGGGCGACCTGAGCTTCATGTCCGACGTGGACAAGAGCAACCTGGTCTCCATGCAGCGATGGGCAAGTGACCCCGCCCTGTTGGCCAGTGACAACCTCGTGATCCTGGTGACCGAGCAGATCACCGAGGTGCACCACAAGGTGACCTCGAGCGCGTCCCTTGCGGTCATCAAGATTCCCTTGCCCGACGCGGGCGAGCGCCTGCCCTTCGTACGCCAGCAGAGCAGCCGCCGGGTGACCCTAGAAATGCCGGAAGGCGACCTGGCCAAGATCACCGCAGGCCTGTCCCTGATCAACATCCGCGGCCTGTTCCGCGTGGCCCGTCAGACCGACGCGCCCATCACCTTCAAGACGGTGGCCAGACGGAAAAAGGCCATCATCGAGACCGAGTGCGCCGGCTTGGTGGAGTTTGTGGACCCCGACCACGACTTCACACACGTCGGCGGCATGGTGCGCATCAAGACCGATTTGATGCGCATCGCCGACGCCATCAAAAAGGGCCGCGCCAACCAGGTGCCCATGGGCCTGATCTTCGTCGGTCCAATGGGCACTGGCAAGACCTACCTGGCAGAAGCCTTCGCAGGCGAGTCGGGCCTGACCTGTCTCAAGTTCAAGAACTTCCGCGACAAGTACGTCGGCGAGACCGAGGCCAACCTAGAACGCATCCTCTCGGTCATCGACGCCTTGGGGTACGTGCTCCTGCTAATCGACGAGGCTGACCGCACCCTGGGCAACTCGGCAGGTGGCGACGGGGGCACCAGCTCCCGGGTAATCGCCCGCCTCAAGGAGTTCATGTCGGACACCAGTCACCGCGGTCGCGTAGTCATCGTGATGATGACAAACCGGCCAGACAAGCTGGACACCGACCTGAAGCGTCCCGGTCGCTTCGACGTGAAGATTCCCTTCTTCTTCCCCGAAGAAGACAGCGAGCGCAAGCTGATTCTGGAAGCACAGCTTCGCCGCAAGGCCTTCCTTTTGGACGATGACATCGACCTGGATCCCGTGGTCAAGGCCACCAATGGCTACTCTGCCGCTGAGCTGGAAGCCGTGCTCCTCGCAGCCGCCGGCTTTGCCAGCAACGGAGACCGGGAAAGGATCAGCCAGGCGGACCTGGAGCTGGCCGCAGCGGACACCCTGCCGTCTCGCGACACCCGCATGCTGGAGTTCATGGAGATGCTCGCTGTCTTCGAGGCTAGCGCACGCAGAATGCTGCCGGAGCGCTACCGAGAGATGCCCCTTGAAGAGGTACACGCCAACCTGGACAGGCTGCGCATTCAGCTGGGTCGGCGAGCGACCTGAGCGCTCTCTTTTGGAAGCGGATCCCCGAGCAGGATCGCGGGCCCTCAGAAGGGCCCCACGTCCTTGACACTGGGGACCCAACACCGTACATGCAGGCGGCTTGTGCCCGGACCCCTATAGAGGGGGCAGCCCACTTTGCGGCGCCGGGCCTATGGAGTTTTTCATGTACGCGATCATCGAAAGCGGCAGCAAGCAGTACCGTGTGGCAGTGGGCGAGACGATTACCGTCGATCGCCTGGATGTCGCAGAGGGTACTGAGCTCAGCCTGGACCGGGTCCTTCTGGTCAGTGGCGACGACGTCAAGGTCGGCGCCCCTACTGTGGATGGAGCCACCGTCACCGCAAAGGTTGTGACACACAGCCGCGGCGACAAGGTCACCACTTTCAAGTACAAGCCCCGTCAGCGCACCCGCGTTCGTCGTGGCTTTCGTTCTTCCCTGACTACCCTCGAGATCACTGCCATCAACGGCTGATCAGGAGACACTTCTCATGGCTCATAAAAAGGGACAGGGATCGACCCGTAACGGTCGTGACTCAAACCCACAGTACCGTGGCGTCAAGGTCGGTGATGGTCAGACCATCACCGCAGGCAGCATTCTGATGCGCCAGCTCGGAACTCAGTTCCACGCTGGTCAGAACGTTGGCACCGGCCGCGATTGGACTCTCTTCTCCAAGGTCGACGGAAAGGTCAAGTTCGAGAAGCGCCGTGGACGGCGCCAAATCTCGGTCTACCCTGCCGTAGAAACTGCAGAAGCCGCCAAATAGATAGCAGTAGGCCTCATCGCAGGGGCCTTTTCGCAAACACTTCGTCCATAGGACGCCCATGCGCTTTGTAGACGAAGTCAAGATCACCTGCATCTCAGGGGAAGGAGGCAAAGGATGCGCCTCTTTCCGTCGAGAGAAGTTCATTCCCTACGGGGGACCGGACGGCGGTGACGGGGGACGCGGCGGGGATGTAATCCTCGTCGCATCCGAACGCTGCAACACCCTGGATCACCTCCGGGGACGCCGCGTGTACAAGGCCAAACCAGGCGAGCCTGGACAGGGCCAGAACAAGAACGGCCGCAAGGGCGACTTCTTGGAAGTGGTGGTGCCCGTCGGCACCATCGTGATGGATGCCGAGAGCGGCATCCAGCTCGCCGACCTGGACAAGGTCGACCAGCGTGTTGTGCTCTGCAAGGGCGGACACGGTGGCAAGGGCAACATCCACTTCAAGACCGCCAACATGCGCACGCCGACCAACTCCGGCCCTGGTGGCATCTCCGACGAAAAGCTGGTGCGACTGGAGCTCAAGCTCATCGCGGACGTGGGCCTGCTCGGCTTCCCCAATGCGGGAAAGAGCACCCTGATCTCCGCGGTCAGTAACGCCCACCCCCGGGTGGCGGACTACCCCTTCACCACCTTGGTTCCCAACCTGGGTGTGGTCTCCCGCGGCTGGGAGGGCAGCTTTGTGATCGCCGACATTCCTGGCTTGGTGCAAGGCGCCAGCGAGGGTGTAGGCTTGGGTCACCGCTTCCTCCGCCATGTGGAACGCTGTAGTTTCTTCCTCCACTTGGTCTCAGCTTCCCCCTGGGGAGAGCCAGTAGAAGACCCGGTCGAGCGCTGGAAGGTGATCAACGGCGAGCTGATCGACTTTGCTCCAGAGCTGGGAGAGCGCCCACAGATCCTGGCGCTCACCAAGACGGACTTGGTCGACGAAGAGACCCTTCAAGAGACCATTCAGGCCTTCAGGGACGAAGGTGTTGAGCCCATGCTCATCAGTTCCGTCACCAACAAGGGGCTCAAAGAGCTGATGGATCGCTGCTGGCTCAAGGTTCAGGCCCAGCACTCGGCAGACGACGAGGATGCTTAGCCTGGGCTTGGGCTGCTTTGGGCTGAGTTACTTCGGGCTGGGTTACTTCGGGCTGGGCTATCTCGGGTTGGGCTGCTTCGGTCAGGGCATTGAGCTACCGGCCAACGAGAAGGAGCTCCTCGCGGAGACCTCCCACACCCTCACCCTGGAGTCCCTGGACTCCTTGGGTCCGCATCGCGCCCTAATCCAGGCCACCCGCAGCGATGCCATCGGCGAGCAGTCCGAGGGTCTGGAGCTGATCTGGGGCGGCTGGGACAGCTTCCAGGCGACCTGGGCCCGCAACGGCAAGCCCACCCGACGCACCCTGGTGCTCGGCGGCCAAGCCTGGGTCGGCAAGCTCGACAGCATGAAGCAGTGGCCCGATACGTCCCTGTACATTGGGGAGTTGGGCAGCAGCTGGGACGCCTACACCCGCGTCTTGGCGCCCTTTGCGGAGCGCTTTGTCCTGGACTACCGAGAGACGGTCGAGCACGAGGGTCGCACAGCCTGGGTCTACCAGGTCAGCTTGGCTCCGGGAACCGATCCCAAGCGCGGTCTGGCGCCCAAAGACCTGAGCGGCACGGTCACACTCGACAAGGCCACGGCCGTTCGGCTAAAGGCCGAGATCCAGGGCCGCCTATGGGATCCCCAACTGGACTGCGAGCGCCTGGTCACCGTAAACATCTCTCGCAGCGAAATCGGGGTTCCCCCAGATTTGGCTGAACCCGCCCCCAGCGCACAACGATAGGGCGCGCTCCCCAAATTGGGGAGCCATTGTCCCTTGGCGCCCACTCGTTTGCCAAAGTAAGCTGACCCTGTGAAGCCCAACGCAACCACTTCGGCGCCCACTACGTGCTAAAGCGTCCACCTTGCGTCGACCCGGGCCCTCAAACTCCCGGCACGCGACCAAACGGCTCACAGCCAAGACAACCCCACGACAGCCCTGGCAGCCAACGCCGGGGGAGGTCCTTCTGAACCACGACCAAGCCATCGCTCTCGCCCTTGCATCCCTTGAAAAGAAGGCCCAGGACCCCGTCGTCCTGCATGTCGGCCCTCTGGTGCACTACTGCGGCCACTTCGTCATCGTCAACGGCGGCAGCGGCCGTCAGGTGCGTGCCATCACGCAGCACCTCAAGGACACGGCCAAGGAAATGGGAATCACCCCGCTCTCTACAGAGGGCCAGAACACCGCCAAGTGGATGATTCTGGACCTAGGAGACGTGGTCATCCACGTCTTCGACGCCAAATCCCGCGGCTTCTACGATCTGGAGTCTCTCTGGGCCGATGCAGAAGTGGTGCCCGTTCCTGGCGTGGAGCGTGCTCCCCAGTTCCCACAGGCCACCGCTTAGGCGATACCCTCACTGCAGCACTGAAAGGTACTGTAGTGGGCCCCAGGGCGATCGGTGGCTAAGTGTCGTTGACCCCCGGGGGAACACGATGACACAGCACCGAGCATGGGGCCTTGTGGCCTTGGACTTGTTCCTGCCTACGCCCTGCGCAGCATGCGGTGGTTTGCGCACGAGCACGCCGAACACACCCGGCACATGGACCCTGTGCGGCGCTTGCCAGCAGAGCCTGCCTACCACTCTGGCTTGCTTGGTTCCCACACCGGGTCTGTTCCGGGCAGGTTTCTGGTGGGATGAGTACGACTCGCCCACTGGCGCAGCGCTAAGGCGAGGCAAGTACCGGCCGGACCACAGCACCCTGCGGGCGCTCTCACAGGCTCTAGGCAGTGCGGCCCGTGGAAGGCTCCCTGCCGTAGACTGGGTGGTTCCCGTCCCCCAGACACCCCAAGCGTGGCTTAAACGTGGGTTTTCCCCCGCATACGTGCTGGCCTCGGGGGTGGGAGACAGCCTGGGGTGTCCCGTGCGGATGGCTCTTGGCCGCGGATGGGGACAAGCACAGGCGGGCAGATCCGCTTCAGAGCGCCGACAGAACGTTCAAGGAGCGTTCTCTGCCCGTGTCACGCTCCAAGGCCAGCGGGTGCTCTTGGTCGATGACACCGTCACAAGCGGGGCCACCGCGAGCGCTTGCGCACAAGAATTGCTCAACGCAGGCGCAGCCCATGTCGTGCTCTTGGCCGCTACCCGAGCCGCCTGAAGGCCAGCACGAAGGCCAGCACCGCGGGTATTTTCCCGTATTCGGGACAGTACGTCCAAATTTACGAGACGTTGTCGTATGAATGGGCGGCCTTAGCTTCCGTATAAGGAGATGGAAGGCACGAGCTTGGCCCCACCAGGAAAACTTGGAACCAGGCACGGCTCTTGCAGACCACTCCAATGCACCCCCCGTGCACGAGACAACCCAAAGGAGCCATCGCCATGACCCAGACCACCACCGTTTCCCTCGCCGACCTGATCACCACCATCTACGACGAGTACTTGGCGCTCTATGGGGACAAAGAGCTGGCCTCCGTGGCCGCTGCAGCGACAATCAACGATATCCTGGCTGAACGGGCTCAATCACAGTCCCAGCGCGCACGCCAGTCCGAAGCCGCATAAAGTAGTGGATGTGCGATGACCCGGGGATACTTCTCCACACGGGTCACTGAGCATCCCTTCCATCCGACGGCTTGTCTCAGCACGGCGTCCATCTCCTAAACGGGGTGGGCGCCGTGTGCCGTTTGGGGGGGCGTACCGTTCAGGCGGGTGTACCGTTGGGGGGGGCATGGGCCTGTTTCTCGGAATTCCGAAGCCAACTCTTTAGATTAGTTCTACAGATTCGCTTTAAACCCGCTCCTGGGATCCCTCGCGGAGGAGCAACCAGAGAGTCGATGCCAGGCCCGCAACGAGCAATAGGGACCACGCCGGGCCCTTCAAGAGCCACCCTCCCAATCCAAAGAGGGTGCCAAAGACGGCGAGCCAACCCACCCCAACCCGCACGAAGAGCCGCGCTCCACTCTCCTGCTCGAAGGTGAACGGTCCCCAAAAACCTGGCGGCCGCGCGGATTCTACGAATTCACGCAAGACCTTGTCATCGGTGACGGGCCCCAAGAGCGCGACCGGCACCCAAGCAGCCAAGCTCAGACCTGCGACCCATAGAATTCGGGCGGTCTTGGAGATGGGCACGTGCACGGGATTCTCCCAGCCAAGCAGGCTCTCCTGCCCCAGCAGTACGACGGCTCCAGCCACCAGCGAGGACACCACGAGCGCGGTGAGCTCCGCGTGGGCATTGACCCGCCACCAAAGCCAGCGCCCCAAGGCAACGCTACCCAAGCCGCTGCCCAAGGTGATGATGAAGAGCCACATGTCGGCGATCGAGTTCATCATCAAGCTCACGCCCCCACCGGCCGCAACCAGGAGCACCCCGCACACCCTGCCAAAGCGGACCGAGTGCTTCTCATCGCCACCAAAGCGCTCCCAACCGTCCCGCACCAAGTAGCTGGCGCCCCAGTTCATGTGGGTGTCGATGGTGGACATAAAGGCGGCCAGCAAGGCAGCGACAGCGACTCCGAGCAGGCCCGTGGGCAGGCGTTCGACCATCAGCGTGGCGTAGAGAGCCTCTCGGTCCTGGGGGCCCCCGTTCAATGGCCAGACCACCAAGGCCGCCAAGGCGACCAGGATCCAAGGCCAGGGCCGGATCGCGTTGTGCAGCACCGCAAACCAGATGCTGGCCCGTTCGGCGTCCTGGGGGGTCTTGGAGGCACCCAGGCGCTGCACAATGTAGCCCGAGCCCTCGGCCTGCCTCCACCAGGCAACGGTCAACAGAACGGCGAAAAGGGACACCGGCAGCCCAGGCAGGTCTCCCTGGGGCACAAAGGCCAGGATCTGGTCCCCCGTCTCCGGGTAGGTCTCATGGATACCGGCGACCAAACCTGATAATCCACCTTGATCCTGGACGACCACCATTGCCAGCGCCACTGAACCAATCATGGCCAGGAGGAGCTGGGCCACGTCAGTGATGACCACCGAGCGCATGCCGCCCAGCAGGCTGTAGGTCGCCGCCAAGCCCATCAAGCCGAAGGTCACCCAAGTCGGGTCCCAACCGGGGAGCACCTCTCCAGCGATCTTCCGCATCGCGAGCGCCACCCAGCCCATGGTCAGTACGTTGAGCAGGATGGCGCTGTAGCCAGCCTTGACCGTCCGGAGGATGGACGCGATGGGCCCGGAGTAGCGGCGCTCCAAGACCTCGGCATCGGTGACCACCTTCATGCGGCGCCAGAGCCGCGAGAAGACCACCGCGGCGATGACATGGGCGATGCCTACCGCCCACCAGATCCAGTTCCCGGCGATGCCTCCGCTGGCGACCAAACCGGTAATGGCAAGCGGCGTATCGGCCGCAAAAGTCGTGGCCACCATCGAAGTGCCAGCCAACCACCAGGGCAGACTGCGCCCGGCCAAAAAATAGTCCTCGCTGGAGCGAGAGGCTTTTCGGGTCACAGCGGCGCCAACCGCCAAAGAGCCGAGCAAGTAGGCCAGGATGATGAGGGTGTCAGTGAGCGCCACCGTGCGGGTTCTCCAGGACCACGTACTACCGCACTCGGGGCCCATTGCGCCCCACGGGGCCCGTCAAGGATCCTTGGGCCGAGCCCCAAGCTACGGGCCCCCACGTGCCAGTCCTTTCCATTGCGAGCAAAAGAGTTTACGTGTCAATGGCTCACCTCTCTGCGATTCGACCTTGGCTACCCCCCTCCAAATGGCCCATGCCCCCACCAGCGATCCACTGCGCCGCTGCTGGGCTGCTGTCACCATCCGCGTGGCCTGGACCCTGTACGCAGGTGGCGTTCGGCCCACCGGTCAGGTGCTTGCCTTGGCCCGGGAGCACAGCCTGCTCAGCCTGCCCAGGGACATCGGACGCCTACAGGCCGAGGAGCTGGCCGAGGCCTTTACCCAGGAGTACTTAGACCGCACCCAACGGGGAAAGTACCGACGGCCTCCTCTGCCCAGGGACCCCGTCAGCCCCCGGCCCAGCTGGCGCGAACGCCTGACGGAGAGCCTAGATCCCGTTGGCGAGGTCGTGCTGCGCCTGGTTCACGGCGACGGCCTGAGCCTGCAAGAAGTGGAGCGCATCACCCGGGTGGACCGGGTGGTCCTACAGGGTGCCCAGGAAGGGGTGCGCGGTGCGCTGCGCGCCATCATGTCCGAGGACGGAGTAGCCGCTCCCATTGAGTCTCTGTCCTTTGAGCGCCTGCTCTGCCGGACTGCGCGCTTGCCGGCAGCGGACTGTCGCGGAGGCGCCGAGGCGGCGACCATGGCTGGCGCAGCCCACGCGGAGCGCTGTCCCCGTTGTGCCCGCGCTGTTCGACTCATTCGTGCCGGAGCCTTGGCCCCGAGCGAGCTCATCGCCCCCGAGCGCATTTACCGTCCAGCCAACCTCTCCGTACTGGCGCTGCACCTGCACCCAGACGCGCGGCATCACCGCAAGGCCTTGGTGGAGGCCCTGGGCCCAGCCGCGATGCGTGCCGACGAAGACACCCTTCTGATCAACCTGGACCGCGTAGGCGACCACGTATCCGTCCTGCACGCCCAGGCCCTGGAGGGAGAGCCCGGTAAAGAGCATGTCCGCGGTGCGATGGTTCGCGGGGCCGGGATGTGGACCCCTGCAGGGCTCATCGGACCGGTGGGGGCGGCGGCTGTCGAACTCACTCGCGCCCGCAGTTGGGGCGAGATCGACTCTTGCGGCACCTTGCCCGATCCCTTGCCGGAGCCGCCCACGGCTGCGCGCTGGTGGAGCGCTGCCGGCGTGGCCGTGCTCATCGCCGCTCTGCTCGGACTGTGGACCCTACGCCCAGATATCCAGAACCCAGATCTGCCAGTCCATGGGGTCTTCGCACGAGGGGCCGATGGGGTGCACGTCGACTTTGACACCGACGACGGCGCTTACCTCTTGGTCTTGGCGCTGGACGCGGACGGAGGCGTCCGCAGCCTGCATCGATCCGCACAGCTCTGGGACAAGGCTGAGCTGGCAACCGGCAACGGCCGATTCGCGGTCGGGGACCCGATTGCCCAGCGCCTGCTGGTCGCCAGCGCCGCGACACCCTTCGAGCGCGTGGACTTGCTGGCCCTGGCCCAGGAAAGCGCAGATCCCCTGGCCATGCTGATGGAGACCCTGCCCAAGGTCTGGCCTGGGGTGGACCTGATAGTGCAAAGGCACCCGCCGGCCTTACCCTAAGCCCCCGGGGCAGCCCCTCTAGGAGCACCATGGCGCGCATCACACCCTTGGACATCATCCAGAAGGAGTTCACTCCGAACCGCAGGGGCTTTGACCCCGAAGAGGTTCGCCTGTTCATGGACCAGGTGCGCGAGACTCTGGAGGAGACCCTCAAAGACAAGCGCCGCCTGGAAGAGCGCATCCGCGACCGAGAGCTTGAGCTTGAGCGCATGCGGCGCAACGAGGACCAGATCAAGGACACCCTGGTCCTGGCCAAGAAGCTCAGCTCAGATGTCGAGGACAACGCCAAGCGCGAGGCTGACTTGGTCTTGGGCGAAGCCCGCCTGGAGGCTCAGGAGATCATGTCCTCGGCCCAGGAAGAGTACGAAGACACCCTAGTCCAGGTCAAAGAGCTCCAGGCTAGGCGGCACAAGCTGGTCGCAGAACTGCGTGCTGTGCTCCACACCCACACCGCGATGCTGGACGAGCTGCAGGGCGACAAATCAAGCAAGCAGACGCCCTAGGTGCTTTAGGCGGCTTGATCGCGCTCAACTGGGGGCTCACTCTCTATGCGCGTGCCAAGCGGCAGGTCGGTCCAAGGGTTGGAGATCTGAAAGTTCTGGGTGCCCATGTGCCTGGGGTTGTGGTGCAGGCGGTGGTGTTCCCGCGCTCGCTGCAGGAAGGGCAACTGGACCGCAGGGTGATCCTGAGGCAAGTGACAGGCCAAGTGCACCCACTCAAAGACGTTCAGGTAGCAGAAGATGCTCACCGCACAGATTCGGGCAGCGTCCGGCCCCACGAGTATCCAACAGGCCATGGAGAGCGGGAGCGCCCCTACCAGTAGCAAGACGAGGAGCTGAACTGGAGCCAGTACGGTCGCGTGAACATCCCTGGCGTCGCCACCCGCCATCTGCTGGTTGGTGAAGTAGCGGTGGTGAACCCGCACGTGCCGCCGGAACATGAACTCCAAGCCGCGTACTGGCCGGTGCATTGGGAATCGATGGGCCAGGTACTCCCCCGCGCAGCTCAGGGTACAGACCGCAGCCGCCACTCCGAGCAATGTCCAGGTCCAATCTTGAACGCCAAGGGCCAGCAGAAGCGCCGTCCCCAACATGGCGGCTGTGATGCGCCTCTGTTGCCTCCAGCCATCGTAGTCGGCAGGCAAATTCTCTCGGTAGTACTCACGGAATCGCTCCGTACGCGACGAGACTGAGCAAGACGGCGCAGGGCGAGACGGCCCAGGGCGAAACGACTCAGGGCGAAACGACTCAGGGCGAAACGGGGCTGACCCGCTCATACGCTGGCCTCTGTCTGATCACTCAAGACTCCCTTCGCCGCGAGCGAGGCCAGTACTTCGCAGAGGGCCTCCCTGCGGAGAGGCTTGGGCAAGAAGGCGTCCATCCCTACAGTGGCACAGCGCTCGCGGTCTGCCTCCGTCGTGTTGGCGGTGAGCGCCACAATGGCGACGGGCGACAGGCGACGGGCCTTCTCCCACGCTCGAATGGCCAGGGTCGCATCGAAGCCGTCCATGCGCGGCATCTGGCAGTCCATCAGCACCAAGTCCCAAGCCTTGTTCTTGACCAGCTCAAGAGCCTCCAGCCCGTCCCGGGCCACCTCACAGCGCAATCCCTCCCGCTCCAAGAAGCGGCGGGCCACAAGCTCGTTGACCGGGTTGTCCTCAACGAGGAGCACCCGCAAGGAAGCATCGACCAAATCAAAGGTGTCCGGTCTGGCAGGGGCTCCCAGCACCACCTCAAGCACATCACAACGCCGCAGCGGCCGCAGCAACACCCGGGCACCAAAGTCTCCCCCCAGGCGTCGGGCGTCGGCAAGCTGCGGGCCATCTGCCAAAAGAACCACCGGGATGCTCAGCGCTGCCAGCCGCTCCGGAGCACAAGGGAAGCTCAGAAAGCAAACCTGGGCGTCTTTCTGGACACAACGGCGCACCCCATAGGCCAGCAGGATGGACTCCAGAGCGCTGGCCGAGTCTGGGTAGGGCTCTTCAATCCAGGCCCGCGTCCAGGGCAAGAGTGGCTCCAGACCTCGCAGCTGGGCCTTCTTGAGGGGGATCTCAGCCCAAAAGATAGCCCCTGGGCCCACGCGATCCTTGGCCCCAATCTCTCCTTTCATCTGCTCCACAAGCCCGCGGCAGATGCGCAAGCCCAGGCCGCTTCCCCCATGTTGGCGTGCAGCCCCCTGATCGCCCTGCTCAAAGACACAAAACAGTAGCTCCAAGTCCAGTCCTTCCAGCCCGACCCCGCTGTCCTCGACTTCGAGACGCAGGCGCACACCGTCTTCCAATCGGCCCGCACTTCCCACGCGCAGTGTGACCTGGCCATGCTCGGTGAACTTGATCGCATTCCCTACAAGGTTGATCAGGACCTGCCGGAGTCGGGCGGGGTCACCCCACAAGCGTGAGGGCAGTGTGGCTTGGACCACGCCAGCCAACTGAATCCCCTTCTGCCATGCCACCGGGGCCAAGCAAGACAGGACTTCGTCGACCACATCCGATGGCGCGAACTCCTTGTTGTAGAGCGGCAACACGCCACGCTCAAGACGCACCGTGTCCAGAATGTCGTCGATCAGACCAAGCAGCGCATTCCCAGCCGAACCGATGGTGCGTAGGTAGTGATCCTGCTCCCGATTCATGGGACTAGAGCGCAGCAGATCCACCATGCCCAACACCCCATTGAGCGGCGTGCGCAACTCGTGGGACATCGTGGAGAGAAAGACCCCCTTGGCCAAGGCGGCTTGCTCCGCGCGCTCACGGGCAGCGACCAACTCCACATGCTTGCGCGCAACGATGAGCCGGTTGATCTCCGAGTGCCAGTATTCCTTCTCCAGGCGTCGCCCTTGGAAGAGCAGAAAGCCGATGAACACCAGGATGAGCGCCCCAAGCATCCAAACTTCGGGCAGGCCTTGCGCGGTTTGAACCGCCAGGGCCACCAGCAAGGGCAGCGAGAGCAGCAGCTGGTAGAGGGCGTTGCAACGCATGCTGAAAGTGAAGGTGCCCAAGGACCCACCAGCGATGCCTGTCGTGGTCAACAAGACCAGGATGCCGGCCATCTCTCCGGGGTAGTTCCACCAAGTGGCAGCCACCACGCCGCTTCCCCACACCACACCCTGAAGCACCGTGAGTAGGACGAAGACCTTCTGCGCGTCCAGCGCACGGCTCAGGAGCACGTCCCCGAGATAGCGCCCCACCCAACCTCGCAGCAGGGTCAGACCGAGGGTGCAGGCCATCGCCACCCAGAAAACTGTCATGGCCCGCAGCGAGGGATGCAGGACCAGCACACCAAAGAGCAGCACGTAGGTGTACAGACTCACCGGAACCCGGCGTTCCAGATCGGAGACGCTGCGGCGCAGGAGCAGCTTGTGATCCGCGGAATCCAGCTCGCCAAAAATCGTGGGAAAGCGCACACCCCAAGGGGCCGGCGGAGAGTCTGACGAATCAGGTGTTGGGGAGTCTGCGTGTTTCATCTGCATTCAGAAGGTAGCCAGAGCCGGAAGGAATCTCGACTACAGGACATTTCACTCACCTCCCCAAGCCTCAAGCAACCCGCTTTGGAGGGGCTAGTTCGCCGGCACATTGATCGAGAATGGCCTCGAACTTGGAAGGGGTCACTCCCAGCGCATCTCGTGCACGAGTGAATCGCTCCTCGCTCAAGAAGGAGGCCCAGCTCGGATCCTGACATCCCAGGTGGAGTCCCAAGAGCACCGCGATCTCCTCCGCGACGGCCAAGGTCGACTGCAACCGGGCATGGGGCCCGCTGGGGGTGCGATGATGGGCACCAATGACAGCGACGACCTCCTCCGGCAAGCGCCAGGCCTGGCCCACAGTGGCGGCGGCCTCCTCGTGCACCTCCAACATGGCAGGCCACAGGCTGAACAGAGGCGGCGCTCCTTCTGGGAGCTCGCCAAAGACAAGTAGTGAGGACGCGATTCCGAGATCAGCGAGCAGGCCACACAGGTAGGCGAAGCGCGCGTCACCCTTTGTAGTCTGCGCGACACGCTGGGAGATGGTGGCCATAGCCATGGAGTGGCTGAAGAGCGCGTCCAACTCAGCTTGGTAGCTGGGCGTACGGAAGACGCGGCTTCGCAGGCTCACCGTTATCACCACGTCCCGTAGGCCCCGTAAGCCCAAGCGGGTCACGGCTTGGCGAATGGAGCGGATGGGTTTCTTGGCCCCCATTCCTGGCGCGTTGGCAGCCCGAAGGACCTGAGCGGTCAACAACGGATCTTGAGCCAGGAGCGGCTCTATGTCCCTAGACAGCTCTATGGTCACTGGCGCCTGGGACAGACGCAGAATCTCTATGGCCACCCGGGGCAGCATTGGAGGCGCGTAACTCACGCGCCGGAATGTTCCTTGGAGGGCCTGAACGACCTGGTCCGTACTCATCGTCGTAGGTGCGAGCCCACCAGCCAGTACAACAAACGCACAACCATTGACCGAACGCGCAGGCATTGTCAGCCTCCTTGCCCCCTGCATGTCGGCATCCATCCCAAAGGCTTTAGGCTCCTGTCAGAGAGATCGGGTCCAGCAAGCGCTTCAATTCGTCCTCTGAGAGCACCGCCTCGGCCAGCGCAACCTCTCGAATGCTCGCTCCCTGGGCATGCGCTTGCTTGGCCAGTTCCGCTGCCCGATCATAGCCAAGCGCTGGCGCCAAGGCGGTGCCCATGGACAGGTTGCGCTCCAACGTAGCCTGGCACTGGGCCTCGTTGGCTTCCAGAGCGCGCACGCAGCGCATCCCAAAGGTGCGGGCTGCACCGGAGAGCAGCTCCACACTGCTGAGCAGGTTCTTGGCCAGCAGCGGCAGCATCGCGTTGAGCTGAAGCTGACCGCCGGCACCCCCGTGGGTGATCGCCACATCGTTGCCCATCACCTGAGCGGCGACCATCACGACCATCTCGCAGTGCACCGGGTTGACCTTCCCCGGCATGATCGAGCTGCCTGGCTGCACGGCGGGCAGAATGAGCTCTCCCAGACCCGCCCGCGGGCCGCTGGCCATCAGCCGAACGTCCCCTGCGATCTTGCTCAGGGAGACCGCGATCACCTTGAGCTGTCCACTAACCTCGACCACAGCGTCCCGAGCAGACTGGGCCTCAAATGGGTTGTCCGCGCGATGGAAGTCCAGGTCGGTCTCCTCGACGATTCGTCGAATGGCCAACTCGGCAAAGCCCTCTGGGCAGTTCAGACCAGTGCCAACAGCTGTGCCGCCCAGAGCCAGCTCCAAGAGAGGCAACATGGCACCCTCAGCGCGCTGAACCCCCTTCTCAATCTGGGCCGCGTAGCCAGAGAAGACCTGGCCCAAGCGGATCGGGGTGGCGTCCATCAGGTGGGTGCGGCCCGAGAGCACTACCCGGTCCCACTCCACCGACTTGGCCACCAGCTCTTTGTGCAGGCACTTCAGGGCCGGGATCAGGTCCTGGTGGAGCGCCATGGCGCCAGCCAGGTGCAGGGCGCTGGGAATCACGTCGTTGGAGGACTGGCTCATGTTGACGTGATCGTTGGGATGCACAGGATGCCGAGCGCCCAGCTCGCCGCCCATGAGCTCGCTCGCGCGGTTTCCAATGACCTCGTTCGCGTTCATATTGGTCGAGGTGCCCGAGCCGGTCTGAAAGACATCGATGGGGAATTGCTCGTCCCAGTCGCCATCGATCACCTCCTGAGCCGCCTGCTGGATCCACTCGGCCATCTCGGTGTCGATCAGTCCCAGGTCCTCGTTGGCGTGGCATGCCGCCTTTTTTACCAGGGCCAGAGCGTGGATGAAGCGCAGGGGCATGGGCTCCCCGCTGACCGGGAAGTTGTCTATCGCGCGCTTGGTCTGTGCCCCGTAGTAGGCCTTGTTGGGCACACGGACAGTTCCCAGGGAGTCGACTTCGTTGCGGTACTTGGGCACAGGCACTCCTTCTCGCCTTTAGGCGGGCGCGCATTTATAACGGACCCTCAGCCTGGATTCGTGCATGAGTGAGATCCCCGTACAAGAACGCCTCCGCCTAAGCGAGGTCTACCTCTCCGTTCAGGGAGAGAGTTCCTACGCTGGCGTGCCCTGTGTCTTTGTTCGCCTGACCGGCTGCAACCTACGCTGCACTTGGTGCGATTCAGAGTACACCTTCACCGGCGGTGAGCACCGCAGCATCGATGATGTCGTGGCACAAGCCCTGTCCTTCGGCGTGCCCCTGATCGAGGTCACTGGAGGCGAGCCCTTGGCCCAGCGCCAGTGTATTCTCTTGCTTCAACGCCTTGTGGATGCCGGCGCTCATGTCCTTTTAGAGACCAGCGGATCCATCGACATCGGGCCGGTCCCAAAGGAGGTTGGAGTGATCTTGGACCTTAAGCCCCCTGCTTCCGGCGAAGAGGACAAGAACCTTTGGTCTAACCTGGAGAAACTCCTTCCTCACCACGAGGTCAAGTCGGTGATCGCCGACCGAAACGACTACGAGTGGACCCGGGAGATCCTTGAGCGCGAGAAGCTCGATGAGCGCGTAGCCCATGTGCTTCTCAGCCCCGTCTGGGGCCAACTGGAGCCCAAGACCCTGGTGGAGTGGATGCTGGAGGACCGCCTAAAGGCGCGCCTGAACCTGCAGCAGCACAAGCTGATCTGGCCGGCCGCAGAGCGCGGGGTTTAGACGACCGGGCTGGATTTAGACGAGCGCGCGAGGCAAAAAAAGCCCGCCACAAGGGCGAGCTTTCAGAGGCGAGGGGTGCTGAGCACCCGACTAAAACCTTAGATACCCAGGCCGACCTGCTGACGCAGACCGTCGCCCATCTTGCCAACCTCGCCCCAGAAATGCTTCCAGGAGCTGTTGTCGAGCAAGTCACCGCCGAAGTAGCGGGGAGGCTTGACCATGGGGTACCCAGGAGGCTGCACCGAGAGTGCCTCACGGACCTTCTCGATGTCCTCGCGCTGCGCTTCCAGGGCCGCGGTCTTTTCACGGATCAGCGAAGGGAAAGGGGCCATAGCGGCCACGAAAGTATCGTGATCCTCGGCCGTCTCCATCAGAGCCTCCATCCAACGACCGGTCACCAGCTCCAGGGTCTGGCGGTAGTCGCGGAAGGCGCGGTTGAGGAGCTCGCGGGCAACACCCCAATCTTCTGGAGTGAGCACGTCGATGTTCGAGATCAGGTGCAGAATGCGGCGGATGCGCAGCATTGCAAAGTCTGCCTGAGCGGCAAAAATTAGGGCCACAGAAGCCGCACCGTCGATGCCGGGGTGCGTGACGTGCCACTTGATCTTGCGCTGGTTGCGCTCGAGGTACTTGGTCACACCGGCCATCTCGGCCAGTTCGATGTGAACGGAGCGCGCGTTGAGAACGGCTTCCTCGCCAAACTCACCTGGCTTCTCTTCAGCCCAGGTGCGTGGCAGACTCAAACGGCCGAAGTACTCGATGATCCGCTCGGAGTCGTGCTCCGCGAACATCTCAGTCGTGTTGATGATGTACTGCTCTTGCGAGGTGGTCGCCGTGCGAACGAGGCTGGCGATGGTAGGCGGCTTGGCCATGTAGAGTACTCCGTGATCCGGCGGCTCTTATCGCGCTGAGCCAAGGACTGCCAAGGAAGACCCAGCTGTGCTACAGCCTGGGTACACTGTGAGAACACCCGTAGGGGCCACCCCGGCGTGGACAAGAGGACTTAAATGACGCTGATCGCCCTGATTTTGATGCTCGGAACTCCCGCCTTTGCTGGAGAGGATGGAGAGGATGGCAACTGCTCCGACCTTATGGACAACGATGCAGACGGCGACATCGACTGCGCCGACGATGAGTGTGCAGAGGAAGAGCCCTGCGAGGACCCAGAGACCACCTGCGACGACGAATTCGACAACGACGGCGACAGCGACATCGACTGCGACGATGACGACTGCTCGGCAGACGACATCTGCACAGGTACCGAGACCACCTGCGACGACACCTTCGACAACGACGGCGACGGCGACACAGACTGCGACGATGACGACTGTTCGGAAGACGACATCTGCACAGGTACCGAGACCACCTGCGACGACACCTTCGACAACGACGGCGACGGCGACACAGACTGCGACGATGACGACTGCTCGGAAGACGACATCTGCCTCGATGTCGAGATCTGCGACGACGAGCTCGACAACGACAGCGACGACGACATCGACTGTGACGACGACGACTGCACGGACGATTCAGCCTGCGAGGAGGACTGCGACACCGCAGATACCAGCACCGACTGCACCGAGCCCAGCGGCTCCGGGGCTGCTGTGCTCGCCGGTGAGCCCGGAGGATGTGGCTGCAGCGCATCTGACGCCCCAGCCTTCGCTGGTGGAACCGTATTTCTCCTTATTGGTGGTCTGCTAGTCGTGCGCCGGCGGAGGATCACAACCCCTGGCTGATTCTGAATATCTGCTAAAGTGTAGGTCCCACGGTCCGTTCGGTCTTCTTGTCTAGCTCCAAGAGCGAATGACCGGAGGGCAAAGTAATGGGAAAGAAGATCTTGGTGGTGGATGATTCCTCGACCGTACGCCAACAAGTTCGAATCGCGCTGAGCCAGGCGGGGTACACCGTTGTCGAGGCCGTTGATGGCATGGACGGACAGTCCAAGATTCGGGAAAATAGTGACCTGGCCATGGTCATCTGTGACGTGAACATGCCGCGCATGAGCGGACTCCAGATGCTGGAGGCCGTCCGCAAGAGCGGCTGTGCGGTCGGCGTTCCGATCGTGATGCTCACCTCCGAGGCTCAGCCGGCGTTGATCCGACAAGCCAAGGCACAGGGTGCCAAGGGCTGGATCGTGAAGCCCTTCAAGGCTGAGATGCTGGTTGCGGCCGTGAACAAACTGGCCACCTGAGCCTTGGAATCACCCTTCTCAGAGAGTCTCACTCGCCGTCTACGGCAACCCCATGATGATTGTCGTCGCTGCAGTGACTGCGGCCAAGGCTTTGTCAGCCTGGATGCCAAGGGGAACATGTCCGCCGAGCACAGCGCAGCCGTAGACCAATGGCTCGGCGCCGCACCACAGGGCACACCTTTTGGGACCTGCTCGCACAGGCGTCCTGAAGATCGTCACCGCACTCGAAGGGTCCAACTTCGTGATCAGCCTGGACGGCAACGGCCCCGGGGTGAACTGGGAGCGGGTGCGCCAGAAGGCCGAGAAGATGGGACTGCCCAGTCAGACCCAAGAGGGCCTGGAGGCCGCTCTGTTTGCCGATGGGCTGAGCACTCGAGACATCACAACTCAGACCAGCGGACGTGGTGTAGGCATGGCCTCCCAAAACAGGCCACCTTGGCTCTTGGCGGATGCATCGAGTCCACTCCGGCCAAGAACAAGGCACAACGCTGCGCTTCATCTTCCCCAAACCAGCATGCGCGGACAGGGAGCCGACCAGGCAGCCGCCTGAAGGTCTAGGACGGTGTACGATGCGGCTATGTCGGAGCTCAACGCCTTGCTCACGCGCTTCGCGGGCCTATGCCCGAGCAGCGCCTCCCTCCCCCCATTTGTGGCCCAGGCCGGCGACGGGGGGGGCTTTCATGTGGTGCTCTGCTGCATGACCCACGGCGATGAGACCGGCAGCCTACCCGCCGCCATCCAGCTCTTGGATGCCTTGCGGCAGGGCACCCGACGCTTCGCGGGACGCCTGACGGTGGTCGTGGGAAACCCGCCCGCCGCACGCCTGGGCCGCCGCTTCGGTGAGGCGGACTTGAACCGCGTCTTTCTACCCGGACCCCAGAGCTGGGAACGCCGACGGGCCGCGGAACTCATGCCCATATTGGACCAAGCAGACCTGGTCGTGGACCTGCACCAGACCATCGAGCCCACCGCCCTGCCTTTCCACATTCACCCTTGGACCCCGCTGCTTGAACACTGGGCCCAGATCCTCCAGGGCGCCCAAGACTGGGTCACCCGCCCAATGGGGGAGTCCTTCGCGACAGGCACCTGCTGTCTGGACGAGTATGTCCGGGATCAGGGGCGAGCGGCGCTTACGATCGAGCTCTCCCAGAAAGGCATGCGCCCACAGACCACGCAGCTGGCCCTGGCCGTCATGGAGCGGGCCCTTGACGCAGCCGAGGCCATGTTGGCCGGCAAGGATCTGGCCCTCCTGACCCGTAGCGCAAAAGAAATGCGGCTCTGGCGTACTGCGCACAAGGAGCCCTACGCCAGCGCCGCCTTGCGCCTGCGAAACGGTCTACGCAACTTCGAACCCGTCCAGGCCGGCGAACTGCTGAGCGCTGTTGGAACGCCCGAGCTCCGCGCCCCCTGCTCCGGCGCACTGCTCTTTCCCAAGTACCCACCTCGGAACGCATCCGGCGAACTCCAGGGCCCCCTGCCCGTGGACATCTTCCATGTGCTCACTCCTCTGAGTCAGCACCCTTCGGCGCTCGGGTGGCCGACAGGCGCTCCCTGAGCCGGTCTCAGCGACCCGGACCACGTCCGCCCTCGCCTTGCCGCACGCGTCCAAGGGACGGGACTCAGGTCTCCTGGGCGGCCTGACCCTCGGCGATCTTGGCCCGGACTTCGTCCATGTCCAGGTCCTGGACCTGCTTGATCAAGTCTGCAAATCCTGCCGCAGGGAGGGCACCCGCCTGGTTGAAGAGCATGACTTTCTCGCGAAAGACCATCAGGGTCGGGATGCTGCGGATGTTGAAGTGACCCGCAAGAGACGGCTGCTCTTCGGTGTTCACCTTGGCATGCACGATGGTCTGGTTCTGCTCCGAGCTGGCCTCGAATACGGGGGCAAAGCTCTTGCATGGGCCGCACCAACTCGCCCAGAAGTCCACGACAACCATGTCGTTTTCGGTGACGATCTGTTCAAAATTCTCTGCGGTCAGCTCAATGGTGGCCATGGGCACTCCAGGTGGTTCTGCCACGAACTGTGCACACGGCTGACGGATTGAAAAGGGGCTCATTCCTCCGATGAATGACCTGGATCGGGTTCATTGATTTCCAAGAGGTCCAGAAGCGGCCCCAGAGCCACGATGCTGTCGGCATGCAGAGGCGGCAGCTTGACCATCAGCTTGGCCAAGAGGTTGCCGGTCTTGGAGCCCCGCTGAATGCCTTTGCCCTTTAGACGTAGGACGCGGCCATTGTCGGAGCCTGAAGGAACACTCAAGCGCAAGATTCCCCCAAGCGAGGGCACCTCGATCTTGCCGCCACGAAGCAGCGCTCCAACCGACACGGGCACCTCCACCTCCAAGTCCAGTCCCTGCCGGGTGAACACCTCGTCGGGGCGCACGGAGATCTGAAGCAGCAGATCCCCCGGTCGGCCGCCGCTGCGAGAGGGCTGGCCCTTGCCGCGCAGGCGAATGGTGTCTCCCTCCTTGGCTCCGGCTGGTACGCGCACCCGCATGGGGCTGTTCCCACCGCGGCTCAGCGTGACCTCGCCCCCAAGAGCGGCTGTACGGAAGTCCAGCTCTACATGCGCCTGGATATCGTGGCCTTGTCGTGGGCCACCAAATCCTCCTCCGAATCCACCTTGACGGGCCCGACCGGCACGACCGCCGCCATTGAACATCTGGTTGAGCATGTCATCCATGCCCATGCCTCCACCGCCGCGCTGAAACTGCTCCCAGCGCTTGGCTTGCTCCGAGTCAAAGCCGGCCTTGGTCGCCGCACTTCCAAAGCGGTCGTAGGACTTGCGCTTCTCTTCATTGCCGAGCACCTCGTAAGCGGCGGACACTTCCTTGAAGCGCTCGTGGGCCTTGAGGTTGTCTGGATTGGCGTCCGGGTGCAGCGCCTTGGCCAGCTTCCGGTAGGCCTTTTTGATCTCCTTGGCAGCGGCTGTGCGTGGCACACCCAGGGCCCTGTACAGGCGGTCGTCCATGCTCATCCAAGGCGAAAGGTTCTCTGGCTCTACTTCGTCGCGGATAGATAGGCACCACGCCCGCAACGTAAACGAAGCGTCTATCAGGCCGTCTTAGTCGGCGTAGACCGTCACGAATTCTCGCTCGGGAAGCAGCACTGCGGTGAGCCCACCGTCGGACCACCGGCCCGCTCCTGTGTCCACGGCAATGATCCGCCCGTCGTCGAATGGCTCCCGCTGGGGCACGTGTCCGATAATGACGGGGCGATCCACCCAGGGCATCATGTCCGGCTGGGTCTTGGTCCAAAGCAGGGACTCGGGGTGATTCTCTACAAGGTGGGGGACGACCTCCTCGGGGAGCAAACCGTTGAATGAGAAAACCCCAGGGATGCCGGCATGGATGACCCAATAGTCCTGCCCGTCTACCTCAAGGTCCAGCACATAGGGCAGCGCGCTGAGCCAGCGCTTGTGGTAGCTGGGCACGGCGGTGTGGGCACCATCCACGGCAGGACTGTCCGGATCCACCCCGTAGCTGAGCAGGGTCGCGCGCCCGCCCATGCGGTGGTGCAGCGCCATCTTGTCCAGGCCTTTTCCCTGACACCAATCAATGAGCCACTGCTCATGGTTTCCCCGCACCCCATGGGCCTCCTCTCGGACCAATAGATCCACGCAAGAGGAGGAATCGGCGCCCCTGTCGCAGATGTCCCCGACGCTGACCAGAGGCCGCCCCTGCACCTGATCCAGGAGCAGTTCAAGCAGGTCCAAACGCCCGTGGATGTCCCCAATCACCGCGGCTTGGTCCAGTTGCAGGGCTTTGATCAACACAATCCCTCAAGTCCAGACCCTCCTCCCATAGCCTATTCAGCTCTACTCGTCCCCCACTACATCTTTGGGCCAGATGCGCAAGGGAGAGAAGATACGTAGTGGGCCCAGAAAACGCCAGCCCACGAGCAACGCCACCAGGTACAGCGCGAGAACCCCCAGACACTTGAACAAGGCGCCCTGCACGTCATCGGGCCAACCGCTCGTAGCCAATGGCAAGACCACCAGCAGCAAAGGCACGCTGAGAATCAAGGACCCCGCCGAGCCCAAGACCGCGTTTCCCGGCGCCGAGCTCTTCATCTCGGGATCCAGGATACGCAAGAGGGCCAAGCCGGTGGGCAGAGTTCCGGTCACTGCGCCGAACATCATGACGGCGTGCTGGAAGGTGTCATTGGGGAAGGCACGACGGGCCAGCCAGAGGCTCGCGATGACCGTCACCACCCCGCCGAACGAGGTGAGCACCAAGATGAGCATCAGGTTGTTCTGGAAGACCATCAGGTTCACCGCTGCCAGGGCCGCGCAGGTGACGAAGTCCACGGTCGTGCCGCTGATCTGCCCGAGCATTCGGTCGTTCAGAGGCGTCGGCACATCAAACTTGCTGAGCAGAGCCCGCACGCCCAAGGCCAAGGCACCGCCAATGATGAAGTGAAAGCCCCAGATCATGTTCTGAAACT
Source organism: Cognaticolwellia sp. (assembly GCA_047621545.1). Classification (GTDB taxonomy): domain Bacteria; phylum Myxococcota_A; class UBA796; order UBA796; family CAJQPC01; genus CAJQPC01. Next base: position 7,966 of record JBLHMA010000017.1, on the reverse strand, counting down.
GGGCCTTGCCTTCGAGCAGGTGCGAGATGCCTTCTACAACACCCAAGGTCAGCAGATAGACCGCCGCGATGGCCGCCACCTGAAAGCCCAGCAGCTCCATCGAGCCCGCTGGCGAGACGGCCTCCTTCTCCGCCTCTTCCACCACACCAGAGCTGCCGGACGTACCCACCAACAGCCAGCCTCTTCGCTTGCCAAGGACCACCAGCGGCACCCCCACAAAGACGGCCCAGGCAAAGCCCAGCGCGGCGATGATCAAGCCCACTCCCGCGCCTTCGGCCAGTCCGGGTTCCCAAGACTGGCCCATGGAGAGCGCCTGGCCCGGACCCTGCTGAAAGCCCAGTGGCAGGAGCAGACCGAGACCGGGGTGCAGGTCCGTGCCTTGGGCCGCCATAAAGACCAGCACCACGAGCACGCCCACGATGGCCTGGAGGACGGCCATCGTGGGAATCATAAACGCCACGCTGCGGGCCCCGCCCCCCTTGGCTCCCTTGGCCGGGCGCTGCAGACTGACCGCAATAAAGACGATGGCCAGCCCGTGATAAACCAGGGACTCCAACACGTCTGGATCGATGGGCAGCAGCGCCAAAGCGGAGGGACCCAGCAGCAGTCCCAGGCAGCCCGCGACCATGGAATCTGGGATTCCCAGCTTTCCAATCGGCGGCAGAATTCGCCGTACAAGACCAGCCACCAACAAGAGCAGCGCGAGCAGAAGGCCGGTGAGCACGACCCCGCTCTCCCAAAAAGACATGCTGAACCCGAAATTGTGAATGGAGTCTACGCTGTAAGACTTCCCACCCCCCCTACGTTTCCCTGCCGCCACCCACGCCCTGCGAGAGCCCCGTGCCGCTCCAGTCCCTGATCCGCGTCGACAATGCTGCGTCTAGCAGCCGGGTGCTCTGGGTGGGTCTGGGCCAGCTGGGTCTGGCAGCTCTCGGGGTGCATCTGGCGGCCGATCACCTGGACGATCAGCTCTTCTCCGCACTGGTCTGGTGCAACGACGCGCTCGCCCCAGCTGTTCAGGCGCTCTCCCTAAAAGGCTTGGCGGCTGACCAACTTCAAGCCCCAGCGGCTTGGTTTGCCATTGGGGTGGAGCTGCTCGCCGACCTGTACCTCTTCCTGTGCCTCGCTCTGACCTCGCAGGCGCCAAAGCTCTCATGGGGGGCCTACAAGAGAGCACTCTCGGCACGCGCGGTGCTGGTCCCCCTGTTCTGGATCCCCATCTCCCTCGCCGGCTCCTGGGTCGTGGCGATGGCCATCGAGGACAGCTTGGTGGACCTGCATGCCATGGGCGCTCAAGTGATCGGCGTGGGCCTGGCGCTGCTGGTGGCCTGGCGACTAGGCTTCTCGGGTCTACGCAGGGTGCTCGGTTCCCTGGAGCCCCCAGAGAAGCGCTCCGACGGCTGGCCGTGGGCCTTCCTGGTCTTGCCCCTCGCCGCACTGGCCATCCGCTACGGCCTGCCCATCTGGGGGTGGCTGTGAAAACCGCCCGCGCCAAGCGCCCCGTCCGCGGCAGCCTGATGGATCTGGTCCTGGTCGTCGGCGTGCTAATGGCCGTCTGGAGCCGCACGCCGCTTGGGAACCTGGGCACCCAAGCCTTCGCATGGGCCACGGGCCTGGATGTGAGCACCGCCCCACTGGTCAGCACCCTAAACACCCACAGCGCCGACATCGACCGCCTGGTCGCCCGGGTGAACACGAGCCTGAACGCCAACAGCCTAAACACCGAAAACGGCGCGCTGCCCAGCCAATGGGAGAGCCAGGATGGCAGCTTCCCCGAGCCCTTCCGCAGCGCAGCCAAAGCAGCTCTGGTCGAGACCCCCGTACCAGAGCCATACCGGGGCTTGGTGGACGACAGCCAGCCGCTGCCCGACCAGCACCTTGTGGTCCTCGACAGCCTGTATCAGGAGGGAGAGGACGCTCGAGTCACCCTCCAGCGATACGCACTCGGGCCAGCGGGCACGGAACGGGCCATGGAGAGAGCGCGCTCCGCGGGCGAGGCCACCCCGGAGCGCTGGGACACCCTACGCCGCTATCTGAGCGCCAAGGAGCAGCAGCTCGGCGACCGCTTGGTGAGCACCACCCTGGGCACCGCCGCCATGCTGACCTTGCAGTGGCCGGTCTTGGATGGTGCGCGCATCTCAAGCCCCTATGGCTACCGACACCACCCGGTGCTCTCTAAGCGCAAGTTCCACAACGGCGTGGACTTGAGCGTGCCGGTGGGGACCCCGGTCTGGGCCGCCCAAAAGGGCAAGGTCACAGTGGCCGGCAACGACGCGGTCAACGGCAACTACGTGGTCATCGACCACAGCAACGGCGTACGCACCAGCTACTGCCACTTGGACAGCCTGGAGGTGGAGAAGAAGGAGCAAGTCCAGCGCGGACAGGCCATCGGCCAGAGCGGAAACACAGGTCGTAGCACCGGACCTCACCTGCACTTTGTGGTTCGGGTGGGCGGCAAAGCGGTGGACCCGGAGCACTTCAGAGCCGACACGGAGCTTGCCAGCGCGGACCCTGTTCCGGCTATGGAGTAGCATCCCGGCGTGACCCAAGTCTTCCTCATCCTGGGCTTCTTCGGATTCTCCAACCTGGGGAACCTGCGCTGCTTCGTTCAGCTTTTTGCGGCCCAACTACGGGTCCCATGAACAACGAGTTCGTAGACATCCTGGCCCTGGCGCCCTGGCTGCTCTGCCCCACTCTGGTTCTGCTCGGCCTGATCTTCGGTGCCGTTAAGGTGCTCCAAGGCCTGGGCCACGTCACCTCCGGCTTCTTCGCGGTGCCTCCAGACTGGGCGCACTGGGCGGAAACCCACAAGGGCTACGTCGAGCGCCGCGCGGGCCGTCTCTCCCTGCGCTGCACCCTCTCGGGCCAACACTTCGAGCTGGATCTGCCGGAGAGCGGCGGACACGTGCGCGCGCAGCTCACTTTAGATCCCCCGCCTCTCTGGGTAGCGGGCCAGCTAAGCGACCGCATCAGCCTGGGGCCAGACTGGATTCAACTCGGCAAGCTGCGGGCAGTGGTGACCTGGGACCACGCCTGCCGGGTGCAGCTCAACATGCGCGTGGACCAGCTGATGGAGGAGGTGGAGCAGCTCTGCACTGCACTGGGGGAGCTTCAGGGGCGACTGGACCAAGACCGCGAGGCCCTCTCGCTTCAGCACTTCACTCCCCAGACCAAGCCGGCCCCTCGTGCCCGCGCCCAGGCCCTGTTGGTGTGGACGCCCAGCGGCGCGGAGCCCCCTCCGAGCCCGGGGAAGATCCTGGGCTCCTGGACCCGCGGATCGGACGCACTGGCCCTGAGCAGCCGAGGGTGGGTCTTGGAGCTGGCCGTGCTGGCCTCGACGGCGTTTGAGATCGCGCGGACTCAACAGAGCACAGGGGGTCAACGGGGCGGACTCGGTCTGAGCGTGGTGGACATGCTCTTGTCCACTCAAGGTGCACCTCCAGCGTCCCTCAGAGATCCGGCCCTCGCCGAGGACCTGCTGTGGCTCCTGCACGGCCACCCTGGGGCCCTAAATCAGCAGCGCCTAAGGGTCTGGCTGGCCCCTGGAGAGCTGGCCGAGGGACTCAAGCGGGCGGAGAATGTACGCCGCACACTGACTGGCCCTGCCACAGCCGAGTAAGGAGGAATGGCTCTTCTGCACCGTCAAACTCCCTTGTAAGGCAATAGACTGCCGCAAACTGGAGTCCAAATGTTCGCTCTGATGCCCATCCTGATGTTTACGGGTTGCCCCAAGATCCTTCAGGGTCTCGACCTGGATCAGTACAAGCCCACGGTGCAGTTCAAGAATTTGGACGTGCAAGACGTGAACTTCACCGGTGCGGACACCGAGTTCGTGTTCAATGTGCGGAATCCCAACCCCATCTCGGTGACGCTGGCGAGCTTGACCTACGATTTGGACCTGGCCGGTGCGAACTTCTTCACCGGCCAGAAGCCCAATGGGATGACACTGGACGCCGCTGCGGACAGCGAACTTCGCATCCCCGTCAACGTGAAGTTCGCCAACCTGATCAAGCTGGTTGGCGACATTAAGGGCAAGGACAACGTTCCCTTTGGCCTGAAGGGCAACATCGGTTTCAACACCCCCCTCGGTGTGATCGAGCTGCCCTATGACGAGAGGGGTGAGTTCCCCATGCTGCAAAAGCCGGACATCAGCTTCCAAGGCCTGCGCGTGACCGATCTGGCCGTCCTGCAGAACAAGGCCAGCCTGGGTTTGGACCTGAACGTGACCCACAAGCAGGCCTCGATCCTGAACTTTCAGGATTTCAAGTACGACATGTATCTAAAGGGCACCAAGGTCGGCGGCGGCACCATCGGCCAGTTCGCGACCATCGAGCCCAACGAGACCGGATTGGTGACCATTCCCATCGACCTGAACCTGCTACAAGCCGGAACAGCGATTCTGAGCGCCATCAAGGATCGCGACGAGATCAAGGTCCGCCTGGACGCTGACTTGAACGTGGACACCCCCTTCGGCATTTTGCCCTTGGACATCGACAAGTCCAAGATGCTGCAGCTTCAGTAAAGGAAGACCATGTCTACCGACCTCGACAAAGCCCTCGACTCTCGCTTGGCCCTTGCGGTCGTCGGCCCGGCCTCTGCTGGCAAGGACGCCGCGATCCGTGCCCTATTTGGGGTGGACTTTGGCGAGATCGACCCGGTCCCCGGCTCTACGGAGACCCTGCGCCTGGCCCAGTTGGACGGCGAGGGCCGCTTTGTCGTGGTCAACACACCGGGCTTTCAGGACGTGCGCGCCGAGGTGGACTCGGTGGCCCGCCAGGTCCTGGATCGCCTGGACTTGGCCCTGTTCATCGTGAATGCTGAGGGGGGCGCGACCAAAGCCATCCTCAACGACCTGCAGTCCGTGCAAACCCGCAACGCCGGCGGCCTGCCCACCCTGGTCTGTCTGAACAAGATCGACCTGATCCGTCCCTTCCAACGGGATGACTTTGTGACCCGCACCATCGCGCAGCTCGGCCTGTCCGCGGACCAGGTGGTGGCGACCAGCTTTGACCCCCATCCAGCTCTGGGCATCGAGCCCATCGGCCTGGAGGAGGTGGTCTCCTGGATCGACGACGTGCTCGTAGAAAAGGGCAGCTCCCTGCTCTTTGCCCGGCATCTCCAGAACAAGCGCTTGGCCTGCCAACCCTTGATCAAGAAAGCAGCCCGCAAGGCCGCCCTAGCCGGCGCCGTGCCCATCCCTGGCGCGGACATCACCGCGGTGACCTTCATCCAGGTCCAGCTGGTCGAGGCCATCACTCAGGTGCACAACAAGAAGCTCGACAAGGACGTCATCCTCTGGATGGTCGGTGAGCTGCTGGCCGGCTCCTCCAAGGGCTTCATCAAGAAGGGCGTGGCCATTCTGAAGACCGCTGGTTGGATCCCTGGAGCCCAGGTCGCCCAAGTGGCCACCGCCGCTCTGGCCGGAGCGGTCGCAGCAGGCGCCACCTACGGTATCGGAGAGGCAGCCATCCGCTACATCCAGTCCGACCAGAAGCTGCCCATCGGGGAGCTCAAGCAGATCTTCGACCAAGTCGCTTCGGCCAAGGCGCCCCAGATCGGCTCCTCCACTTCCAACGCAGCTCCCAGCAGCGGGTCCACCAAGTGAGCCTACGACGCCTGCTGGATCGGGCCCGGCCCGAAGAGCTGGAGACCCTGGAGGCGGTCCTTGGCCTGTCTGCAGAGGGACGCCGTGGCGAGCGCGCTGCTGCCGTTGAGTCTGCGATACGTCGTATTGGAGGGGTTCACTGCCCTTCCTGGCGCACCAGCCTGCGCCGGCTCCTGGAGAAGAAGGGCTACGGCCCAGCTGGAGAGATCGATGTGCTCGAGGCCAGGCTTATCGGGGCCTTGGTAGACCGGAAGGCCTTGAGCCCCCAGGCGGCCGGCGACTACGCCTTGATGGCTCCCTACGGCCCGCCCAAGCAGGGCCTCATTCCACCGGAATGGCGCTACGAGTTCAAGCGCAACTATCTGCTGCGCGTGTTCTTCTTCTTGATGCCGCTGATCTGGCTTCGCAACCGGGACGAGCGCGAGCAAGAGAAGAAGCTGCCAGCGGTGCTCATGGCCCTGGCCAAGCTGCGCGAGGCCCTACAGGGCAGAATGACCGTGGCCATTGTTGGACCGCCGTCCTCGGGCAAGGACAGCGCCCTTCGGGCCTTGTTTGGCATCGACACCGGAAACATCGACCCGGTGGCCGGCGCCACCCGGGAAGCGGGCGTGCACAAACTCTCCGAGCGGCTCTTCGTCCTCAACACCCCCGGGCATGGCGACGTGGACGATGGCTTGAGCGAAGAGACCCAGATGTACTTGGACCACGCGGACCTGTACCTGGTTGTGCTCAACGCCGAAGGCGGCCTGCAGGCCCCAGACCGGGCTCTCCTGGACACGGTCCAGGCCCGGAGCCGCCCAACTCTGGTCGCGCTGAACAAGGTGGACCTGCTGCGCGAAGGCGAGCTGCCGCGCATGTTGGCGCACGTCCGGGAGCGTGCCCCCGGGCTGCTGGTCATCCCCGCGAGTTTCGACCCCTACCTGGCTCCGGAGCCCCTGGGCGTCGACGAAGTGTGGCAGTGGCTGGAGGAGCAGGCTGGGGAGAGCCGGGAGTCGGGAGAGGAGTAGCTTGCCGCGGGATCCTCGATGTTGTATGACCAACCCATGTCCACGATCCCCTCTATCTCCGGCCACATCCTCCGTGACTGCCTGGGCCTTCGGGTACAGCGTCTCAACCGCGAGGTCACCCGTCTCTACGACGCCCACGCACGCCAACACGGCATGACCGCTGCCCGCATCAACGTGATGGCAGCCATCGCGGCAAATCCGGGCATTCAAGCCCGGGACTTGGTGGAGCCTCTCAGCCTGGAGAAGAGCACCCTCTCCAGGAACCTGGGCCGCTTGGAGCGGGACGGCTTGGTGCGAACCAAGTCCCAGGGCCGAGGACAGCTGCTGCACCTGACCGCCGATGGGAAACGCAAGATGCAGGCGCTCTACCCCTCCTGGCAACAAGCCCAGGACCAAGCGGAGGACCTGCTTGGAGAGCTGCGTGGACCGCTGATGGAGTACGGAAACTGAAGCATGAGGGATCCCCGAAGGGTCACGCCCGGGCATTGACACTCTAAAAGAGATGCTCAACCTGGAGTCCGCCATGTCCCTGCTTCTGTCCCTCTCTCTGCTCTTCACCGGCTGCGCCTGCGACGACACCGACATCGACGGGGTCTGCGACGAGCTGGATGCCTGTGAGGGCGACGACGACGCTGACGCGGATGACGACGGCGTCTGCGATGCCCTGGACCTGTGTGACGGAGACGACGCAAGCTCAGACAGCGACGGCGACGGAATCTGCGACGACCAGGACCTGTGTGACGGAGGCGACGCGAGCGGCGACACGGACGCAGACGGCACCTGCGATGACACGGACGACGATGACGACAACGACACGGTGTCCGACGGGGACGACATCGCGCCCTTGGACGCCACCCTCTGCCAGGACCTGGACGCCGACACCTGCGACGACTGCAGCAACGGCCTGCCAGACACCGAGAACGACGGCCCAGACTTTGACCTGGACGGCCTCTGCAACGCCGGCGATGTCGACGACGACAACGACGGCTCGCTGGACGTGGACGACTCCGCCCAGGAGAACCCCTTTGTCTGCAGCGACACCGATGCGGACACCTGCGAGGACTGCAGCTCCGGCGTCTACGACCCAGCGAACGACGGCGATGACTGGAACGCCGACGGCCAATGCGACGCGGTAGACCCCATGCCCAAGGGCTTCCAGACGTCTCAGACGGTCCTAGGCAAGACGGTGACCTGCGGTTCGGTCAGCGAAACCGCCAGCTACACCGAGTGCAGCGATGCGCAGGTCGACGGTCTGTATTTCCCCAACGGCATCGCCTGTGGTCCTTACTGGAGCACAGAAAATTCCAGCTACACCGACCACGAGTCCTTCTGCCTGCAGATCACCGGCGGCGTT